>JBAVPB010000096.1:0-1828 GCA_049692655.1 Chthoniobacteraceae bacterium | reverse complement strand
CGCTGCACTCCGGGCTTTAATTCCGCCGCACCCTCCGGGCGCTAAGATAACGAGCTTTCAATGAAGTTCAGGAAGGAGGCGAAGCTGACCCATACGATGTAAGGGATGAGGAGGGCTATCCTCCTTGACGGATGCTGTGATTGTTATACACTGTTGTTTCACAATTTAACTCCAACATTATGAAAATCCTCCCAATCAGTTTTCTTATCGCCCTCGTTTTTGCCTTCAGCCAGTTGCACGCGCAGGATACCAATGCCCTGCCTTTTGCGGTAAGCGTCGGCGGACAGGCGGCGACCTATAAAGCCGGGGACACGTTTGCCAGGGTGGCAAAATCCGTGAAGAACGATGCGGCCATCGAGGTCACCACCACCGGTGCAATGACCATCATCAATGTCAACAAAACCAATGAGAATGGTGAGCCTGCGGCGGGGGGAACTCCCGCGGTGATCCTGCTGCAAGGGACGAACAAGGGAACGCTGGCAGGGACCATGGACAAGCAGAAGCTTGCCCCGGGTAGCTATCTGATGAGTGTGGTGGCGGACGGCAAGACGGCATCGATTCTTTTTACCATCGAGTAATTAGCTGTCGGGTGTGCCGAGGTGAGGGCGTTTTTGCGGTTAGCTCCAGGCGACATCGACGGTGCGTTTCTGCTGGAAGCGGTCGGTGTAGAAGAGCTTTTTGTGGGCGATGCCGTGCTCGTGGACGAGCTTGGTGCATTTGACATCGTAGCAGCAGTACTCGGCGATTTCGCGCATCTTGCCTTCGCGCCACCAGCGGATGGCGTCGAGGCCATCGGCGGTTTTTCCAACGCCGAGGGAGGCGGTGGCGACGGAGTCGAGGCTGAGGCGGTGGCCGAGTGTGGCCTCGATATCGACGAGCATGTCGAGGGTGCGGCACTGGTTGGGGATATCGAGGATGGTGTAGCCCATGAGGACTTCGTAGTCGAAATTGATGACGTTGAAGCCGACGACGAGATCGGCTTTGATGAGCTGCTCGATGAGGTCATCCACGCGTTTCTCGGGGTAGATGCGGTATTCGTCGAGGGCGGTGCTGTAGGTGACGCCGACGGACATGCCCATGTCTCGCTTCTTGTCCCAGCCGCCGGCGTCATTTGCGGTGCGCTGGGTTTCGAGGTCGAAATAGACGATGTTGGGCGGCATAAATTTTCTGCCCGTTAAATATGCGAAAGGCGGGGAAAAATATAGGAAAGAAATTTTTTGTCCGCAGATTACGCAGATTTCCGCAGACTTAAAAAAGGGTGCTGGAGGATGAGATCTTTCGTCCACAGATTTCACGGATTTACACAGATTAAAGAGAAGAGGCGCTTTGGAACGCCGGCGAAGTCGTTACTTCACTTTTGCGGGGTCGAAGTCGAAGTCGCCGCAGTCGAAGGACATCATGTTTGCGAGCTTGCCGGCTTTGAATTGCTCGACCACTGCGCCGTCGCCCTGGAAAATGGTGATGACTTTGCTGCCGGGCTCGCCTGACATTGCGGCCCAGCGGAGGTTCGGAGTTTCGCTGACGCGGCAGAGCGGGAGGCCGTCGCCGGCTTTGAGGAAGCTGCCTTTTGCGTCGGTGCCGATGCTGATATCGACCGCGCCGAGTTTGTCCTGCTCCAAGGGATTTGGCAGCAGGGTGAGGCGGATTTTATCCTGCGGGGTGAAGGGTTTGCCGCCGGGTGTTTTCAAGAGGTCGCGGACTTGGTCGATGGTGTCGCTGAAGCGGATGGATTTGGAGGAAACGACTTTCCATGTTGAAGATTTCGGGGCGGATGGCGACGGTTCGGGTGATTGGGCTGGAGATGCGCTGCTTGTGGGAGCCGGAAGGA
>JBAVPB010000095.1:0-9911 GCA_049692655.1 Chthoniobacteraceae bacterium | reverse complement strand
GCGGTCGTCCTGCCAGTCGATGTGGCGTTCCTTCCATGCGCCGCCGGTGTATTTCACGAGGTGGACGGGCATGGCGTCGATGAGTTCGTTTGAAAAATGGACGCCGCGGAATGGGGGAAGATCGGCGAGGCTGGCGTGCCAGTGGAGTTGCGAAAATGTGGCGAGGGTCTGGTGCTGGCGCTCCTGAAGAATCGGGAAGGGCTCGAGGATGATGTAACTGACTGTGGCGAAGAAATCCGGCGCGGTGGCTTGGAGCGCGGCGAGCACATCGCGGGCGAAATCGCCGTTATTTGCGCCCTGCTCGACGATGGTGAAGTCCCCCGGCTTGCCCATACGCTCCCACATTTCGAGAAATTGCCCGGCCAGCAGTTTGCCGAAAAGGGGGCCGACGCTGACATTTGTGAAAAAATCGCCGCGCCTGCCGATGGCTGCTTTTCCGGCGGCATAGTAGCCGTACAGGGGGTGATAAAGGGCTTTTTCCATGAACCAGCGGAAGGGGACCGGGCCGTTGCGCCGGATGTGATCGCTGATAAATTCAATGAGAAGGGGGTCGCCTTGCGGCATATGCGTTTCACTTTCCACTTTGAGACTTTGCATCTTGGTGTTTAATTATCGACCTCTTTATGTGGTGGGATACTCCAAAGCCGACAAAAAAGCCATTTTATCGCCGATTCAAGTTCATCGCGTTGATGATCCTGCTTGGACTTTTCCTGCTGACTTGTTTTTCGGGAGAACTCTACTGGCTCTACTTCAAGAGCGTCTATCAAGGGAAGACCAAGGCGTTTGACATGCAGAAGCTGGATGAGATGGAATCCGCCACGATCATCTACGACCGCAATAACAACGTGCTCGGGAAGATTTATATCCAGAACCGTGACCCGCGTCCGCTGGAGGATTTTCCCGAGATCCTGAAGCAGGCGGTGGTGGCGGCGGAGGATGTGCGTTTCTGGCAGCACCATGGGGCGGATTATTACGGCATGGCGCGGGCGTGGCTGAAGAACCACCAGGCGGGCCATGTGCGGCAGGGGGCGAGCACGCTGACCCAGCAGCTCGCGCGGAATACTTTCCCTGTGCAGCTTCCCAGCGCTGCCAAAACCTACGAGCGCAAGATCCTGGAGGTATTTGTCGCCGAGGAGATCGAGCGGGTTTATTCCAAGAACAAGATCCTCGAGATGTATCTGAACCGCGTATATTTCGGCTCGGGATTCTACGGCGCGGAGACGGCGGCGCGCGGCTATTTCGGCAAGGATGCGCGGAACCTGAACCTCTCCGAGTGCGCGACGCTTGCGGGGCTGTTGCGGAACCCGAACAGTCTCTCGCCCTGGAGCAACCGGAAGGCATGCATCGAGGCGCGCAATTTCGTGCTGGGCCGCATGGTGGACCAGAAAATGATCTCGAAGGAGACCTGCGAGCAGACGATCGCGCAGGATTTGCTGGTGAAGAACCGCAAGACGAAGCACACGGAATCCTACGCGATGGATTACATCCGGCAACTCGTGGAGAAGCAGGTGGGCGTGGATAATGCGAGCAACGGCGGCTACCGGGTTTACACGACGATCGACGGCGACCTGCAGAAGAAGGCGCAGGAGAGCCTCCAGCGGGAGTTGACGGAGGTGGAAAAGCAGCCGGGCTTCAAGCACCAGACCTACGACCAGTACGACGAGAATTTCAAACAGCAGGCGCGGAGGAATGCCGAGAATGACACGGAGACCGCGCCGATCCCGGGGCCGGAATATTTGCAGGGGGCGTTTGTGGCGCTGGATAATTCCAACGGCGGCGTGATCGCGCTGGTCGGCGGACGGGATTTCGTACACAGCCAGTTCCAGCGTGCTTTTTCCAAGCGGCCGGTGGGCACGGCGTTCGAGCCGCTTGTCTATGCGGCGGCGTTTGAGAAGGGGATCTTCCCCGGCTCGCTGTTCCAGGATTCGGTGATGGACAACCGGCTCGTGATGATCGGCGGCACCACGGGTATCCTCGGGGAATGGGGGCCGGAGCGCGTCGATAACAAATACGAGGGCTTCATCCCGGCGAGGTATGCGCTCGTGAAATCAAAGAACGCCGCATCCGTGCGGCTCGGCATGGCCACGGGGCTCGACCGCGTGACGGCGCTGGCCAAGAGCGCGGGCATCGACAGCCCGATCCGGCAGTTTCCCGCGACGTATCTCGGCAGCAGCGAGGCGACGCTTTTGGAAATGACGATGGCTTACACCATGTTCCCGAACGGCGGCTGGAGACCGGCGCATCCATTCATCATCAAACGCATCGAGGACAAGGACGGGCACGTCACATTCACGGAGCCGGCAGCGAGGTTGCAGGTGATCAAGGAGACCACCGCCTACGAAGTCCACTCGTGCCTCTCCGAGGTGCTGGAGCGCGGGACCGGCGACAAGGCTTACACGAAATACGGCCTGAAAAAATTCCCCGTCGCGGGCAAAACCGGCACGGCCTATAATTTCACCGACGAATGGTTCATCGGCTACGACAGCGAGATCACCTGCGGCGTGTGGGCCGGCTTTGACAAGCCGCAGTCGATTTATCGCGGGGCGTTCAGCAGCGACATCGCGTTGCCAATCTGGGTGGATGTGATGAACGCGAGCTTCGCAAATTACAAGCCGAAGGACATCGAGATGCCGCGCGGGCTTTCCAAATACAAGGTCTGCCTCTCCTCGGGCCTGCTCGCCACGGACAAATGCGTGGAAACTCTCGTGGACAAGGCGAGCGGAGAAACAGTGACGCGGCCGACGAGTTATTACGAAATCGGCACGCTCGACCAGGTGCCGAAGGAATATTGCGATCACGGCGTGAGCGGCCCTTCGATCATACCGCAGGCCATCGCGGTGAATGCCAATGCCAATGCCGCGCCTGGTGCCGTGGTCGCGCCGCGCGCCACCCTCGCGGTGGATGTGAGCGCGGTAAACCCCATCGCAGTGAAATCGCAGGCGGTGCTGGGCGACAACGATCCTTACCGGTCGGTGGTGGGCAAAGGCACGCCGCCCCCGGTTACGCCGGATGGCAAGCCGGCGCCGATCGACAACACCGAGGCGCCAAACGGCACGGGGCAGACCGCGGATGAACACGAGGTGCGCCGCGCCGAGCCTGTGCGCCCGCTCGACGAGCCATCCACGGACTCCAATATCAAGGTGGACGCGCCGCCGGCGTTGAGTTTCTAGCGGCCGCGCCGCGGATTTATTTCGACGCAGGAGCGGGATGCGAGGCGGCTTGCTGGTCGTAAATGGCCCGCACATCCTTCGCGCCGTATTTTGCCAGATCGACATCGTAAACGCGGTAGTTGAACTGCCGGATCACGGGCGAGGCGTAGTAAATGGTCGCGCCGGATTTGAGCCGGTCCGACAGGGCTTGCGCGTCGAGAAGATACACGTAGTCATTGCCGGGATGCTCAGCGGCAGGGGAGATATTCGTGATCTCCGGCTCCCAGCCGCCGACTACGAAGACGTTTTTGCCAGGCCATTGTTCCGTGAAGGCGAGGAATCCCCGGATGCTCGTGGTGATATTGAAACGCTCCTGGCGGTCCTTGAAAATATCGCCGAGGGAAAAGCCGCTGGCGGGATCAAACGAGAAAAACGAACTGGCGATCACGAGCACCGCAAACGCCATGAATGCCGGCCGTGGGCTGAAGCGCGCCAGAAGGAGCAGCGTGAACGGCATCATCGGAATGAGGTAGGCCGCGTGATGCGGCAGTCGCAGGAACACCGCGATGTAAATCACGATGGCGCATGCCCATGCAAACACATGGAATCGCGCGCAGGTAAACATCGTCGGAAGTGGCGGCTTGGTCCGTGTGCGCACCATCATGCCGCCCAGCACGATCAGGAATCCAAAGATCGCAAAAGTCCCCCACACTTCCGCCGTGCTGCGGTGGATGATCGTGCGCCAGTCGGGATATTGCTGATCGTAGAAATCGAAGAATCCCGTGCCGTATTTCATGAACACTGGCAGGAAGACGATCAGCGCAGTAACGGTCGAGGCCGCGGCGAAAATGGCGATCTTGCGCGCGGGGCGGTCCGCGGGGCGGTCGTTGCGCGTGAGCCCCTGGAGGATCAGGCACAGGGGCAGGGCCGCCACGCCGGAGGTGAGCCGGCTGCCGATCGCCAGCCCGAGGCAAATCCCCGCTGCCACTGGTTTCCCCCGGAGGATCGCATAAAAACTCCCGAGCGTAAACGCGAGCGCCCAGAGGAAATCCTTGGAAGTGACGCTGTTGACGTAAAACACCGGCGCAAAGGCGAGCACGAGCCCCATCGTGAAATAACTCCGGCATTTCATCTCGCGCGCGATCAGCGCGAAGAGCAGCGCCGCCACCGCGCTGAAAAGTGCAGAGGCTCCATTCAGCGCGATCGGGCCGCCTTTCCAGAGGAACGCGCAGGTGATCTCCTGGACGGGATAACCGGGGAAGCGCGATACCTCGTAATCATGCGTCTCCGCGATGTGCCGGGCGGTGTTTGCCACGCGCCACGCATCCACATGTGCGCCGTAGCCGGCGTCCAGGAAAGGAATGCGCGAGAGAATGACGATGAGGAAAAGCAGCGTGAGCCGCCCCTTGCCGCTGGCGAGATATTGCCGGAAACTCCCCCTCACGGCGCCGCGCGGGATCGCGTCGTTTGTCATTTGCGTTTTGCCATCGCGCCGGTCAGCCCTCGATCGTGTTGATCTCCACGGGCTCGACCTTGATGCCGAGTTTCTCCAGCCATGCGATTGCCTTCTTGATCTCCGCGCGCTCGCCCTCGAGCTCCAGCGATACGAGGCCGACTTCCGGCGTCACCGTGGCCTGGCGGATATTTGTGATGACGTCGAATTTGTCACCGAGTTCAAAAATCACCGCGCGCGTGATGAGCCGCGCGGGATACATCAGCCAGAGTCTGGTTTTTTGTGTAGCCATGGGAAATGATGGGTTGATGATGATTACCCCGTAATCTGCCGGGAGTAAATCACGAAGACGCGCAGGCCCTCGCGCGTTGACTTCGCAGGAGGGACGACGCATAACTTTTTTGCACCGCGTCTTTCAAATTTTATGCATGCCCCGCTCCCTCGTTTTGCTTTCCAGAGCATCGTCCTTGCGCCGGAAAATCTGCGCTATAACCCGTGCGATGACCTTATCTTCCCCAGCGTGATCAAGACCGTGGGACACATCGCGCAGCCGCTTGGGAAGTATTACATGTATTACGCCCCGCACGATGCGCCGGGGGGAATCTGTCTCGCTTATGCCGGTTCACCGGAAGGGCCGTGGAGCGAGTATGGGGAGAATCCGATCATCGCGCGCGAGTGGCCCGGAGTTTACAATGTTTCACATGTGTCGAGCCCGCATGTCATCTGGATGGAAAGCACCGCGAAATTTTTCCTCTATTTCCATGGGGAGAACGACACCACGCGCATCGCGTCGTCAGTCGATGGCATTCATTTTGATTACGAGGGCGTGGCGGTCTCCACCGCAATGTATGACGGCATCTCCGAGGCCTCCTACGCGCGGGTGTTCCCATGCAAATTGCCCGGGCGTGATGCGGCGTACGTCATCCTCTTCATGGGCAATAACGGGGGGACGCGCCGGATTTATTCCGCATGGTCGCGCGACGGCATCCATTTTGAAGCGCAAAAGAAACCGCTCATCAGTCCGCCCCCGGGGACCGGAGTCACGCAGGTGGGCAGCCCATGGTTTTTCCCGTGCGATGGCAGGAATCTCGTGATTTTCCATGGCGACAAAACAAAGCCCGACCTCAGCGACGTGGAGAGCGATTTATATATCGCCGATGTCGGCACGGATTTCACCGAAGAAAATCACCTCGGCGTCTTTTACGGGAGGGAAAGTGTCGCCCCTGTCCCCCAGCGGGTATCCGATGCCTGCATCTTCGCCGACGGGGGCCGTCGCTGGCTTTTCACCGCGGTCGGCCCGAGGCTGAAGCAGGCAATCGCGATTTCCCGGGAGATTGTTTAACAGACTCCCATGATGGCGAAGCCATCACAGCTACAGCAGCCGTGGGTCGAGCGAGGAACGAGCGAATACCCACGGAATCTCGCAAGGAAAAAATACCCTCGATCCTGAAGGGATCGCAGCCAGCGCCTGCCTCAAAATACACGTGGCCTTTTAAAAAATCCGCTCCCCGCCCATGATATTATCCCCATCCCGGTCCCATCGATAGAGCGAGCCGGGATC
Source organism: Chthoniobacteraceae bacterium (assembly GCA_049692655.1). GTDB lineage: Bacteria > Verrucomicrobiota > Verrucomicrobiia > Chthoniobacterales > Chthoniobacteraceae > DASZPK01. Next base: position 3,748 of record JBAVPB010000095.1, on the reverse strand, counting down.
TTTTTTCATGCTTTTCAAAAGCTCGGGCGCAGCGCGTTTTGCGAGCGTGAGTTCCCGCAGGCCGTCGCTCTGGCAGCAGAGCGCTTTTGCATATCCCTTGTAATAACGCGCCCTGCCGATCACGCGCGATGCCTCGGGCATCTCTTTAAACTCAGGCCCCGCGCCCGCAGCCGCCGGCCGCTTGTCCAGCACCAGGAAGCTGAATGGCAGCGTGCTGAGATCGATCTGCATCGTCGCGGAGAAGCGGCCCCAGCCGGCATCCACATGCACGTAGCCCGGGATTTTTGCGAAATGATGGCACCAATGCCGCTCATTCCCCGCGGCCAGCATAGGGCACTCCAGCGCATGCGTGCAGGGCGCCACGATCCCGAAACTCCCGCGCAACCGCTCGCGCACCGCGATCAGCTTGCGGCTCACGTCCGACGTGCCGGGTTCCACCCACAGCACCGCCTGCGCGCGCTCCGCCGTGGCGAGCAATTGCTCCAGCGCATCCGGCGTCAGTTCGTTGATCACATGGCTGACCACCAGCAGGTCGCACGCGGGCCTCTCCGCCGCAGCCGCGCGCACATCCGTATGCGGAAATGCCGCCCGTGCGCGCTCCACTGCAAAATCGCGCGCACGCGCCGAGCGGTCCCATGGCGTTAATTTGCGCACCGCATCCGGCCACTCATTCGTCACGCGCCGCCCTGCAATGCCCGTGCCGCAGCCCCAGTCCAGCACCGTGCCGGTGGGAGGCGTCCAGCCGCGCGTTTTCAACTCGGCCAGCACCGTGTCCCACTTCCACCCGATCCGCTCGCCGAAGGTGAAATCGTAGCTCTTCAAGTCATTCACCGACGACCAGTAATCGCTCCGGTCCGGCTCCTTTGCAGGAATCGGCTCCACGATCGTCCCGGGCTCCGGCGGTTCCATGGGTTCGGGTGATTTTGCCTCGCGGGGATCGAACTGCAGAAAGCGCCCCCGCAACGAGCGGAGCGCCTTCCAGTCCACATCACTCCACAAGAAGTCCGGCCAGTCGCTGATGTTTGATTGCATAAAAATTCCTCAATTCCAAGATTCTCTGGTCGATGTCCGCCACCGCCGTTTCTGTCAATTTGTCACGCCGTTTCGTGGCGATGAGCATCACATTTTTCGCAGTATGTTCCGCCGCCACAAATTCACTCACGCGCACGCGATACCCCGCGCGCTCCAGCAGCAGCGCCCGCAGCGCATCCGTCGCCATCTCCGCGTGGCGCTCCGCAAAAATCCCGTGCCGCAGCACATCGCCCAGCGGGCCCTTTCCGGTCTCATTGGCGTTGCTGCGCTCAAGATCGTCCACCTGCGGACGCGCCTCCTTGTGGCAGCACGGCGCCGCGAGGATGATCTCCGCCCCGGCGCGGATCCCCGCAAAAAGCGCATCGTCCGTCGCCGTGTCGCACGCGTGCAGCGCCACCAGGATGTCCAGCGGCGGGAGCTTGTATTCCTCGATCGTGCTTTGCGCGAAATGCAGCCCGTCGCATCCGCATTCCTTCGCCACGCGGTTGCAAAGCGCCACGAGATCGCTGCGCGATTCCACTCCATTCACGACGGCATCCCGCTTCTCCACGCGCCGGAAATAATCGTAGGCCGCAAATGTCAGGTAACCCTTGCCGCAACCCATGTCACACATTGTTATCGGCGTATTTGCGTCACGCGCCGCCAGGCTGCTCTCGCGGAAGGCCGATGCCAGTAAATCCACAAACCGCTCGATCTGCCGGAACTTGTCACCCATCCGCTCCCGCACCTTCCCGCCGGTATCCGTCACATCCAGCGCCTGGAGATACCCGGCGTCCGTCTCCACCCAGCGCACCCGGTTCCGGTCATGCTCCAGCGCCGCCGGCTCCTGTTCACCGGCCATCACCCGCAGCCGGTCTTTCTTCCCTGCCGTGCCGAGTTCGAGCTGCGCTTCGCCGGATTCCGTAAAAAGATTCGCGCTCAGAAATTCCGTCCCCAGCTTCTCCTCCACCAGCGCGAGAATGGCGGAAAACGCATGGTTCTTCGTCTCATCGCGCGTTGCAAACCGGCTCACGACAGAGCACATTTTTTCGCCGCGGATCAGCACCGGCCGGAAAAGCAGCTTCTTCAACTCGCTCTCCGCCGCCGCAGGCTTCCCGAGCGTCATCTTCACAAACGACCCATCGTCAAAGCTCGCGCCGAGCCGCGCCATAAACCGCTGTTTTGCTGAATCCTGCATCTGTTACTTGAACCCTATCACTAAAAGCGGGTCCATGAGGAACAGGAATCGCAGGGAACTCTCAACGCCTGCGATTGACATGCCACCCATGCCATTTTATTATTTTCCCATGCGCGTTTACACAGCAGTCGTCGAGCAATGCTACGACACGGGGCTTTATGTCGGCTATGTGCCCGGTTTTCCCGGTGCGCACTCACAAGGCGGGACTCTCGACGAATTGCAGCGCAACATGCATGAAGTCATCGAAATGCTTCTGGAGGACGGCGAGCCTGACATGGACGCGGTCTTTGTAGGTACGCAGAGCATCACGATTGCGGCTTAGCGAAAATGCCCAGGCCCCCTGTTTTAAAACCACGGGAGATTTGCCGCATTTTGGAATCGTGGGATTTCGTGTTGGTCCGGCAGCGCGGTTCTCATTTTGCAATACCGTCACCCCGACGGTCGCGGCACTACCGTGCCGAATCATCCAGGCAGGGACGTGTCACCCATTTTACTGCGCCAAATCGTGAAAGATATCGGCATGACGATGGAAGACTTTTTGCATCATCGTTAAGTTGTGTCGGTAACGGCATTGTTTGACATGCAGTACCGCTTGCCTCATTACTGCACAGTCACTTCGCCCTCCATATAGTATGAACGAGGATACCAGTGCGGATTTGAATCGGCAACTCGCCCGAATGAAGCGGTCGGTGAAACTCGGGTTTTATGTCGTCCTCCTCGGTGTTTCTCTTTTCAATGTTTTGGAATCCATTTTCCTCGTTCCAAAATTCGAACAGATTTTTCATGATATGCTCGGAGGCAAGGCACTCCCCGGGATCACGGGCCTCATCGTCAGCTTTCACGCGGAGCTTATTGCTATTGGTATTTTAATTCCAGTGGCAGGCATTGTGATCTGCCGGTTCGCGTCGCTCGAAAAGACGATCATCTCGCTGAGCGCGCTGACCGTTGCCGTTTCTTTTCAGATCGCGGTAACGTGCATCGGCCTCCTCTTGCCGCTAGTCTCCACTTGCGACACCATGTCGGCCGGCCCTGGCGGCTGAATGAGACGCCATTTTCCATACCTCTCATTCCCCCTATGAACGACGACTTTTCCATCGATTTGAAGCAGCAAATCGCGCATTTGGCACGGACGATCAGATCAGGATTACTGATCATCCTTGTTGGGATTTCCGCAATGAATATTTTCGAGGCTGTTGTCCTTATACCTGAGTTAAAACATTTTTTTGATGACATGCTTCATGCGGGTAATGTACCCGCTCTGACCGCAATGTTGATTGGCTGCCGCCTCGCGCTGACTGTACTCAGCATCGCGCTCCTGGGAGCGGGCTTCATAGTCTGCTTATTCTCTTCGCCGGAACGCGCACTCACAAAGCTTTGTGTTCTAATAGTCGCGGCCTTTATCCAGATTGCAATCACGACAATCGCCCTGTTTGTTCCTCTGCTTGCGATCATCCATACCATGTCGAGCGGCTCGGGCGGTTAAATCCAAATCCTTCATGAATACAAACCAAGTCATCGATTCAAAACAGAAACCCTCCC
>JBAVPB010000094.1:0-3474 GCA_049692655.1 Chthoniobacteraceae bacterium | reverse complement strand
ACGCCGGTTGACCAAACGCACGACCTGCTTCTCATCCGCCCGGCGCAGGATCCCACGCTGCTGTTGCGACCTTCCACGCTGATCATGCTGGTATCGTTCTGGGGGCTTTCGCTGGTGCTGGCCTGGACGCTGACGCGCGGCGTCGTGCGTCCGCTGCGGATCCTGGCGCTGCGTCTTCCGCATATTGAAAAAGACGATGCGCCAGCGCTGCCGGGCACGGATCGGAATGACGAGATCGGCCTGCTGGCGCGGACTTACCTGGATACCCACAACCAGCTCGTCGCCGAGCGGAACCGCCGCGAAAAAGCAGAGAGGCTCGCGCTGTTGGGAAAAATGGCGACCGGCCTCGCCCACGAGATCAACAATCCCCTCTCCTCGATCCGCATGCATGTGCAGTTGATGGAATCGGCCGCGCCCGCGGAACTCTCCGCCGCCGCTGCCGAGACGATCCCGATCATCGTGGGCGAGACGTCAAAGATCGAGAGCCTTGTGAACCAATGGATGTTCCTCGCACGGCCCGCGCCGCCGCAGGTTTCCCCGGTGGATGCCGGCGAACTGGTCGCGGGCGTGGTGAAATCGATGCAGCCTCAGGCCGCCCATGCGCGCGTCTCCATTACCACCGGCATCACCAGCGGCCTCCGGGTGAATGTCGATACGCGCAGGGTGCGGCAGGCCGTTGGCAATATCATCCTCAACGCCATCCAGGCGATGCCGCATGGCGGCACACTGCATATCACCGGCCGCGAGGAGGCCGGGAGAACGCATCTCGATTTCCAGGATACCGGCGGCGGCTTTTCCGGGAAGGCGCTGCTGCATTACGCCGACCTGTTTTACTCCGAGAAGGAGGGCGGCATGGGCATCGGGCTCAATGTCACCTCCGAAATCATGAAAGCGCACGGCGGCGCGATCGAAGTCGCCAACAACCCCGGGCAGGGAGCGATCGTCACCCTGCTCTTTCCCACTTACTCCGCATCCGTATGAAACCTCTCCTGATCATTGAAGACGAACACGCGCTCGCCTCGGCGCTCAAGGTGGTGGGCCGCCGCATGGGTTATGAATCGACGCTGTGCCACTCCGGCCAGCGCGGACTGGACGAACTGGCCGCCGGTGAATTTTCGCTCGTGATCCTCGACATCGGCCTGCCTGACATGAGCGGGCTCACGGTGCTCGAAAAAATCCGCGAGCGCGCCGCCACCGTCTCCGTGTTGATCATCACCGCACACGGCAATCTTCAAAACGCGGTCGCCGCAAAGAAGCTCGGGGCCGAGGCGTATCTTGTAAAACCGCTCGACCTCCAGGAAATGGAAAAGACCCTGCGGCAGTTGCTGGAAGCCGTGCCTCCCCTGCCCGTTCCCGCAGGGCCCACCGGCCGCCGCAACGAGCCTGCGCTCCTTGTCGGCGCGGCGCCGTGCATGCAGCAGAGTTTTGTCGAGATTGCGCATGCCTGCACCACGGAGGCGCCGGTATTGATCAGCGGTCCCACTGGCACCGGCAAGACGCTCGCCGCGCGCGTGATCCACGCGAACAGCGCCCGGCGCGATGGGCCGTTTGTCACGCTGCATTGCAGCGCGCTTACCGAGCAGCTCCTCGAAAGCGAACTTTTCGGGCATGAAAAAAACTCGTTCACCGGCGCGCTTGCGTCGAAGGAGGGCCACATCGAACGAGCAAAAGGCGGCACGCTGTTCCTCGATGAAATCGGCGACATCATGCCCTCGGTGCAGGCGAAGTTATTGCGGTTCGTCGAGGAGCATGTCTTTGTGCGCGTCGGCGGGCGCGAGGATATCCATGTCGATCTGCGATTGATCACCGCGACCAACAAGGACCTGCTCGAAGAGACGCGCGAGAAGCGTTTCCGCGAGGATCTCTACTACCGGCTGCATGTGCTCGAGATCGGATTGCCCGCGCTCAACCGGCGCAAGGAAGACATCCCCGCGCTGGCCTCCGTATTCCTCGGCGGCATGGGCGGCGAGCGGCAGTTGCAACTCGCCCCCGAGACGCTGCAAATGCTGCAACGTTACGACTGGCCGGGAAACGTGCGCGAACTGCGCAACGCCCTCGAGCACGCCGCCGCGGTCTCATCCGGCGGTACGATTTTTCCGCAGCATCTGCCGTTTGGAATCCGCGACCACCAGTTATTCGCCGACACGACCGGCCAGTTGGAAACCGCCCTCGTCGAATGGCTGGCGCAACGCATGTCCACCGGCACGGAATACGATGCGTTGCATGATGAATTGGAGGCGATGCTGCTCAAGCATCTGCTGAAGCAGTATCAGAATAAGCCGACGATTCTTGCGAGGGAGATGAATTTGAACCGGGTGACGTTGAGGAAGAAGTTACAGCACTTGTTGAATTTGGGGGGTGCTGAAATTTAGCATTTAAGAAGTGAAAGTCGTTGCAGCGACGCGATGCGAGATCCTACAATCGTCCTTACAAACTGAAACGCCAAAAAAACTGGATCCCCGGCTACATCTGGCAACAGATGTAATCTAGGCGACATATTAGTCAGAAACCTCCGGCAGAGCCGGAGGCTTGAAATAGCGTGAACCGCTCAAAGCGCCGTTAGCTCCATCTGTTCGAGGCGTTTGTCTACCTTTTCCTGCTCTTGAATGTAGCGACGCACGGCTGCCTCGTTCTTGCCTACCGTCGACACCCAGTATCCCCTCGCCCAAAAGTGCTGTCCAACGAAGTTTCTTCTTCGTCCCGCATACACCCGGGCTATGTGGATCGCGCTCTTGCCTTTGATAAACCCCATCACCTGCGACACCGAATACTTCGGCGGCACAGAGATCAGCATATGCACATGATCCACCATCAAGTGCCCCTCCATGATCTCCGATTCCTTCTGCTGTGCCAATTCCCGGAACACTACTCCCAGTTCCGGTCTCAACTCCCCATACAACACCTTCCTCCGACACTTTGGAATGAACACCACATGATTTTTGCATTCCCATGTCGTATGATTCAAACTTTCGTAAGCCTTCATGCTTGTCTCCTTTCGTAAACTTTGAGCGGTTCACGATCGGTAGACTCCCGGGGACTCCCGGAGCTGTCAAACTCTGGGAGTCCTCCGGCAGAGCCGGAGGGTTTCCCTTTGGACTAACGGGAGGTTGGTTGTCGAACCTTTGCCAGCTTACGCACCCGAACTCAATCCGGTCGAATACCTCTGGGCGCATCTCAAGCAGCATGAAATTGGCAATCTCATCGCGCATCACGCATGGGAGTTGAACATGGAAGCTACTGCCGCCCTGCGCCGCATGAGGCGTCGCCCGCGAATTATTCTTGCGTGTTTCACACAGGCTAATCTCTGGCCCTGATGTCATTCTATTATGCGAGAGTCAATAAGACCCTGGGGTGAAGCAGGGCGTAACCTGGTTGAGATCATTCCAAAACCATGCCATTACCACTTAACTAAATCCTGTTAATCCTGTTCATCCTGTCTTTAAATTCCCCCGCCCTCATCGCACATCCCCCCAT
>JBAVPB010000093.1:0-24945 GCA_049692655.1 Chthoniobacteraceae bacterium | reverse complement strand
GTCTCCGCCGGGGACGGCGGACGCTACACCGCGTCCTGCTTGAGTATTGCGCGCTGTTTCCTGTGACGTGTCTCCGCTGGGGACAGCGGACGCTACACGGCGTCCTGCTCGGGTTTTGCGCGCCGTTTCCTGTGACGTGTCTCCGCCGGGGACGGCGGACGCTACACCGCGTCCTGCTCGGATATACGCGCTGTTTTCTGTTGCGTTCTTAATCTAGATGCGATCGATCAATGTGACCTCGCCTTGAAATGGCCAGCCTTCGGGATTAGCGACGAAACCGGCACGAATCGGATTCTGACGGACATATTCCCATTTCGAAGCGTAGCTTTCATCGTTGCGTAACAAATGATCATGGAATCCGGGTTGCCAGAATGATTTTAGTTTTTGATTGGCTCTCATTATTGGTTCATGTCCGAGTTCAAGCAGTGCCAGGTGCAAATGGCGTTTCAAGCCCTGTACCCAACGGCTCAGGCTCACTTTGCTCCGATTTCCGATGCCAATGAATAAATGAATGTGATCGGGCATGATGACATACCGCCCCACGCTGATCTCGAAATCCAGGGCCCGGTGGCAATAGGTCTGGAAAGCACGATGAATTCCATCGGAAGCCAGAATAGGATTCCTCCCGTTTGTGTTGAATGTAACGAAATAAACAGGGAGGTCGAAACGCTGAAAAATAACGTCCAGGCGAGGCGGCTTGTCTTTATATTTCCGCTGCATGAAGCGTTTTAACCGATGCGGTGCGGTTTTCCAAGTGAAGAGAGATTTTGCGCGAGTTGCAGACGCTGTCGCTGATCAGATAGCGTGCATTGCAAGTGACGTGCCTCCGCTGGGGACAGCGGACGCTACACCGCGTCCTGCTTGGGTATTGCGCGTTGTTTTTCTATCACGTTGCTCCGCTGGGGACGGCGGATGCCACACCGCGTCTTGCCCGGATATTGCGCGCCGTTTCCTGTGACGTGTCTCCGCCGGGGACGGCGGACGCTACACTGCGCCCTGCTTGAATGTGACGCGCTGGTTTTTAGGACGTCGAATTTCGCTCTCCCAATTGGAAGTGCGGCTTCGCCGGTGGAGTTTTCCGGAACATGCAGCGGCGCGCTGCGTTATAGGAATAAATCCTACTGTATTGGGGGTTTTTGTTACGATTGCGTTACAAATGCCAGTTTTCTTTGACAACTTTTAAAGCTCGCGGTGAGTATGCGGATCGAAGTTATCGCACTATGAATTTCTGGAAATATGTCGAGGAAGCGTCCGGAATCCAGGGGGGATTGAGCCGGGCACTGTTGTTTTTTCTCATCGCGGTTTTCATCATTTACCACTTCCGGCCCGCGGAGCGTGACCGCATCCGTTCGTCGCTGGCTCTGTTTATAATTTCTTTTGCAGGGATCCTTCTTTCCGCAGGAATGCTTGAGGATGGCATGCCGGTAAACCATTGGATTTACCTCGTGGTGCATGGGGCGTCGCTGTTCATACTGGCTGCGTCGATCGTCAATGTGACGAGCATCTTCCTGTTTTCGGTTGCGCTGCGCGCGGTGCGGCTGGAGCCGCCCCATATCGCGCAGGATTTGCTCGTGGGCCTGGCTTACGTCGCCATCGCGCTGGCGCTGCTCTCGATGAGCGGGATCGACCTGAGGGGGATCGTCGCCACCTCCGCGGTGATAACGGCGGTGATCGGTTTTTCGCTGCAGGATTCGCTGGGGAACATCATCGGCGGAACGTTCCTGCAAGTGGAGCAAATGATCCGCGTGGGCGACTGGATCCGCGTAGATGACGTGGAAGGACGGGTGACGGAAACCCGGTGGCGCCAGACGTCCATCGAGACGCGGAACTGGGACACCGTGGTGATCCCGAACGCCCTGCTCGTAAAAGGGAAAGTCACCGTGATCGGCAGGCGGCGCGGGGCGCCCCTGCAGCACCGGCGGTGGATTTATTTCCAGGTGAGCCTGAGCCATCCGCCTTCGGAAGTGATCGAAACCGTGGACAGCGCGCTGCTGGTCGAGCCGATCCGGGCCGTGTCCAATTCGCCGGAGCTGCATTGCCTGCTCACGGACATGAAAAACGGCGATGGCACGTATGCGGTGCGCTACTGGCTGACCGATCTTGCCCATACAGACGTCACGGATTCACTGATCCGGACGCGGATCTTCGCGGCGCTGCACCGGGCCAATATTGAGCTCGCGATCCCGTCGCAATCGATCCTGTTCACCGAGGAAACTTCGCACCGGGAAATACTCAAGGCGAAGGAGATTGCGCAAAGGGTCTGGGCGCTGCGGAACACGGAATTATTCCGGTCGCTCACGGATGACGAACGGGACCATATCGCGGAACGGCTGGTGAACGCCCTCTTTGTGAAGGGGGAGGCGATCACGCAGCAGGGGGCGGAGGCGCACTGGCTGTACCTCATGACGGAGGGAGAAGCCGATGTGAAGGTGCTGATCGACGGGACGAGCCGGCAGGTCGCGACATTGAAAGCCGGCGATTATTTCGGCGAAATGGGGCTGATGACGGGCGAACCCCGCACGGCAACGGTGGTCGCCCGGACCGCTGTGAAGTGCTACAGGCTGAGCAAGGAGGGATTCCAGGAAATATTGCGCGGACGCCCGGAGATCGCGGATGAAATCTCGGGGACGCTCGCCTACCGGCGCATGGGATTGAATGCGGCGCGGGAAGAGGCCAACGAGGAAGTGATGCGTGACAGGATGAAGGCCACGCAAAAGGCGTTTTTGCTGCGGATGCGGGATTTCTTCGGGTTGGTGAATGCGTGAGGTGGGGGCAATGGGATGCAGCGGGATTTGGAGTTTTCGGCTGTCTTGTCTGCCAGCACTCTTAGCAGGCGTTTGTTATTCGATGGCGCGTCCTTCGAATCTTTTCGGCGGGCCGCCGAAAAGTGCCCGCGAGCCGCAGGCGCTACCCGGAGTGTGCGCGCACGCGCTGTTTTATCTTTACGTCGTTTTTCTTGGGCAGCTGTGCTCAAACAGGCGCGTTTACCAGAGTAAAAGTTCGTTGAGGCGAGACACCTCAACCAGCACTCGAGACGAGCGCGCTCCCCGGAGCATGTTGCCACGTTTTGCGTCGGCTAATTCAACAACTGGTACCAGTTGTTGCGGCGGTGGGGGGTGTAGCCGGCTTCGTGGATGAGGGATTCGATGTCTTCCTTTTGCAGGCGGAAGCTGGTGCCGGCGCTGCTGACGACGTTTTCCTCCATCATGACGCTGCCGAAGTCGTTTGCGCCGTACTTGAGGGCGATCTGGCCGATCTTGGGGCCCTGGGTGACCCAGGAGCTTTGGACGTTTTCAAAATTATCGAGGAAGATGCGGGAGAGGGCCTGCATGCGGAGGTACTCCGCGCTGCCGACTGGCGTGGCCTTGAGGACGGTGTGCTCGGGCTGGAAGGTCCAGCAGATGAATGCCTGAAAGCCGCCGCTGGCGTCCTGCTGGTCGCGCAGGCGCTGGAGGTGCTCGAGGCGGTCGTCGAGGGTCTCGACGTGGCCAAACATCATGGTAGCGCTGGAGCTGAGGCCGAGGTCGTGGGCGATGGCCATGACTTCGAGCCACTGGTCGGACATGCATTTCAAGGGCGAGATGCGCTGGCGGACGCGGTCCACGAGTATCTCGCCGCCGCCGCCGGGGATGGAGCCGAGGCCGGCCTCCTTGAATTTCACGATGACCTCGCGCAGGGGCATGTTGAAGATTTCGGCGAAATGGTTGAACTCGGGGGGGCTGAAGCCGTGGATATTGATATGGGGAAATTTTTCCCGCATGTGGGCGAGGAGGTTGAGATACCAGTCGATGCCGAGCTTTGGGTGATGGCCGCCTTGCATCAATACTTGCACGCCGCCGATATCGGTGAGTTCCTGGAGCTTCTGGTCGATCTGCTCGTGGGTGAGGACGTAGTGGTCATCGTCCTTCTCGGTGCGGTAGAAGGCGCAGAATTTGCAATAAACGTTGCAGACGTTGGTGTAATTAATGTTGCGGTCGATGATGTAGGTGACGATGTCGTTGCCGCGATCGCCGTAGGAGGATTCCTTGGCGCGGTTGCGTCGGATATTGGCGAGTTCGCCGAGTTCGTTGAGCGGGGCGTGATAGAGCTCCCGTGCCTCGTCGCGGGTGATACGGTCGCCGGCGATGACCTTGCCGGCGATGGATTCGTCTAGAACTGGTGCAACCATGGAAGGAGATTACGGCATGAGGCAGCGGGGGGCAAACATGGATTTTTTTTGGGAGAGGGAGGATTGGACGCGTGTTATCGTCGCGGACGGTTTTATTCCGTCACCCCTTTCAGGGGTTCGATCACTTTTGTATATTGTAGATACCCGGAGTTCCGCGGGGCTGCACTCCGGGCTTTAAATCCGCCGCGCCTCCGGCGCTGTACGTAATGTTTCTTCGAAAAGGAATTTGGGGGTACAATGCCACAACAAGGGTGACACTTTGAAGAATCTCATGAGACTCGCATAAGCAGTGGCTTCCGACTTAGCATGCGCTGAAATGAAGGCACCGCATTCCGTCAAATGAATCCTGATATCATTATTCTAAAGAATGCGCCGTTGAGGGGTGAGGATGTGGAGCAATTGCGCAAAGAGGTGGGGTGGCAGGCTTGTGAGGGTTTGTATGAGGAAGTGTTGAAGCGGTCGCATGCATATTACAGCGTTTCGACTGCGGAGCGGCTGATTGCTTTTCTAAATGTGCTGAGTGATTGCGTTTCCTATGCGTTCCTGACGGATCTGGTTGTGCATCCGTCCGCCCAGAGACGGGGAATCGGCATGGCGCTTTTACAACGGGCGGTGGCTGATTTGTCGGCCGAGGGTGTCCGATATGTGCAGGCGGTGCATGATCCGGAGCTCGATGCTTTTTATTTGAAGGCGGGGTTTTCCATTATCCATGCGGCGAGCATTGCGGTGTGGAAAGGGTAAGTTGCCTGTTTGTTCATTTGTGTTCGTGGTTACCCGGATTTCCGCAGCCCCTGCCGGGGCTGAGTCGCATTTTTATCGAAGCTACCGGTGGCTTGCGCCAACCGGCTAATGTCCAAAAAGCCTCCGGCTTAACGAATCTGAAACGCGGCCCTGAGCGTAACAATCGCTTAAAGCATGAGCACGGATTGCAGCGGTCCCGATGTCAGGCCGTCGTGGCGACGATAGGGTCGCTATAATGCTCCACGGTGGGGAACGGGTCATAAAAGTGATGCAGCAACGCACGCCACTGCTGATATTCCGGTGACTGGCGGAAGCCGACGGTGTGGTCTTCCAGCCGCCGCCAATGGACGAGTAATATATACCGCCCGGGATTTTCAATGCAGAGCCTGAGCTCGTGCGTGTGATAACCGGGCATGGATGCGATGATGGGAGCGGCTTCGCGGAAGGCCTGCTCGAAGGCATCGCACTCCCCGTGACGAACATTCAAAATAGCGACCTCAAGAATCATTTGAGCGGATGCTATCTGATATCGCATGGCAATTCACAATCGAAATTGCGGGGGCGGGGCGATGTTGTGAAGTGGCGATGGCTGCGGTGCCGGGGCTGCGGTTTTACACATGCGTGAACACTGGCCGCAGCAGCGGGCGGCGGCGGGGCTGGCGACTTGAAGATTGGACCGCCCCTTCAGGGCTAATGACATGGAGGCGCAAGGTTCCCGGGGCGTTGCCCCGGGCTGGATTAAATCGCCCCTTTGGGGCTGGATGTAAACGCTTCGCAAGGCGGGATGGAGCCGATCCGTAGAAGCTGGCTGGCACATGGGAGGAATAGGGCTGATAGGTTTTACGGGACTGACAGGGCCTATGCGTGGGCGAGCGCGTGGCGATTCGCTTCCTTGACCTGGCGTTCCCAGAGGCCGCGCTGGTCGGTGCCGAATTCCTTGACGCCGTTGGTTGCGTTGGGGCCGGTGATGACTGCATTCCGGTAATTTGGGTCCACGACGGCCTCCTCGCGCATGAAGTGGAGGGCGAGGCCGGCGCGTTCGTGGTCTGTGTTGTTGCCGGTGGTGCAATGGGGCACCCCGTAGTTGAAGAAGAGGGCGCCGCCGGCGGGCAACTCGATGGGGATGGCTTTGGTCTCATCGACGACGCACTTGATGTGGTGGGCGCTGGCGCCATCGCGGTCGTGCGCGAGAAGCTCCGCGTCGCCGCGGGGGATGATGCGCATGGTGCCGTTATCGACATTTGCGGCGTGGATGGCGGTCCACATGCCGATGCCGTGCCGGCGGTCTTTGAGGCGGAAGTAGGCGTTGTCCTGGTGCCATGAGGTGCCTTTGCCGTGGCGGCCGGGCTTGAGGAAAATCTGGTCGAGCTGCCAGAGGAAGGGATCGCCGATCAATTGATGGATGGACTCGACCACCTTCTCCGCGAAACCGAGGGAGCGGAACAGGTCGCTCTTTGGCGCGATGGGGCAGATCTGGAGATTGACCGCGGTCGGCGCCTGGGTTTTGCTGTCGCCGAGTGTTGCTACGTTGTTTAACAAGCCATCCCGCTTGAAGCGCTCGAGTTCGGCGCGCATGGCGGCGATTTCTTCGCTGTCAAAAAATTCCGGGGCGGTGGTGTAGCCTTCGTTGCGGTACTGGTCGAGTTGTGCGGTGGTGAATTTCATAATGTTTTGGGTTTGGTGAGGAGAGCCTAGCGGATGCCAAAGAAGTTGCTTCCGGGATCATACGCCGGTAAATATTGAACATATGCATGTGGAACCTTCCCCGATCAAAGGCCTCCATTTCCATGGAGAATGGAAGCAAGGGAAGAAACAGCACCGGCTGGGGCGCCACAAAAATCCCGGGCTGGAGATCGTGCTGGTATCGAAGGGGGAGGCGGACTGGGTGGTGGAGGGAAAGCAGGAACGGGTGATGGCGGACATGCTGTTTTACACGCTGCCGTGGCAGGAGCACGGGGGCGCGGAGGAGTTGCAGCCGAGCACCGAGATTTCCTATCTCTGCATTGCGCTCGATGCGCTGCACACGAAACCGCGGCGGCGGTTTGGTTTCCATGGTTCGTTTGGATTTACCACGGCGGAGGAGCGGGCGATTTCCTCCGCGCTGGCCGGGGACAAACCGCATGCACTGCCGGCCACGGACGAGGCGGTGTGGCTGATGTCGCAGTTTTTCAAACTGGCGGGGGAACCGGGGCCGCTGGCGGCGGCGCGCGTGCGCGACACGGTGAAGCTGCTGATCGCCGATGTGGCGTGCAGCGCGATCGCGGAGCACAGGCAGGGGGCCACGGTGCCAGAGGCGGGACGGCGCGTGAGGAGATTTGCAGGGGTGCTGGCGGCGCGCCATGCCGAGCCGTGGACGATGGAATCGATGAGCCGCGCCTGCGGGCTGGGCCGGACGCAATTTGGCCTGCTGATGAAAAAATACACGGGTGATACGCCGGTGACGCATCTCAATCGCATCCGCATCCGCGAAGCGCAGAAGCTGCTGCGGAACACGCAAAAATCGGTGACAGAAATCGCGTTTGAGGTGGGGTTTAATTCCAGCCAGTATTTTGCGACGGTGTTTAAGGAATTTACCGGTATGAATGCGGCGGGATGGCGGGAGTCAGTTTGAATCTGGCGGTTCATGCCCCTGATCAAAGTGCGGAACCCACAAGCGCGCGTACCAAGTAATCGCTTTATCCAGCGGCGGCAATATTACTCCGACCCATCTTATCGGAGTATAAAATATTCCCGCTGCCAGTTGGCTGGACGTAATAAATTCGGTGTTGTCGTAAACCAGCCAAGTCACCGGCCCTATTGAAAGGATATAAAGTAAGACTACCAACATCCCAATGACGGCGATGCGCCTGCGCCGTTTCATTTCCGCGCCAGGAGCCTGTCGCAAATCTCGCTGATCAACGCGGGGCCGCGATAGACGTAGCCAGTGTAGATCTGCACGAGGGCGGCGCCGGCGTCGAATTTCTCCATGGCGGAATCGGCATCCATGATGCCGCCGACGGCGATGATGGGCGTCTTCGTCCTGGCGGTGATGAAGCGCAGTATCTCGGTGGAACGGGCTCGGAGGAGCGGGCCGCTGAGGCCGCCCTGCTGGTCGAGCGCGGCAGGGACGGCGGAGTGGTCGATGGTGGTATTGGTGGCGATGATGCCCGAGATTTCATGCTCCTGCACGAGCGCGAGAATTTCCTCGATGGCTTCCCACTCGAGGTCGGGCGCGATTTTTACGAGGAGCGGTTTCTTGTCGGTGTTGCGGCGCTGCATGTGGCCGAAGAGTTCGTCGAGCGCGGCTTTGTCCTGCAATTTGCGGAGGTTCGGGGTGTTCGGCGAGCTGACGTTGAGCACGAAGTAATCTCCGAAATGCTGGAGGCGCGTGAAGGAGAGAAGGTAGTCGGCGGTGGCTTCCTCGAGCGGGGTGACCTTGGATTTGCCGAGGTTGATGCCGACGGGGATGGTGGGCCAGTGGCCTGATTTTTTCAGGAGGGCGAGGCGTTGCGCGACGGCGTCGGCGCCCTCGTTGTTGAAGCCGAGGCGGTTGATTAAAGATTTGTGCGCGGGCAGGCGGAAGATGCGCGGGCGGACATTGCCGGGCTGTCCGCGCGCGGTGACGGTGCCGGCCTCGATGAAGCCGAAGCCCATGGCCTGCCACGCGGGAAGCGCGACCGCATTTTTATCGAACCCGGCGGCGAGGCCGACCGGATTTGGAAATTTCAACCCGAAGACGGTGCGCTCGAGGCGGGGATCGTGTTTCGGGGAGACAAGCTTGAGCAAGGGGCCGCTGCGGGAGACTCCGGCGAGGAGGCTCATCGCCAGTTCATGCACGGATTCCGGGTCCATGGAGAACAGGGCCGGGCGGATGAACTTTTCGTAAATGGCAGCGGGGATTTTCATCAATTTTCTGGAATGAAGAAAATCAGGAAACGGGGCGCACTTGAAGACTTTTCGGCGGTGCGGGGAAAAGAAGGTGCGGAACGGCCCGCAGGGCGGTTGCTACAATGTCTAACAACTGGACTCGGCGAATCCGCTAGGGAGTCGCGGCCGGCGCGGGAGCGGGCGACGCGGAGGTCACGACGGGCGCAGCGTCCGACTTTACGACAATGGCGTATTTCTCGATGGAGAATTTAAAGCCGGTCAACTCGCCCATGTAGCGGATCACCTCGGTGAACGGGATTTTCGAGAGGTTGAGCGTCACTTTTTTGGTATCGACGACATCCTGCGGGGCCTGCACGACGAAGCTGACATCGGTGACGCCCTGCTTGGCGGCGCTCTGCTTCAAGTATTCAAGCGCGGTGCCGAAGGTGGCCTCGGTCAACTCGACGTGGGGGAGGATGAGCGCGGTGAGTTGTTTTTCGCGCTGGACTGCGCCGCCGCCGTTGGCCTTTTCCGCGAGGGTGATCATGCGCATGTAGTTCTGCGCGGTGACGTTGTGCGGATCGAGCTCCAGCACGATCTTAAACTGGGCCTTGGCGGTTTCGGTATCGCCGCGGATGTAGGCGCGCTGGGCGTCGTTCAGGGCATCCTGCGTGGATTGCGCGAAGCCGGACTGGGCAAACAGCATGGCTATCGCCGAGAGTAAAACAAGGGGGAGTGTTTTCATACCCTCACCATGCCTGAAAACCCCCGTAAAATCAATGGGGAGTATCCACTATGCGATTTGGAACGCGCTTCCCTATTTCTTGTCCACGGAGATGCGCTTCAACTCGTTGTCCTCATCCGTGGCGAGGAGCATTTTTTCATCGTCGATGCCCACGATTTCCTTGCCGGCGAAAAAGATGAGCGGGTGCTGCGCCCAGAAACCGGCGAGGTTGATGTCGTTCAGCTCCAGGGTGAGCGAGCGGTAATCGACCTTCCACGCGCCGCGGCCCTTGTTCACGAAACCGTGGCCGCGCCATTTGGAGGGATCGTCGGCGTTGAGCTTCACATACACGGTGCCGTCCGCCCTGAAGTCGAATTCGTAGGTCGCGGCGTCTTCGTTGCATCGCCATTTCCAGCGACCGTAGATTTTTTTCACATCGATCGGGCGCGAAAAGCCAAGGTGCTTCATTTCGTTGAGGAGCAGACCGTAGGAGACCGCCTGCTGCTGGCGCGCCCGGTCGAGGGGCACGGCGTCGTTCGACGAGGAGATGGAGACGTCGGTGGTGTTCGCATCCTCGCCATGGTGGGCGTTGGTTTTTTCGAAACCGCCGCCCATCGTGACATTGAGGAGAGGCCCGCCGGCACCCGCGGATCCATCGGTCTTGCTTCCCTCGTCATGAGCAACCTTGCCGCTGTTGTTCCGCTGGATTTTTATGTCCCTGGATCGCAGCGTGTTCAGCGCGAGAGAGTCCTTGATGTAGCCATTGATGATCTGAACCGCGCTGAAATCCGTCTGCGAGACAGCGTCTTGGAGCTTGTTGATGCAGCCGAGGTTTTTCTCGGGGTCGAACTCGGATTCCTGGATATCCTTGAGAAGCTGGTAGATCGTCTTGGCCGTCTCCTTGTTTTGCGAATTGAAAGCAATGGGCGAAGTGACGGATGGCGCGGGCGTGGCCTCTGCCGGGACGCTGGATGGAGGCGCGGCGACCGGGGCTGTCGCCTTCGGTGACGGAGAGGAACCGGATGCTGCCACGGGAGCCAGCGGCTCGGGCATGGGCGGCAGCGGGGTGGCCGAAGCGGATGCCTCCATGCTGGATTTGACGGTGTCTTTCACGGCTTCCTTGGCATCCTCGGCAAAACAAAGCGTGGTCGCTATGCAGCCGACTGAGACGACGGATAGCAGGATGGCGCCGGTGGAGTTTTTCATGGTCGTGGCAAAAATTCTAATGGAGAAGAATTACTATGGAGCGCGCCGGAACGCTGTAAAGTTGAAAACGGTTGGTCTTGATAGGCGCCGGCATTCTGCCGGCGTGGGTTCAGACGGCGGGCGGGGCGTTGTTATTCAATTATTTCGCGGAAGATCGGGAAAGCTTCCGTTGCACAATCCCGATGACATCCTCAACCTCGTCGATTTTCAGGAAATAGGCAGTCGTGAAGAAGAGCCCCGCAGCGACGAAAATCGTCCCAAACAGGCCAGCCAGCTTTGGCAAAAAATGCATCCTCGGAAGATCGGAAAAAATCCATACCTGAGCCGCCCAGCAGACCAACGCCAGAACCGCGCCACAGATGGCCAGTCGCGTGAGCGTGGCAATAAGGAATCGCGTTTCCAACCGCCCGAGATAACGCGCCATGAAGGCATAGAGAACGAGGAAATTGACGGTCGCCACAAGACTCGTTGAGAATGCAAGTGCGCGATGTCCCCAGTGGAGGTGGAAGACAAATATCCAGTTCAACAAAAGATTCGCGCCAATGGCCAGGAAGCTGACGATCATAGGCGTCCGCTTTTTGTCCAGGGCGTTAAAGGCCGGCGTCAGCACCTTGAGCGCGGAATAAGCCACAAGGCCTGCGGCGTAAAATTGCAAAGCTCCGGCAGTCTGGCGCGTCATTTCATCGGTGAAGCGCCCATGCTGGTAGAGCACGCTGATGATCGGCTGCGCAAGCATCACCAGCCCTATGGCGGATGGGATCGTGAGTAGGAACGCCAGGCGCATCCCCCGCGCGAGGATGGAGCGGAATTCACCCATATTCCCCATGGCGGCACTTTTTGAAACCAGCGGAAGCGTGACGGTGCCGATGGCCACGCCGAAGATGCCGAGGGGGAGTTGCATCAGGCGGAAGGCAATGTTCAGCCAGCTCACCGGGCCATCCCCCAGGCTGGAGGCAAATCCGGTATTGATAAGCACGTTCACCTGCACCGTGCTCGCAGCGACGACGGCCGGCCCCGTGAGGATAAGAATCGCGCGCACACCGGCATCGCGCCATTGGAAATCAGGGCTGAAGCGATAGCCGGTGCGGTGAAGCGATGGAAATTGCCCCAGCAACTGGCTTAACCCACCCACCAAAGTACCGATGGATATGCCGATGAGTGCGCGGGGACCGAAATGCGGATCGATCCACCAGCCGATCGCCACGCCGCTGAGGATGGACCCCACATTGAAATAGCTGGAAGCCATCGCCGGCGCGCCGAAAATATGTTTCGCATTGAGTATGCCCATGACCAGCGCGGCGAGCGACACCGTGAGCATGAACGGCCACATGATGCGCGTGAGGAGAACCGTGAGCGCCGTTTTCTCGGGCGACCAGCTCCACCATGTCATCACATTAATGAGTTGCGGCGCGAAAAGGATGCCGAGCAGCGTGATCGCACCCATGAAAACGGCGGTGAGCGTCGCCATCTTGTTTGCGAGCTTCCAGGCGGACTCGTCGCCCTCGGTAGCGATTTTTTTCGAAAAAGTGGTGATGAATGCCGTGGAAAGATCGCCTTCCGCAAAGAGGTCACGGAGCAGATTCGGGATCCGGAACGCCATGAGGAACGCATCGAGATTCGCTCCCGCTCCGAAAAGACCGGCAAAAATCTGTTCGCGCACCAGTCCCAGCAACCGGCTGCACATCACCGCCAGGCCGACGACCCCTGCGGCTTTCGTGCTTATCTTCACGCCGGTCGCCGTCAGGTTTTTTTCGATGCCCGCCATTTTTCCTCAGCCTTTTGCCGACGCCTTCCGCAGGCGGTCCATGATTGCGATGCCAAGCCCGGTTTCAGGCACTTCCTCGGCGACGATCAGATCCAGCCCCGCCTCATCGAGCCTGCGCATCGCGGCAAAAAGGCGCGTGGCGGCCTCGCGCAAATTCTGTGTCGGGCTCAACGTCTCCACCGCGGCAAAGGGATGCACGGTCAGGGAATGGCCCCATGCCAGCAACCCGAAACGCCTGTTTCCGATGGGCACAAATTCGTGTGCGTGCTTGAAAAGTTGCATCGGCGTGCGCGGCGCATAATGGCTTTGCAATTGCCCGGGAGCCGAAGGCATGTCGCTCCGTTTTTCATAAACAACCTCGCCAAACTCCGAGAGCTGCTCGACGGTCACAGGGCCGCTGCGCAGGATCTTGATCCGGTCCCCGTCGATCGAAACAATGGTGGATTCCACCCCGATCTCAGTGGCGCCGCCATCCACGATGAGCAGGATACGCCCACCCAATTCCGCCATGACATGCTCCGCCGTGGTCGGGCTGATGCGTCCAAAGCGGTTCGCGCTCGGGGCGGCGAGCGGCTTGCCGAAACGCGCGCAGATTTTCTGGAAAACAGGATGCGCGCTCATCCGCACGGCCACCGTTTCGAGCCCGGAAGTGACTACATCAGGAATGATTTCACGACGCGGCAGTACGATTGTGAGCGGCCCCGGCCAGAATGCCTCGACAAGTCTTTGCACAAGCGGACTGCGGTCCCGCGTAATGCGGTCAAGCCACGAAATATCGGGCAAATGGACAATCAGGGGATCGAAAAAAGGCCGCTCCTTCGCCTCGAATATTTTCAATACTGCATCCGGGCGCGTGGCATCCGCCGCGAGACCGTACACGGTTTCCGTGGGCAGCGCGACGGGCTCGCCAGCGGCGAGCAGTTCCACGGCGCGGTCCGATCCCTCCGCGCGAATCTCAGTCTCCATGTCGAAAATACCCTTTGCCGCCGGAAAAATTACGGCAGCGTCACCGCAGCGACCTCGGCGGTCTGTTTTTCACGGAAAGCAAGCAGGGCGGTCCGGACGGTTTCGTTTTCCAAAGCGATGATTGCGGCTGCGAGCAGCGCTGCGTTCTTGGCGCCGGCGGAGCCGATTGCCAGCGTCCCCACGGGAATGCCGCCGGGCATTTGCACCATGGAAAGCAGGGAGTCCAGGCCCTTCAGCGCCTTGCTTTCAATCGGCACCCCAAGGACAGGAAGCCATGTATATGCCGCGATGACACCCGCAAGATGCGCCGCGCCGCCTGCCGCCGCGATGATGACTTTTACGCCCCGCCCTGCCGCTTCCTTGGTGAGCTGGATGGCGAGATCAGGCGTGCGATGGGCGGAGGCCACGCGGTATTCCACCTCGATGCCGAGCGATTGGAGGGTTTCCACGGTGATTTTCATGGTGTCCCAGTCGGACTTGCTTCCCATGACGACGGATACGAGCGGTGCGGTAGTTTTCATATAAAAAATTGGAGCAGGGAATTGTTGCGATGTCCGCGCCCATGTAAAGGCGGAAAATTTTTCCTGCTGAAAATCTTTTTACACAGAGTATTGACCAAAGTGAAATATGTAATTATTTTCCCACCGCGCAGTCGAATCCCCTCTCTGCGCAAGTTAAATTAAAGTCCAACAGGTGAGGTGTGTAATTATGGCAAGAGGTACTGTGAAGTGGTTTAACGAGAAGAAGGGGTTCGGGTTCATTGTGGATCCGGAGATTCCGACGGATATTTTTGTCCACTTTTCCGTTATTCAAAGCGACGGTTATAAAACATTGAACGAAGGCGACATGGTGGAATACGAACTCTACAAGGATGACAAAGGGGCGAAGGCGCGGAATGTAACGCGCGTGAGCTAGGGAGCCTTTGTACCGTGGAGATTTCGCCCACCCATAAAAACATTGTTCTCATTGGTTTTATGGGCAGTGGAAAGTCGTCGGTAGGTCGCATTCTTGCGCTCAGGTTCGGCTTTCCCTTCGTCGATACAGATCATCTGGTCATTCAGGCGACCGGGATGCAGATCACGGAAATCTTTAAAACCCGCGGGGAAGCCTGGTTTCGCGACCAGGAAACGCTTGCCCTGGAATCCCTGGCAGGCAAGGGCCGGCACATCATCGCGACCGGCGGCGGGATCATTTTGCGCGAAAGCAATGCCGCTCTCCTGAAAAAAATCGGCCTCGTGGTCTGGCTGCGGGCAAGTGAAGAGACGATTTTCAAGCGCGTCTCACGCAACCAAAAGCGGCCGCTGGTGCAAACGGAGAATCCCCGCGAGACCATCCACAACCTCCTCACCCAGCGCACACCGCTCTATACTGCAGCGGCGGAATTCATCGTGGATACCTGTGACAGAACCCACGAGCAAGTGGCAGATACCATTATTTTAGAGGCAGAGCGCGGGATTTGATGTAAAACTTTCTTATGAAAGATGCGCTCGTTGCCCAAGCGAAGGCGCTCGGCTTCGATGTTTGCCGGGTGGCCAGATGCGAAGCTCCCCCTCATGCCCGTGAATTTGAGGCATGGCTCGACGATGGCCGCGCCGGGGAAATGGCATGGATGGAACGCAACAAGGAGCGGCGCATGGACCCTCAAGCCGTGCTGCCCGGTGCAAAATCATTGATCGTCCTGGCGATGAACTACTGGCAGGGGGATGGGGAAAATGACGAGCCCGATGCCTCATCATTTCCACGAATTGCCCGTTATGCTTGGGGCGACGATTACCATGATCTCATCGAGAAGAAGCTGGCCGATCTCGACACTTTCCTGCGCGGACACGGCGGGGTGCAAAAGTGCTACGTCGATACCGGCCCCGTGCTTGAGCGCGATTTTGCCGCCAAGGCCGGCGCGGGCTGGCACGGCAAAAGCACCATGCTCATCAATCAGGACCTCGGCACCTGGTTTTTCCTCGCGGAGATCCTGACAACGCTGGAACTCACGGAAGATGCGCCGCAGCCGGATCGTTGCGGACGCTGCACCCGTTGCATCGATGCCTGCCCGACCAATGCAATCACCGCACCTTACCAGCTCGATGCAAGGCGGTGCGTCTCATATCTCACGATTGAATTGAAAGGCAGCATCCCCGAGGAATTCCGGACGCTCATAGGCGATCGCATCTACGGATGCGACGACTGCCTCAGCGCATGCCCCTGGAATCGCTTTGCGAAAGCGTCGAACGAAACCACATTTGCAATGCGCAGCACTGTCGCGGGAATGAGCCTCACCGATTTCCTCAGCCTCACCGATGATCAATTCCGCCTGCTGTTCCGCAAGTCGCCGATCAAGCGGGTAAAGCGCCGCGGTTTCCTGCGGAATGTATGCGTGGCTCTCGGCAACACCGGCACGCGTGCCGATATCCCCGCATTGCAAAAAGCTGCGCTCGACCCGGAGCCATTAATCGCAGAGCATGCGGCTTGGGCAATCCAACAAATCTTCCAGCGCTGCGAACCGATGACTATCTCAAAATGATCAACGATCCGATACAACACCTGATGAAGGCCGCAAGCTATGCGGCCCGCAAACACAGCGACCAGAAACGCGCGGACGGCATGACCCCCTACTTCGCCCATGTGGCACGCGTCACCCTGATCGCACGGCATCTTTTCGAGGTCACCGACCTGGATGTTTTAACCGCCTCGCTGCTGCATGATGTAATCGAGGACACCAACACCGACCACGACGAGATCGCCGAAATCTTCGGCCCGCGCGTGGCAAAGTATGTGATCCTGCTGACCAAGAACAAGATGCTCTCGAAAAAATTGCGCGAGCAGGATTACGAGCGAAAACTCAGCAAGGCCCCGGAACAGGTGCAGATCGCAAAACTCGCCGACGCCTTTGACAACCTGAGCGACCGGGTAGGATCGACGAAACTCCCCAAAACCCTCGAGACCGCCAAAAAGTGGCTCATCATCTTCAAAACCACCTTGAAAACCCCGGCTGGAAAACGGGCCCACCGCATGGTCAGCCAGTTGGTAGCCGACATCGAAAAAGGCAACGGAAAGCCTTCCCCCCATCACCTCCCAAGACGCACCTCGTAATATTTATTTTCCGCCGCTGCTCTCAACTTTCAACAACACTCACCCGGTTCACTGACAAAAAGGAGATTGGGCATCATCCGAAACTGATCGCTGTAGAGCCTGCCAAAAAATCCCGGCGTGAGCCGCAAACATAATCCTGTAAATTCTGTTAATCCTGTCTTAAAAATTCTTTCCTTTGTTTTACAACACTGTCTCCTGTGACGGTTGCTTCGGCGTATAAGACCACGGGGAAAAGAATTACGACAGGATTAACAAGATTTACAGGATTCTCGCTAACAACGCCTTGTTTCCTGCCCTTTGGTGCCTTGGTGGTGAAAATCCCTTTCGCCCACCGCCCCCAAATGCTAAATAACCTACCGCCGCTTGCGACTGCCACCGGCGGAATAACCACGGAACGTCTTCGCGCCACGCGCGCCGCCCGGGGCCACGGCATCCTCGTTAAACAACGCGGTATAGAGATACGGGAAATTATCCAGCTTCAAACGCGGCACTTTGGTTCCAATGAACCGTTCGATCGCGCGGACATCGTCAAGTTCTTCGCCAGTAACGAGCGTGAAAGCGTCACCCACTTTTTCCGCCCGGCCTGTGCGCCCGATGCGATGCACGTAATCCTCGGGATGCTGCGGCACGTCGTAATTGATCACATGGCTGACCCCGGCGACATCGATGCCGCGGGCTGCGATATCCGTGGCGACCATCACCTCGTATTTGCCCGATTTGAAACCTTCCAGCGCCTCGACTCGCTCACGTTGCGTACGGTTTGAGTGCAACACCGCGACCGCATGGTTCGCCGACTTCAACCGTCCGGCAATTTTATCCGCGCCATGTTTGGTGCGGGAGAAAATGAGGACACTGTCGAACTTGGTGCGCTCCAGCAAGGCAAGCAACAGGTCAAACTTCTGGTCGCGCGCCACGGGATAAAATGCGTGGGTGATCGTGTCCGCGGGGGAATGCCGGGAACCGATTTCGATGATTTCCGGATCGCGCAGCACCCATTTCGTGAGTCCTTCGATCTCCGGCGGCAATGTCGCGGAGAAAAAGAGCGTCTGCCGATCCTTGGGGCATTGCTCTACGATCCTGCGCACTTGGGGCAGAAATCCCATGTCGAGCATGCGATCCACTTCGTCCAGCACGAGAATGTTGATGTCGGTGAGCTTCATCGTCCCCTGCTCCAGATGGTCGATCAATCTTCCTGGCGTTGCCACGAGCACATCGACGCCGTTCTTGATCTCTTCACGCTGGTTACCGTAGCCGACGCCGCCATGGATGAGGGTCACACGCAAATCAGTAAACCGGCCAAAATCGCGGAATGCCGTCTCCACCTGCGCTGCGAGCTCCCGCGTCGGCTCCAGGATAAGGCAGCGGCATGCGCCATGACTTTTCAATTTGGAGAGGATCGGCAGACCAAACGCCGCCGTCTTGCCCGTGCCGGTCTGCGCCGAACCGATCAAATCTCTTCCGCTGAGGACAATCGGAAACGCGCGCAACTGGATGGGCGTAGGGTCCACATATCCCATCGATTGCACACCATGGACAATCTCCTCTGATAAACCAAATTCTTGAAACGACATTCGGCAGCATAGTTGCATGCAACCTCTTTGCACAACAATTGTTTTTTATGGGCGCCCGCCGAACTTGTCCCTGCTTGAGCTGCGGGTGCAAGACGCACCTTGTGATATTCAAAGCTTGAGTGTGACGTATAAATTGGTAATATTAATACGTCATGAATACGAAACTCACGTTACGCTTGGATGAGCACCTCATCGGCCAGGCCAAAAAGGAAGCTCGTAAACGCGGCACCTCTGTTTCAAAAATGGTGGCCAATTATTTTCGCGGAATAAGCTCACATAAAAAGCCTGATGGGCCATTGCCTCCAATCACCACCTCGCTCCTCGGCTCGCTTCGCGGAAGCAAAAAAGGGCGCGAAGATTACCGGCGCCATCTTGAGGAAAAATACCTTTGAGGTTGCTCTTGGACACTAACGTTGTTTTGGACGTGCTGCTGGACAGACAGCCTTTTGCGGCTGACAGCGCCATTGTGATGGCATCCGCGGAAACAGGCGGCATTGAGGCTTATCTGTGCGCCACAACTATTACCACGATCCATTATCTTGGGGCCAAAACACTGGGACAGAAAGAGGCGGTACGACAAATTGCCAATCTTTTGCAAATCTTCCGGATTGCACCGGTCACAGCGGCGGTTTTAAACGCAGCCCTGCAAATCAAGGCACGGGATTTTGAAGATGCCGTGCTGTTTGAGGCTGCCAAAGGAGTCCAAGCCGAGGCCATCATCACACGCAACCCAGCGGATTTTCCAAAAAACGACATTCCGATTCACACTCCGAAGGACATGGTGGAAATGCTGGAAGCCGATTGAGCGTAATCGTGGAATCTTATCGCAGGCAAGTGCGTGTTACACCCTCTATCCTCGTCGAGTATCTGGATTCTCAAGCCGTCTTCCGGAGCAGGCGTTCTTTCACCTCCGCCCACTCGTGGAACTTGGCTTCGCCCTTCGCCACCCGCTCCACGCGGGCCGCACGCAATACATCTCACACAAATTAATTATTTCTAACATTTTTCTTGCATTAATTCCGTTCTTTTGATTAAATAAAAAAATAAGGCCGAGGTATCTCTATTGATTCCTATCAATAATTTGATTCCGTGCCCTGCGATCCGCTCCCAAAGCTTGGTCCCGCGAGACAAGCTGGTTCTCTGCAATCTGGGCAAGACCCGGCTAATTCAAACGTAAAAAAATGAAACCCCTGCTCATTGAAATCCACCATTCCGGAACCGGAATCGCCACTCCGTGAGAGCAGTCATCCCACTATATCCCGGATTATCCCACTCAATCCCACTCTCCAATAATATGAATCCCGAAACGCAGGGGGCAAACCTGACAAGTCACCGGGCCTAAAAACTTCATCCCGATCATCAATCTCGAAAAAACCAGAAACCCGAACCTTAAACTGGAAACATTTGGAAATGGTCAAGCTCAGTCAAGGCTGGTCAATATCCAACAGAGTAAAGTCGTTGAAACTGGGACATTCATGCGAAGCAGCAACCCAAGTTATAGCCCTTCAAAAATCAAGCCAAATCAAGGTAAATCAAGCCCCAGCACAACATTTTCTTAAAAATCTATAAACGAGGCTTAACTTAAAATTACTAGGGAACTCTCTTATTGGAACAATTTTTGCTCAATTCATTTTACAGGTTGCTTTTTAGTCGATTTGCCAGTCTATTGCAGCCCATCAGCATCGCCCCTATGGTCGCTGCCCCCTGATCTGAGACCCTGAAATAAGAACAATTTATCAATGAAATTCCTTAATATCCCGCTGGAACGTGTGAACTGGCAGACGAGCGTTTTCCTCATAGGCACTTTTTTGCTCACCCTCACCGCCGTGCCAGTCTATATCTGGCATTTCGGGCTGGACTGGTTTCAGGTCGCCTTCTTTATTTTCATGGTTTTTGCCACCGGGATGAGCATTACCCTCGGCTATCACCGCCTCTTTTCCCACCTCACTTTCAAGGCACACTGGAGCGTGCGCCTTTTTACCCTGCTCTTCGGCGCAGCGGCGTTTGAGAACTCCGCACTCATGTGGTGCTGCGAGCACCGGACCCATCACAAGCATGTCGATCACGACGAGGATCCTTATTCGATCAGCAAAGGCTTCTTCCATGCGCACATTGGCTGGCTTTTGTTCAAGCTATCGACAGAGCCTCCTTACGATAACGTGGTGGATTTACAGCAGGATCCTCTGGTCCGCTGGCAGCACAAATATATTCACCTGCTGGCTTTCACCATGAGCTTCGGCATGACGTCACTGGTCGGCTACGCCTGGAATGGCTGGCAGGGCGCGCTCGGGGCACTCATGCTTGCGGGTGTGGCTCGTGTCGTTGTCGTTCAGCACTCGACATTTTTCATCAACTCGGCTTGCCATACCGTTGGCAACCGCCCTTACTCCAGCCGTTGCAGCGCGCGGGATAGCTGGATCATGGCATTGTTCACATTCGGCGAGGGGTATCACAACTACCACCACGAGTTTCAGCACGATTACCGCAATGGCGTGAAGCCATGGCAGTATGATCCTACCAAATGGGCGATCTGGTTCATGAGCAAGCTCGGCCTCGCCAGCAAGCTCCGCCGCGTCCCTTCGGAAAAAATTCTCCTCGCGCAATTGGCCGAGGCGCAGAGACTGTTGCAATCCAAGCTCGAGACAGCCGAGCCGAGCAGCTCTGTCCACGGCCTCATCACCGCTGCTTACGAACGCTTGCAGAAAACCGCGCACGAATGGGCGGTGTACCGTGACACGCAAATAGAGGTGACCCGCGAGAAATTGATCGAGCTGAAGTTCGAACTGAAGTTCGCCATCAACAGCCTCAAGATTTTCAACGAGTGGGAAGCGGCGGTCGCTTAATCGGCGACGGCAGTATCACTCAGCAGGAAAATCCATCGCTCACGCAAACGAGCCGCGATCGATCAGGCGTTGCAGTGTTTCCGGCATGATCCGGTAGCCGTAATGGCCCTGAGGTATCAGTAGCAGCTCTGAGCCGCTCCAGTTTCGGTGAAGTTGCTCCACGTCCTTGGGGAGTGAAGTCAAATCCTGAAGTCCTCCCACGAGGATTGCGCGTTCGCCACCGCAAAGAGGCTCCCGGTGCATGGCCGAAATCAGGCGGAAATGACGCTCGATAAGGGCACGGTCGATCTTATGCCGGCGTAACTGGCTGCGCATCCAGATAGCCGCAGGGCTTTCCCAGATGGCGTGGTTGATATTCACGATCGGCGACATGAGCGCTATGAAACGAAAATCGCGCTCCATAAAGGAGAGCAGCGCGCCGATCCAGCCGCCGTAGCTCGTCGCCCAAAGACCGAAGCCGGGACACCCGAGCGAACGCAGATACTGCATCAACTGGCGTAATTCGATCACCCCCTGGCGAAGTCCCTCGCCTGTCCGCACGAGATCGGGGCCGATGGAGAGTTCGCCATTAAAGTATCCGCGGGGCACCCGGGAGTAGTGGTAGGGAAGATGAATGAAGCAGGCGTTCCACCCCTGCTCGTTGAATCTTTTCGCCCATTCCTTGTAGCCCTCATCGCTGATGGACATCAGGGCGTGAAGCATGATCACCGTGGGGGCGCTCCATCCTTTTTTGCAGGGGTAGAGATCGACATGGGTAAAATTGTTCTCGGGAAAAGCAGTGGTCACTGGGCTGGCCCAGCGGAGAATGGAACCATTGCTGGACACCGTGATTTCCGGTGGCGGGACCGCGTAATATTCCTCCGGCGTAAGCGATTCGCAGTCAATAATGTATTTCTCCAATGCAGCCCGGCTGCCTGGTGGCAAGTGGTGGCGCATCTGGATGCCGTTCATCATGCCGCACATGATGAGATCCATGACCGAATCGATTTTGCGTCTGAAAAAGGGCTTCAAGATTGCAGTCGCCGCTCCCCCGGAGTTTTCGGAATATCATCGTCGGTGAGGGAAAAATAGGTGCGCATTTCGGCGAGGAGACTTGGAAAGGCTGCGGCCAGTTCCCGCTCCAGGAAAGCCCGGGCCTCGGTCTTGCCTAGCCCGGTAGGAGGATGGATCAATTCGCCAAAGCCGACCCAGAATGGTGTTCTGCCGAACGGGCGCCAGTTTTTCTGATTGTAGAGCCGGTCTGTGCCGAGCACGACACAGGGGATGATCGGCACGTTTGCCATTTGCGCCATGGCGCCGCTGCCCGGGTGCATCGGGGCGCCTTCGAGCACGGATGTGGAGCCGGCACGGATGCCTCCCTCGGGAAACATGCCGACTACGCGTCCTATTTTAAGGCGGTTCAAGGTGGTCTTTACTGAGGCGCGGTCAACGTTGTCACGGTCCGTGGGGAAGGTGCCGATGATGTTGAAATATGAAATGACGGCGGGGTGGCTGAAGAGATCCTTCATGGCCATCCAATCGATCATGCGCAGCGATGCGACCGAGATGAGCGGCGGGTCGAAGTGGCTGATGTGGTTCGCGGCAAGGATCCATGGGCCGGGTGTTGCGCTCCGCTCGGGATGGAAGACGCGGACCGTGCCGAGCAGCGAATAAATCAGCTTCGCGATCAGTCGCGAGATCATGTAAACGGGGCGGCGCACAGGGCGGGAAACTAGCGGGGCCGGGCGAAAAGTGAAAGGGGAAAGTAGAGGCGGCAGGGGTGATTTTTACAGAGGGCTGAGGGCTATCTGTTTGACAAACTATTGAAACAGGGAAATGTTCCGCAGCGTTTTTTTGCAACCAACGTAATGAGGCAGGGTTTACAAGGGAACGCTTGAAAATGTATTTTATGAAAACGAGTGTATTGGATTTTTTTAAGAGGCGGTTCAGCAGTGAACCGAAGTTACATCCGCTGGACAGGGGGCTGGCGAAGCACTGGATCAAGCGGCGGCTGATCGCGGTTTTTCCGGAGCTGGGGCATGATCCGGTGGCGCTGGAGCAGACCTACCAGGCGTTGAGTTTGGAGCCGAGATTGGGCGGCGAAGGAGATGCGCAGACTGTTTTTGAGATGATCCTGCCGGGACTTTGAGATTGGGGCAGTTTTGGCGGGGATCGGGGATAGCTGATGGTTGGTAAGGGTTGGCAAGGGTTGATTAGCCCTGCCAGAATGAGCTTATTTATAGGTGGTTTTCCTGCATGTTCATCATGACGGAGAACATGCAGCCGTTCTGGCCGTTTTCGACGCGGTCGAGGATGCGGTTCAGGCCTTTTTTGAAGTGGACCTTGCGGAAACCTTCGCCGGGCCCCCATGGTTTTTGAATCCGGCCGCTGGCCCAGACGAGCATGTCGTTGATCCAGATTTTTGAAAAGTCGTCGCTGCCGATGGCGATCCACATGTCCCGGGGCTCGTCGAACCAGAGCGTGGTGTAGGCGTAGTAAATCGCGTAGGGCTGCTCCTCCGGCGGATGGATGCCAGCCGTTGGGGATTGTTTAAAACGCCAGTGGACCAATTCGTCGTTCTTGCCGGTGTAGGTGGCGTCGAGATCGATCACGGAATCGGGCGGGAACTTGGTGTCGATGTTACGGCGCGCCGGATTTGGGAACGGGCCGATGATGTACCAGGTGTCGATGAACATCCATTTCGCACCGACCCCCTCCCCTTCGTTGTGGACCTTGCGGCCTGGGAGCGAATCGGGCACGTCATCGCCGTGCTGCTTCCCCGTGAGACCGGCGGACATTTGTGCGCCGATGCGGCTGTCTGCGCCGTCCGCGCCGCCCTGCTGGCCAGTTGTATTGGATGGGTTGCCGCCGGGGACTATTCCCGCGGCGCCAGCCATCGGGTTTCCCCCTGCGGCGCCTGCACCGCCGAGATCGACTCCGCCGCCGCCTTCCTCGTGCTTCCCGCCTTCCTCCATCTGCCTCATCATCTGGGAGACATCCACGGAAACCTGGCCTTCGTTTTCGGTCGCAAGTTCCTCGAGTTTACCAGCCTGTGACGCCTCGATTTTCATGTCCTCGACGGAAACGTTCGTGGTCTGGCTGCCCTGGGCCTGATAGGCCATGCCGCGGGCGACGGCCACCATCGAATCGATCTGCTGGAGGGCCTTTTCCATGGCTGCGTTGTGGACATTCAACGCCTCGGCGCTCTGGA
Source organism: Chthoniobacteraceae bacterium (assembly GCA_049692655.1). GTDB lineage: Bacteria > Verrucomicrobiota > Verrucomicrobiia > Chthoniobacterales > Chthoniobacteraceae > DASZPK01. Next base: position 838 of record JBAVPB010000093.1, on the reverse strand, counting down.
TGTTGCTCGAAGCAATCGAGGGGTCGAGCGGCGGGCGGACGGGCATGGCGACCTCGATCGATTTTGCGGCTTCGCTGATGGGGATCTGCCGCAGCTTGGCGGATTCCTCAGCGCGGATGTCCTTGTATTGCGCAGCGATCTTTTTCTCGGAATCGGCGGCGATCTGGTAAAGCTGCGCGAAATTTTTCCCCTGGAGATCCTCAGCCGAAACTGTGGCGTCGGGTGGTGTGGCAGCAGGCTCGGCATCCGGCGTGGCTTTGTTTGCAGCCGTGGAAGCTTTTGTGATCTCGTCTTTTGCCTGTGACTGCAATGTGCCGGCTTTTTGCTGTGCTGCGAGGGCTTCCTGCTGGCCGGTGACTGCTTTGTGCGGCGCTTGCTCAGCCGTGGTTTTTGCGGCTGCGACATCCTCGTCGGCCTTGGCGGCTTTTGCTTTTGTTTCGTCGAGTTTTTGCTGTGTCTCCTGCAGGTGCGCAGTCATTTTTGTGAGCCGATCCTGTTGGCGGGTGATTGAGGCCTGGACTTTCGCCACTTCCTGGTCGGCACGATTGGCTGCGTTTATCGCGCCTGTTTTTGCCTTGTCGGGAGTCTGTTGCACCTTGGCTTTTGCATCGGCAGCGGCGGTTTTTGCCTTTTCCAGGGCGTCTGCCAGTTGTTGCGTCTGGATTTTTGCGGTTTCCAGGGAACTTTGCTGGTTTTGCAACTGGGTTGCGATGTTGGTTGCCGCTTTTTGGGCCGACTCGGCGGCGTTCTGCTTTGACCGGAGGGTCTGTTCCGCCCAGCCCACTTCGTTGACTTTGGAAGAGGCATCGTCCTGCAATTTGTTGGCCTCTGTCTGCGC
>JBAVPB010000092.1:0-2135 GCA_049692655.1 Chthoniobacteraceae bacterium | reverse complement strand
ATGGGGGGAATTCGGCAAAAGTAGGCGTATGATTCGGGGCGTTCTATTTTTGTGGGTGAGTTTTGTTTTTGGGTTGGCTGTTTGCGGGCGGGTGCGGGGGGCTGCGACTGCGGACGGGGCGCCGAAGTCACTTTTGCTGGAGAATGAGGAGGATATCGTGGGGGCGTTCCGGCTGGTGGCGATTTCGGGGAAGGCGGAGCAGAACGGGGTGCTGCTGACGGGGCTGCCGTTTGCGCGGGCGATGCGGTTGCAATCGGTGGAGATGCCAGTGCAGGCGTGGCAGCAATTTACACAGGCACCTTTGGCGGGAGGGATGGAGGCGGGGGATGTGGGGCTGTTTAGTTTTTCGATCCGGGCGCTTGGGGATGCGGCGGGGGTGGTGACGGCGACGATCAAAGGGGCCGAGGAGCCGTATCCGGTGCTGGCGACGTGTGATGTGAAGCCGGGCAAGGATTGGCGGACGGTGCATGTGGCGTTTGAGGCGCCCTTTGGGTTTGAGGCGGGGAAGGCGAATGTGGCGTTCTTTTTTGGCGGGACCCGGCAGACGGTGGAGATCGGCGCGGTGACGCTGCTGAATTTCAAGCAGACAGCCCCGCTACGCGCGTTGCAGGCGATCGCGGCGAAGCTGCCGGGGTGGCCGGTGATCAACGGGACGGTGACGGAGACGAGTGTGCAGTTTCCTTTTGTGATGCCGCGGAATGAGTCGGGGGCGAATGATCTGGATGTGTCGTTCCTGAACGATGCGCCTGCGGGGAAGAATGGCTTCATCATCGCTAAGAACGGGCATTTTTATGAAAGCACGACGAACCGGCATGTGCGTTTTTTTGGGGCGAATATTGCGCTGGAGGCGTGTTTTCCGAGTCATGGGGCGGCGGATGCAGTGGCGGCGCACCTGGCGAAATACGGGGTGAACGTGGTGCGGCTGCATCACCAGGACAATACGTGGGACGGGCCGGAGACGATGATCTGGGACCCGAAATATCCCGATCACCGGCACCTCGACCCGGTGAAGCTGGAGCGGATGGATTACCTGATCGCGGCGCTGAAGAAGCATGGCATCTACATCGACATGTGCCTGCATGTGTCGCGGAAATTCACGGCAGCGGACGGGTTTCCGGAATCGGTGAAACAGATCGCGTTTTTTGACAAGCGGGTGGATGAATTTGACCCGCAGATGATCTCGGTGGACCAGGAGTATTTCCACGATCTGATGACGCATGTGAATCCCTATACGAAGCTGCGGTATGCGGATGACCCGGGATTCCTGAGCGTGGAGATCAACAATGAAAATTCGCTGATGAATCTGTTCGGCGACACGCCGGGGAATCATCTGGCGGGGCTGCCGGAGCCTTACCATGGGACGCTGCAGAAGCTGTGGAATGCGTGGTTGCTCCGCAAGTATATGAGCACGGAAAAGCTGGCGGATGCGTGGCGCACGGCGGACCGGACGACGGGCGGGAACCTCTACAGCTTCTCGCCGGAACCGGCGCAATGGATGCTGCAAACGATCGGCGACAAGGTATCCGCCACGATGGCGCGCGACGGGGATGAGCTGCGGGTGAATGTGGTGAAGGTCGATGAGACTTTCTGGCATGTGCAGCTTTACCGGGAGCGGCAGGGGCTGCTGGAACAGGGGGAAACTTACACGCTGAGCTTTGAGGCGAAGAGCGATGCCCCCTACCCGCTGGATGTGAGCGGGGTGATCGACCACGATCCCTTTGCGGCAATCGGCCTGACCGGGACGGCACCGCTCTCGCCGGAGTGGCAGCTTTTTTCCTACACATTCCGCGCGGATAATGCCGAGCAGGGGCATAACCGGCTGCCGAGTTTCCCGCTGGGCGGGCAGACGGGGACGGTCTGGATCCGCAACGTGCAGCTCAAGAGCGGTGAAGGACCGGCGGTGTTGCCGGGGGCGCATGCGCTGGAGAATGGGCGTGTGCGCGTGGCTCCAACGGGAGCGGGCGTGGCGCGGGCGGACTGGCTGGCGTTCATTGCGGATACGGAGAACGCGTATAACACGACGATGAGAGGGTTTCTGCGCGGGATCGGGGTGAAGCAGATGATCACGCTGTCGCAGGCGGGGTTTGGCGAATTATTCGGGATGTACCGGGAGGCGAAATCGGATTTTGTAGATG
>JBAVPB010000091.1:0-4839 GCA_049692655.1 Chthoniobacteraceae bacterium | reverse complement strand
GGTCCATGGTCGGATTATTCGGCGAGAAATCCACGAACACACCATGGTTTGAGGTGCTGATTGATGGCAAAAATATTCCGCAGCCGAGAGCGAAACCCGACCAGGGCAATTACTGGAATCTCGCCGTGCCGCCGCCATCCGCAGGGAATCTTTTTGCATGGACGCTGCTTGCGAATAATCTTTCCGATGGGGAGCACACCCTCCGCATCGTGCCGCACTTGAAAGTGGTTGATCTGAAAAAGAGCGCCGACCCCAAGGAGCAGTTGAAGATCGAGAGCGTCTGCAGCGCGGGTCACTGAATTTTTGTTAACTTAGAGGACGTCTAAAAAGTCATTTTTATCCACAGATGACGCAGATTTTCACAGATGAAGAAAGAAACACCCCGGAAAAATCTGTGTTAATCTGTGAAAATCTGTGGATAACAGCTTTCCCCGCTTATTTTTTAGACACTCTCTTAGGATATTTATGACATTCCTCCCCGGTTCCCCGTCCCTGTCTCGCATTGTGGCTCCATTGCTCGCTGCGCTGTGTTTTTCCCCGGCAACTTTCGGAGCAGAGCCGCCTGCGCCGCTTGCTTTTCAATCGCCAGATAAAGGCTTCGTCAGCATGGGTGTGTATAATGATCGTGGCGAACTCATCCGGAATCTGCTGAACGCATCGCCCGCGGAAGCTGGCAAACAGACGGTCGCGTGGGATGGGACGACGAATCTCGGGCTGCCGGCCGCGCCGGGTGATTATCATGTGCGCGGGGTCTGGTTTTCGGAACCGCCGCAGATCAAGTATGTGATGAAAGTGGGGTTGAGTGGCGAGCCTCCCTACATGACGGATGATCCCAACAGCGGATGGGGGGCGTGCCACGGACCGGCAGCGGCGATCTGCACCAACGGCAAAAATCTATTCACGATTTTCCGGACGGCGGAGAGTCCTCGGGAAACGGGTGTGCAGTTGATGGATTTTGGAGGGAATATCGTGAGCAGGTTTTCGACTTTCTTCCCGTTTGACAGCCGGCTGGCTTGCACGATGGATGACAAGAACATCTACCTGGCGGCCGGGCATTCGAGCTATGGGACAAAGGGATTGGTGATCGGAAAATATGACATCGACAATCCTCCACGGGGGAAGATTCTTTGCGAAATTCCCGTGCCTGATCATTTCGGCACGAAAGGATATCTCGCAGGGCATTGGCTGGTGGACGTACAAGGGCTTGCGGTTCAAAACGGGCGGCTCTATGTGCCTGTATTGCTCGATGACAAGGTTTACGTGATCGATTCCACCAGCGGGAAGATTCTCGACACGGCCAGTGTGGCGTCGCCGCGGGGCGTGGCGGCATTCCGGGGGACTGTCTATGCGATCAGCGGGACGACGCTGGTGAGACTGGATGCGGATGGAAATCCGGACAAGGGGCAGCCGGTCATTTCAGGGCTGGACGATCCGAGTGGGCTTGCGGTGGATGCGGGCGGGAACTTTTATATTTCCGATGGCGGTGCATCACAGCAGGTGAAGGTGTTTACGCCGGCAGGAAAGCCTTTGCGTGAGATCGGGATAAAAGGTGGCCGGCCCCGGGACGGGATTTACAACCCGGCGGGCATGCTCGATCCTCATGGGCTTTGTGTCGCGCCGGACGGGAAGGTGTGGGTGGCAGAGATCGCGGATGATTACCAGATCCTCGGAGCGTGGAATCCGGATGGGACGCGCGCGAAATCATTTTACAACACGCATTGGGCATCGGGCGAAGGGCGGCTTTCGCCGGACCGGAAAGAGATGCTGTTCAGCGCGCGGGATGGAACTTCCAACGCGGGATTGACCTCCTACAAGGTCGATATGAAGAACGGGACGTGGGCGCCTTACTGGCATTTGAACGTGGCGGTGGAGGCGATGGACCAAAAGGACGTGTTGCTGGGCTGGAATCCGAGCACTCCGCGCGAGCAGGCGATGTTTGATCATCACATGGTGTATTTGAGTTTCGAGAAGGACATGGTGCAGGGGACCAATGGCAGGACGTACCTGGTCGGGGGCGAAGGTTCGATCTACCTGTTCGATCAGGAGACCAAGAAAGCAAAATTGACGGCGCTCGTTTTTACCCATCATGTGGAAAAGACTGCTGCCGGGCCTTACCAGGCTTCCTATGACCAGGGGAAACCCAATTGGCTGGCCTGGAGTGATGTCAAGGGAGACGGAAAGATTTCGATGGATGGTGTGCGCTATGTGGAAAATCCGCCGCAGTTGGATGGAGGAGCGAAGGTGGGTGGTTTTCAATTGATGCCTGACCTGAGCATCATGATGCTGATCCCTCTCAAACCAAAAGGCGTTACGACGATGACGTGGTCAATGTTCCGGCTCAAGCCGGAGAAGGTGTCGGAGAGCGGGGTGCCGGTTTACGATTGGAAAGACATTGAGAAGGTCACGGATTTGAAGATCCCGGATCTCAACGGGGGCGATCACGATCCCGGTCGCGAAGTTACGCATGTAGGAGTCGGATTCATGCATGTGGTGGGAGATTCCGTTTACGTGCGGCTGGAGCCTGGGCCGAAGGTGAAGCAACGCCTCACGGGCATCGACGGCGATTCCTGGTGGGCAAGCCGGAACTGGCGGATCACGCCGGAGAAATTCGACTTGAAGACGGGTGAGCCGGCATGGCTGAAACTGGGGCGGAGAACGCCGGGACATGCGAATCCGGGCGAGATGTATTATCCGGGTTGGGGCGTTGCGGGGCCGTCGCACGGAGTCATTTTTCTTGCCGATACACTCAGCCAGGTATGGGCATGGACGGATGACGGGCTGTATCTGGGGCATCTTTATAATGACAACGTGGGGCACAGCACTTACGACCCGAACAGCGTCTTCGTGGAGTTGATTGGGACGTTTGTTTACGACATTGACGGGAAGACTTACATCCTCACTGGAGATCACGGAGTCTCGGTGCATGAGGTGGAGTTCCCCACGATGACATCGATCGATGCCGGCACCGTGAAGCTGACCTCGGAACAGGTAGCACAGGCAAAGCCTTGGGATCCGGACGGCCCGGCTCCCGGTAAGCGTCCGACGTATGTTGCGCGGAGTATTTACGATTTCGAGAAGAATGCTCAAAAGGCGACTCGCACCATCACCATCGACGGAAAACTTGATCCAGCTGAATGGAATGATGTCCCGGCGATGCCGCTGATTCTCGATGGAAAGAACGTGGGGACCGTGCGGCTCACGTTTGACAACGAGAATCTCTATCTCGCCTACGAGGTGCAGGATTCCAATGGATTGAAGAACGACGGGCACGAGTTGCCGTATGCGCCATTTGTGAGCGGCGCGTATGTTGATTTCGACATCGGTCCCGACTGGGCGATGCGGGATCGTGACAAGAATCTCGAGGGTGATGTGCGGGTGATCATGGCCCGGATCAAGGCGACGAACGATTATCAAATGGGATTCTGGCCTGTAAAACAGGAGTTCAAAAAATATGCGCCGCTGCTGAAACTGAGTCATCCGCAGACGATTGTCTCGCCGGTGGCGCAGCGACATTTTGATGATGTGGTGCCGGTGGACGGACTGACCTTTGCCTACCAGATCACGGCGGGGGGATATACGCTCGAGGCGAAGGTTCCGTTTGCATCGCTGGGCATCAATCCCACCAAGCAACCGATCGTCGGGTTCGATGCGTCTGTTGCGTTTTCGGATGCGGGGGGTGAGTCACGGACGCGGGCGATCCACTGGGCGGGGGAGAGCGAGGCGGCGGTGGTGGATCGGCCGGGGTCGGCGGAGTTGAAGCCGGCTACCTGGGGGACGCTGCAGTTTGACCGGACGCCTTTGGCGCCGGTGGCTGCGGATGCCGTGGTTAAGTAGGCTGCGGAAGCCAAGGCTAATCAACCCTTGCCAACCCTTACCAACCGTCTGTTATGTCCAATCTATGACCAGGGAGAAATTGGCGTTTTTGTCGTCGCGGAGGGAGATGTAGGCGGCGGGGGCCTCGTGGAAGGGGACGATGCGCTGGACGAAGTCTGCGGCGCGGATGCGGCCGGTGCGCAATGCCTCGATGGCGTTCTGGCGGTCTTCCACTCCGCGGTCCATGGGGGTCAGGATGATCACGCCTTCGCCGGGGAAGGAGGTGAAGGGGTTGATCGCAATATCCTCGATGTAATTGGCTTGGAAAATCAACCGTGACCAGTCGCCGTAAAATGAGATCGGTTCCACGCGGTAATCGCCCGTGAATGCCTGCGGTTTGCGGCGGATGAGCTGGTAGGCCATCTTCGCGCCGGGTGAGGAGCCGGAGCTTTCGACGACGATGTCCGCGCCGCCGTCGCAGAGCCGCAAGATGCGGTCCACGGCGTCGCTGTCCTTCATGTTTACCGCTGCGGCGGCTCCGCAGGCGAGTGCGCGGTCGAGGCGGCTCTGCTCGAAATCGGCCACGATTACGCGGCAACCACGCACGCGCAGCCATGCGGCTGAAAATGCGCCGATAATGCCCTGGCCCAGCACCACTGCGGTCTGGCCGGGCTTGGGATCGGCAGCCTGCACACCGCGCAGGCTGATCGAGGAGATTTCAGCGGTCACGTAATCGAGCGGTTTGGCGCCTTGCGGGAGCAGCACAGGGCGATCCTCGCCCGTGGTTGCATAGACATGCTCACTTGCCTGGCCGCCCCACTGGGATTTGACACCGGGGACGGAGCGCGGGTTGCGTCCGCTGATGAGATCGCCCACGCGGAAGCCCTTCACCTTTGAGCCGACTGCAGTAATTTCGCCGACCACGGAGTAGCCGGGGATGAGCGGATAGTTTCCCTCTGCGCCATAGTGACCGGCCAGCACGCGCAATTCGGTGCCGGAGGAAACCATGGTGTAAAGCGTGCGAAC
>JBAVPB010000090.1:0-31823 GCA_049692655.1 Chthoniobacteraceae bacterium | reverse complement strand
GGTCTGCGATTGGCCGCTGACCTCCACGAGCTGGGTGATGAGCAGGTCGGCGCGTGCGTGGATCGAGACGAGAATGAAACAAATAAAGGCGAGTTTTTTCATGGCGGGTTTCCTTGGGTGAAGGGTGGATTAAGAGATTTGCAGAGACTGCTGTAAACGCAACCGCTACGCAATGCGAATTTGCCACCGGGGCAAGCGCCCTGGTTTGCCAGAACACAAAAAGAGCGGGCAGCATCCGGAATGATATTCACCGGAGGCATGCCGCGCTCAGTTTTGGAGTTTTACGGGTGGGGTTTTAGTATCCGGGACGGACTTGCTGTGTTTCGACCGTGGTCGATTGCACAGGATGATGGACCTCGGTTTCCTCGGTCGTGGTGACGGAGGTATGGCGGGGTTCATCCGAGGCGCAGCCGCTGAATGCAATCAGGGCGACTGCCAGTGAGAATGTGGCGAGTAGTGTTTTCATGGCAGGGATTATTTATCGGTTGTGGTTGTGGTCGTGGTGGTCTTCTTTTCGACTGCGGTGGCGTCCCCGCCCGTGGTTGTGGTGGAGACGGCTTTTCTCACGATGACCTTCGTAGCGACCATGTTGTCGCCATCCCTGGTGTAATACACTGTCACGGGAGCCCCTGATTTCACGATGTCCATCGAGACAGGCTGGCCGTTTTCGTCAACGTAGGTGGTGGTTTTTGTATAGCTGTAGCGGACTGGCTCCGCCGCGGTTTCCGATTTGACCACGATTACGTTCGGGCTGAATTCACTGATGGTGCCGGCGGATGTCGTCGTGCTTGTGGTGGTGACTGCCGCTGTCTGGGCGTAAGCCGGCAGCGATACTGATAATACTGCGGCTGCGATGGTCGCCAGCGCGAAGTGTGGAATTGATTTTTTCATGGTGAGATAATTCTAGTTGTTTAACACCATCGGTATGATGGGTTACTTTTAGAATCGTGGTGGCCGGGCGACTGGCCTTATTTATCGCTCAGGGCAGCACTGACCGCAGTCTTTAATTGTTTCCCGTTTTGCTGGGATCGTGCGGCGAAAACCGTTTGAATATGCCTGACATGGGGAATGAATCCGAAATCGCACGGTATCGACTGATCAACCAGCAGATTGCCTCATCCCGCCACAAATCGGCGGCAGAATTGGTGGCGGGATTTGGGGCCATGCAGGCGCAGGATTATTCCAATGCGCTCTGGGCAATCGGCCTGCGGCTTCCAGATGCCACCGAGAAAGAAATCGAGCAAGCCGTTGCCGACCGGAAAATAGTGCGCACCTGGCCGATGCGCGGCACGCTGCACTTTGTGGCGGCCGAGGATGTCCGCTGGATGCTGGCGCTGCTCACTCCCCGGATCGTTGCAGGCAGCGCGTCCCGTTGCCGGGAGCTGGAACTCGACGACAAGATCTTTGCGCGGTGTGGCAAGTTGTTTGCGAGTGCATTGAAAGGTGGGCAGCAATTCACGAGGGAAGCGATGATGCAGTTGCTGGAAAGTGACGGGATCACCGCAGGCAGCCAGCGCGGCTATTACATCCTCTGGCGGCTGGCGCAGGAAGGGGTGCTTTGTTTCGGGCCGCGATCCGGCAAGCAGCAGACATTCACCCTGCTCGACGAGTGGGTGGTGAAGAGCAAGAAGATGGATCACGATGCCGCCGTTGCGGAACTGGCGCGCCGTTATTTCACGAGCCATGGCCCGGCGACCCTGCTGGATTTTGCGGGATGGAGCGGGCTGAAAGTTTCCGATGCCCGGGCGGGGCTCGAAAGTATCACGAGGGAGTTATCGAGCATGAGCGTGGATGACACTGTCTATTGGATGCCGCGTGAATTGCCGGATGCCGCCGAAGGTGTTTTGCCGGAAGGATATCTGCTGCCGGGGTTCGATGAGTATCTGCTCGGGTATAAAGAGCGCAGCGCCGTGCTGGAATTGCGGCATGCGCAGAAAGTCGTTCCCGGCAGCAACGGAATATTTCTGCCAACCCTCATGATCGATGGTCGCATTGCCGGCACATGGAAACGCGCGGTAAAGAAGAATGCGGTGGTCATCACCATCAGCCCATTTGCCACGGTGAAGAAAATCGAGAAGAAACTGGCCGCTGCTGCCGGGCGTTACAGCCGGTTTACAGGCTTGCCGGTGGAAATACAAAGTGCCGCATCGAAGACAGGTTTATAACGGAATTATTGCGTCGCTTTTGCCGCAAGGGCGGCGAGCACCGAGGCCAGCATGCCGGTGATTTTTTCGTTTCCGGTATCGATGCCGTGCCGCTTCGCGAGCCATGCGGGTTCGTTGTAGGAAAGCCAGGTTTTGCCACTGGCATCCTGCCAGACGAGCGCCTTGAGAGGCAGGTCGATCCCGATCGTCTGGGCGGTCTGCATCAATGGGGTGCCTCCCTTTGGATTGCCGAAGAGAATGAGATCGGTGGGGGCCAGCTCCATGCCCGCCTCCGCCGCCAATGCCGCGTGATTGACCCGGGCGAAGATAGTCATGCCGCGGGTTTTGATTTCGGCCTCAAGGCGCTCCATCGTTTCCGCCGGCCCGAAATTGCTTTGAATGGTCGTCAGTCCGTCCATGGCGTTTCCTCAAGTTTAATAACCGTTGCTAAGAGGGCGTCTAAAAAGTCATTTTGTCCACAGATTACACAGATTTTCACAGATTAAAGAAAGAGACGGGTTTGAAAAACCCGCGTTAATCTGTGGATAACTGCTTTTCCTGCTTACTTTTTAGTGCAGCCTCTAAGCTGGATGATGCAATTTATGCGGGGCCAAGGCAACTTTTTTTCAATCTGACAACAGCTTCCTGGCGGCGGGGAAAATGAGTTTTTCCCATGCGGCGTACTCTTTGGCGGATGGGTGCAATCCATCTTCAGCCACGAGGCCGGGATCATCGCGCACATGGCGGCTCAGCCCGAAAATATCGACGGCTTTCACCCCGCGCTTTTCCGCCTCGTGGAGGATGATTGCGTTGAACGCGGCAAGGCCCGCTGAAATATCCCGGCCACCGCCAAAAGATGCCCCCGCGGGTGTCACCGAGAAATCGGGGATGGTGACGACGAGGAGGCGCGTCCTGTCCGGCAGGACGGCGAGCATTTTATCGAGGAGGATGACGAGGTGTTTTTGAAACGTGGCGGCATCGACGCCCTGCACCCAGTCGTTCACGCCGATCTGGAGCGTCGCGAAATCGGGCCGCGCCTGAATGAAAACCGGAAGCTCTGAATCGATGGCATCGCCGGTGGTCCATCCGGTGCGGGAGGGATTTGCAACGAGATCGATGTCGAGGCCGCTGGCGCGCAAATGACGTGCCAGAAGCGCGGGCCATGATAGCTCAGGGGATGCGCCTTCGCCGCTGGAGTAGGAATCGCCGATTGCGGCGTAACGGATTTTTTCGGGAGCGGCGGCTCCGGGCGCCTGCGAGAAGAGAAATGAGGCGACCAGGCTTAATGCAACAGGGAGTGCGACACGCAATCTGTTTGTGATCAGAGAAAATCGCATATTCAGCCGCAACATCATTTCTGCCTGTCAAAAACCGGTTTTTTTCACAGAGACACGGTCATACATAACACGCTCCAGCATTTCATCGATAAAAACATCCGGATGCTCCGCAGTCACAAAGTCCGCCAGGGCCTTTTCGAACTCAGCATTGCCGAACTTGGCGTAGTAAAGGTACGAGATCCGTGAAAAGTTTTGTGACAAATAGGGCTGAAGGCCATTGGCATAGGAGTCCCTCATTATCACAGCCCTTGGGAGCGGGGAAGGAGGTGTGATTTCCGTGGTGAACGAGGCGTAAATCGGAGGCCCGGCAAAGCCGGGCAAATCGAATATCATCGTTTTTTGCGTTGCCAGTTCCTTTGCCGGGAAGAGATCGAACCACTTGCTGGTCAACGAAGGGATGCCGGCCATGCGGGCGAGATCGCCGCCCGGAGCAGTTCGTGTGACCAGATTATATTGAGACCGGTCCACCACTTTCAGGCCGGGAAACCATTCTGACAGACGCTTGATGATCGCGGAGTAGCCGGCGTATGCCCCGACGGTGTTCCAGTGAGAATCGAGCGTGAAATAAACCTGGTCGTGTTTCTTTGCCGCCAGCAGCGAGTCCCTGAGATCCAGCACCTGCACGCTGGAATGGGCCGATATGTAGGCAATCAACTGATCAATCGCGCAGCCCGGCGAAGAGTGGGAAAAACGGGAGGGGAGGAATTCCGGGTAGATGGTCTGTTTGTCGCGCGGGATCACGAAAAGATAACGGATGCCCATGCTGCCAAGCCAGTGTTGTCTCCGCTCCATAAAATGCAGCCAGGCTTCAAGCTGTTCACCAGTGAAGCCGGTATTTTCCTTGAGGCGCACGAGCGATCCACCGCCGGTATAAAAAAACCACCCTGCTTTTCCGATGATGACGTCGGGTGAAGGCGAGAGGCCAAAATATTTTACGCGAAGAATATTTCCGCTGTCCAAAAGCAATGAGCGGAAACCGAAATGATCGTTGTAATAACCCTCAAAATTTTCCGCGAACGCGGTGAGGTCTTTCCGCCGCGGCGAAAATTTCGGAAACGGATGTGGTTCGTGGCCCTCCAGGGCGGTGGTGGCGGGTTCCCCGATGATGATTTGTTTTGCGAGGGGGAGCGAGATTGCCGGAATGAAAAGCAGCAGGAGGAGGATTGCCTCGAATTTTGAAAGGGGGCGTTCCATTTTCATTCAGGAAAATAAAAATGTGACTGTCCGGGCCGTGCGCAAAGGCATGGTCGTTACAGCTTTTTCAGGAGGCGCATCCACTCGCGGCCTTCGCGGCCGGGGTAGGCTCGGGAGGGGAGCCACTCGCGGACGAGATCGAACGAGTCGCGGAAAAAGGCGTCGAGCTGCGCGAGTGTCACGCCGAAGGGCGGACCGTCGTTTTCATTATCGTTGCCGGGGTCGAGGTAGAAGATGGCAAGCAGATGGCCGCCGGGTTTGAGGGCGGTGGAGACGGCCTGGACGTAAGCGGGGCGCATGGAGGGATCGATGGCGCAGAAGCAGGTATGCTCCCAGACCCAGTCGAAGGCCTGCCGGAGATCGGGCGGGAGGTTGAAGAGGTCCTCGAGGCGGTAGGTTTCGCGGCCTGTTTTTTGGAATGAATCCGCGCCCTGGATGGCGGATGGGGCAATGTCGAGGCCGGTGACTTCGTTTGAGGAATTGGAAATGGCGCGGACGTCGTGGCCACGACCGCAGCCGGGGACGAGGATTTTGCCGTTGAGGGGCGGGTTGGTCTCGAGGTATTCGAGCAAGCCGGGGCTTGGGGCGCCTTTTTCCCATGGAGTTTCGCCTGATTTGTAACGGGATTCCCAGTCGGTCATATCGGTTGGGGAATGATTTACCGCAAAGGACGCCAAGGGCGCAAAGGGAATCGCGAAGGCTCCTGGTTTTGCCGCCTGCGCCCCTCGGTTTCCCCAAGGGTCGAATCTCCAAAATCTTGCGTTACGCAGGACTTTCCGCAGCGCCCTCCGGGGCTAATTTCCGCAAAGCCTCCGGCTTATGGGATTTGAAGGCATAGCAACCCTTTTAATGAAGCGCGCCTTGCCAGCTTTCGCCGCAGACACTGCCGTCGGTGTTGGCTTCGATCTCATGGTCGGTGCCGTCCATTTTTACGAGAGGGAGGTAGAACTTTGAGATTTTGTCCAGTGAGCCAGCGGCGTAATGGCCGATGAAGGAGCGGCGGAAGCGGTCCTTGGAGCGGTTTGGGCCTGAGCCGTGGATCACGGCGCCGCCGAAGAACAGGGTGTCGCCGGGTTCCATGGGAACATCGACGGCTTTCAATCCCTGCGGGATGCGGGTGACGCCTGTGGAAAAGGATTCGTTCATATCTCCCTTTTCCTGGCAGAGGATGTTGCCACGGTGGGAGCCGGGGACGACGAGCATGCCGCCGTTTTCACGGTCGGTGCGGTCCATGGCGGTCCATGAGGCGATGCAGGTGCCGGGATCGACGAGCAGGTAGAGATTGTCCTGGTGCATCGCCTGGCCGCGGGCACCGGGAGGTTTGAAATAATACATGCTCTGGACGGCCACGGGTTCCTCGCTGAAGAGGGCCTGCAGGCAGGCTTGCACGCCGGGGTGGAGCATGTGGTGACGCGCGACGGCGTTGAAGCGGTGAGGGTGAACGATTCGTGGATATTTGAAAAGCGGGTCCTCGGGATCGCGGACGCCATCGTCCCAGGCTTTTGCGATATCGTGGAGGCGGATTTTTTCGAACGTCTCCTTGATTTCCTCGACTTCCTCCGGGGAGAAAAGTCCGCGCGCCACTGCATAGCCGTCGCGCTCGAAGTTTTCCTTGAGTTCCTGGAGATTGATTGCCGATAGGTTCGATGGGGCTGAGATCATGTCCGTAATTTTGCACGATCAGCTGCATTTTGGAATTGGCTTTGCGGCTAAAAACCTATAATATACGGCTATTCCATGAAAATAGCTCCGGGCGCCACATCGTTTCTTCCGCAGGTCGTGCCCTTGAATGCAGGCTATTTCAAAGGGCGCACCATCCGGCATACCGTGCGCCCGGCGGGGACGAGGGACTGGCTGTTAATCTATACTTTGCGCGGATCGGGGCTTTACCGGTATGACGGTGGCGAGTTTCGCAGCGGGCCGGATGATGTCACATTATTCCGCCCGGGGGCGTTTCAGGATTATCAATGCGCGCCCAAGGCAAAGGAGTGGGATCTGCGCTATGCGCATTTCCTGCCGCGGGCGGAGTGGCTTTCGTGGCTGAACTGGCCGGAACAGGCTGCCGGGTTGTTGGTTCTCCGCCTGAAAGAACCATCGCTGCGGCGGCGTATCACGCTGCGCCTCGGGGACATGATCCGCCTGAGCCGGAGCGCGCATCCACGCCGGGAGGAGCTGGGGTTGAACGCGCTGGAGGAGGCGCTGCTCTGGTGCGATACGATGAACCCGCAGAGGGCCTCAGCGGGGCTGGACCCTCGCATCCGCAAAGCCATGGATTTCCTCACGGCGCATGTCGCGGAGCCTTTTTCGGAGGAGGCGCTGGCGCGTGCGGCGGGTTTGTCGGCCTCGCATCTGCGGCATCTTTTCCGCGCGCAGGCGGGGGATTCCCCGAGGCAGTTCCATGAATTGCAGCGGTTGCGGCGCGCAAAGGATTTGCTGGCGATGTCGCGGCTGACGGTGGGCGAGATCGCGCATGACCTGGGCTTTGACAACCCGTTTTACTTCACGCTGCGTTTTAAGAAATACACGGGGGAGAATCCCACGGCGTTTCGAAAGCGTGTGGTGGGGATGAAAACGACGAAACCCGAATGACGAATTGCGGGGAGTTAAATTGTAAAAAGGTTAAATTGTTAAAAGAGGTGGATGATGCAGTTTTGCACCCACAATTCTGTAAAATCACCGCAGTTTATTTTCAAACTTCACCCGCTGCGTTTAAGAAATGCAAGTCTTGCTATTTCCTGCGGGTCCAGACGCTGGCCTGGGCGACGGTCCACTGGAATTTCCTGGCGTGTTCGCGGATGAGGAAAGGGAGGTCGGTCGTCTTTACGAGGTCGAAATGAGCGTCGAGATGGTGGTGGAGTCCGTCGAGGGTGGTCGAGTTTTCGGAGCAGAGCCAGTTTGCGTGCGGGGTGAATTCCTCCATCCATGTGCAGGGGGTGGTGATGACGAGGCGGCCGCCGGGTTTTACCAACCCGGGAAGACGGGCGAGGAATTTTGCGGGGTCGGGCAGGCGGCAGAGGAGATTTGCGGCGAGCACGATGTCGAATTCCCCGAGGTCGTCCCGGAGGGCCATGGCGTCGCCGGTTTCAAAGGAAATGTGTTCGCGGCGGATATCCTGCGGCACGCGGGCGGTGCATTCCGTGGTGCGTGAGCCTTCCTCCAACCTGCGAAACCAGTGGGTGCCGTTTTTTTTCAGCTCGATGGCTGCCGCGATGAAGCGGTGGGAAAAATCAATGCCGGTGACTGATTCGCAACGGCGTGCCAGCTCGAAGGTGGAGCGGCCGACTGCGCACCCTACATCGAGAGCCCTGGCGCGCGGGTGCAGCCTGGAAGTTTTGGTATCGAAACAAAGCTTGGCGCACCGGGCCGGAAAATCGAGCGCGTTCGCCGGGCCGGACTTGTACGGGAGCGTCTCCGCAGCGGTGCCGTAATGGAACAGGAGATACTCGGCGAGGAGCCGGTCGGTTTCGTAAATATTGGGCATGAGACTGAAAGTGGACGTGGGAAGAACCCACGTCCACCGTTGATTCCAGTGTTGAGAATACTTTTTATGCGTCGAGGAGTTCGCGCATGTACTTGGGCTCGAAGTTTTCGATGAGGACTTTGACGGAGCCATCCTTGTACAGGCGAGCCTGGGAGACGTTGATCTCCGGGGTTTTCTCCGGGGCGAAAAGGACGTCGTCGTGGGTGGCGTTCATCTTGTTTGCAAACATGTTGGGAGTGAGCTTGCCGCCGAGATGGTCGCTGCGTCCGGTGGCGACATGGATGGTGCCGAGGATTTTTTCATCCTGGATGTCGCGGCCGGAAACGGGAAGTTCCTGCGTGCCGAAGCCGAGTTCGCCAAGCTCGCCGGTGACGGGGTCGCTGGTGAGTTTCTGGTTGTGCTCGTCGATCGTGGTCTGGTTGCCGCTGATGAGCGAAGCCCTGTAGATGCGCCCGCCGGTGACCTGCATGAGGCCGATAGTGCCATCGTGATATTTCATCGGGAAGGTGCCCTCCGCGCCATCGGGCACGAAGTAGATTTCGCCTGCGGGAAGGTTTGCGACATCGGGACCGCCGCGACACAGGCCGTGGCTCTTCTGCGCCTCCTGGCCGCCCAGGGCGAGCTTGAGGGTGTGTTTGTCGCCGGCGATTTCGAAATCGATTTCCACGGCATCGGCACGGGTCATGCCGAGACGGAGTTTCTCGGTGAAACGGCTGACGTCATCATAATCCACGGCAAGGCCGCTGCTGAGAATGATCTGGTTCACGCCATGCAGGGTCGCGCCGCGGAAGCCGTATTGCTTTGCAAAAGCGGTGAGCGGGGCGGTGGCGGAATAGGTGGAGATGCAGAGGATGATGTCGTAATTGGGATAGATATCCTTCTCGAGACTGAGCTTTTTGCCATCGATGGCATAGGCTTCATCCGGCAGGTCGAGATTGCTGCCGCCTGTGACCTGGTAGGCGAACATCTCGCCGCCCTTGAGATTGAGCTCGGCCATCACGCTATCGCGGAGGCCCTGGTAGAATACCTCGTAGGCGTTGCGCTGGATGGAGAGATCGGGATTATTCAGGAAACCGAATGCCTCGACATCCTTCGGCTCATCGAGATCGATGAGGATGCAGATTCTCTCGCCGCCCTTGGGCTCGAACACTGTGCGCAGGAGCCGGGAGAGGCTGAAGGGAGGGAATGTTCTGGTGGAATTTTTGATGGCCTGATTGGTTGTGGCTTGCATGGCTGACCCTTTCGTTTTTTGTTGTTTCAGGAGATTCGCTTGCTTTGATTAAATGGATGCTAAATGGATGCCTAATGAAGGCAGAAGCCTAATCTTGACGAGAAAATTGATTTTGCAACTCCATGATCTGGAAACATAGAAGCGGAGAGTTCGATTTTGGGATTCGTGCGCGCATCATGGGAGTGTTGAACGTAACGATAGATTCCTTTTCCGACGGTGGCAAGTTTCTGCCGCTGGAAAAAGCCGTGGAGCATGGATTACAGATGGCCGGGGAGGGGGCGGATATCATCGACATCGGCGGGGAATCGACACGGCCCGGGGCGGAGCCGGTGGGCGCCGCCGAGGAAATGGAGCGTGTGCTGCCGGTGATCGAGGCGCTGGCCAAGAAAACGGACTGTATAATTTCCATAGACACAAGCAAGGCGGAGGTCGCGCGGGCTGCAGTCGCATGCGGCGCGAGCATCATCAATGACGTCACCGGACTGCGCGGTGACGAGCGGATGGCGGGGGCCGTGAAGGAGACGGGGGCGGGGCTGGTGATCATGCACATGCAGGGGACTCCCCGCGACATGCAGAGCAATCCCCACTATAAAAATGTAGTATCGGAAGTGGGAGATTTTTTTCGACAAAGTTTTACCCGTGCAGTAACCTTCGGCATCGACCCCATGAACGTGGCCTTCGACCCGGGCATCGGTTTTGGAAAATCTGTCGCTCACAATATGCTTTTGCTAAAAAACATCGAATTTCTGCGGGTGGAGAACCGTCCGTTGGTTGTGGGTGTTTCACGTAAATCATTTCTTGGAAAAATCACCGGCGACGGCGGCATGGAAGACAGGTTCTGGCCGACTGTCGCGCTCACCGGTTATGCATGTGAAAAAGGGGCTGCTGTCGTGCGCGTGCATGATGTGCAGCCGAACGTGGAGGCGCTGCGAATGACCGAAGCAATTTGCAGGAGAACGTAAAATGAGCGGCATCCTCGAATTTGCACACGACAACTGGCGCTCCGGGATAGAGATCTCCATCCTGTGGGTGATCATCTATTACGCGTACCTGTATTTCCGCGGCACGCGCGGCGCGAAGGTGCTCACGGGGCTTGCGCTGATCGTGCTCACATTCACGCTCGTTTCGCAGTTGCTGCACCTGGCGGTCATCACATCGATCATCCGCAGCCTCACGGCATTCCTCGCGCTGGCGCTGGTGGTGATTTTCCAGCCGGAACTCCGCCGTGCGCTCGCCGCGCTCGGGAGCCATCACATATTCTCCACGGCGAGCCAGAGCCGCGAGACGATGGAGATCATCACCGAGGCGGTCTTTGAATTGTCGAACCGGCAGTTCGGGGCGCTGATCGCAATCGAGCGCGACACGAATATCCGCGCATTTGCCGAGAGCGGGGTGAATATCGACTGCGATCTTTCGCTGGAATTAATACTCACCATTTTTCAGCCGAAGACGCCCCTGCATGACGGGGGGATGATCATCCGCAACGACCGCATCCTGGCTGCGGCGTGCATATTTCCCGTGAGCCAGCGGGAGGACCTGGACCGCAATCTCGGCTTGCGCCATCGCGCGGGGCTGGGTATCAGCGACGAGTCGGATGCAATCGCGCTGGTGGTGTCGGAGGAAACGGGGATCGTTTCGATTTGTCACCGGGGCCGCATTGAACGTAATTTTGACCCTGAGAGTTTGAAGCGGAGGTTGAACCAGTTGCTGTTGCTAGATAAATATGAAAAAACTGATTCTGAACAACTGGGCGGTGAAGATCACATCGCTGGTGCTCGCGATAACGCTTTGGTTTCTCATCAAAAAGAACGTAGAAACGACACCATTGCCTTCTAACCCGATGCCCGTTTTTCAATACCAGCCTTATTACCCGACAGCTCCACAACTGCAACCCACGCCAGGATTTGAATCCACTCTAACACTGACTCCGAAGACCACTCCTGTAAAAAGCAACCATGCCAAACAAAACCATTAATCCGCCGGCAAAAAACATGTCCAAAAAATCTGAAAACAAAGGCGAACCTAATCTCCCAGTGCGCAAGATATTCGGCACGGATGGGGTGCGCGGCGTGGCGAACATCGAGCCGGTGACAGCCGAAACGGCATTGAAACTCGGACGGGCGGCGGCACATGTGATCACGCAACTGGGGCACGCATCGCATCGTCCCGGGCACCGGGCCAAGATCGTGATCGGCAAGGATACGCGGCTTTCCGGCTACATGCTGGAGAATGCGCTGGCATCGGGCATCATGTCGCTCGGGGTGGACGTGGTGGTGATCGGGCCGCTGCCGACGCCGGGTGTCGCGTATATCACACGGTCGTTGCGCGCGGACGCAGGAATCGTGCTTTCAGCGTCGCACAATCCGTATGAGGATAATGGCATCAAATTTTTCCGGCACGATGGTTACAAGCTGGACGACGAAATCGAGCGCAAGATCGAGACGCTGGTCTTCAGCGGCGAGATCGAATCGATCCGCCCGACAGCGAGCAAGATCGGCCAGGCGAAACGCATCGACGATGCGCTGGGACGCTACGTGGAATTTGCCAAGAGGAGTTTTCCCCGTGGCGCAACGCTGGAGAATCTGCGCATCGCCGTGGATGTGGCGAATGGGGCGGCTTACAAATCCACGCCGTCCATTCTACGGGAGCTTGGCGCGAATATCATTGTCGTGCATGACACGCCGAACGGACGCAATATCAACCGCGACTGCGGCAGCACGCACCCGGAGGAAATCCAGCGCGTGGTGAAGGAGACGAACGCGCAGATCGGAATCACGCACGATGGCGACGCCGACCGGGCGCTGCTTTGCGACGAAAACGGGGAGATCGTGGACGGTGACGAGATCATGGCGATCGCGGCGATTGATTTTCTGAAAAACAAGAGGCTCGCGCAGAATACGCTGGTCGCCACGGTGATGAGTAACTTTGGGCTCGATGAAGCGGTGCAGTCGGCCGGGGGGAGGGTGGTTCGCACCCAGGTGGGCGACCGGTATGTGATCGCGGAGATGATGAAGAACCAGCTGAACCTCGGTGGAGAGCAGAGCGGTCACATGATTTTCGGCGACTACACCACGACGGGCGACGGCATTGTGAGCGCGCTGCAGATTTTACGCATCATGATCGAGACCGGGAAGCCTTTGAGCGAATTGAAAAAATGCCTCAACAAATATCCCCAGGCGCAGCGCAACCTGAAGGTGAGGCAGAAGGTGCCCATCGAGGAACTGGCATCGGTTTCCACGCTGGTCGCCGAGGCGGAGCGTGAGCTGAAAGGGCAGGGGCGGGTGCTGCTGAGGTACTCGGGCACGGAGCCGAAGATCCGGCTCTTGATCGAGGGGCGGGACGGTGACCGGATCAATGCGCAGGCGGACCGCATAGCGGAATCGATCCTGTCGCAGATCGGGGCGGAATAAGGGCGGCCATTTTTTTGAACCCGGCTTTCTTGAATCTATTCATTACCGGCACCGATACCGGCGCGGGCAAGACTTATGCCGCTTCGCTGCTGGTGCGGGGGTTGCGCAAGGCGGGGTTTGACACGGTGGGGATGAAGCCGGTCTGCTGCGGGGATCGGGAGGATGCGGAGGCATTGCGCGAGGCGGCGGGGAATGCCATCGAGTTAAACGATGTCAACCCGGTGTGGCTGCGGACGCCGGCTGCGCCTTACACGGCGTCGATGATTGAGAACCGGCATATCGATCTTGATCTGATCCACGAGACTTTTGGAAGGCTGAGGAAGGGGCATCGGTCGTTGATTGTAGAGGGAGTGGGCGGGTGGCTGGTGCCGATCCGGAAGGATTATTTTGTGAGTGATCTTGCGGTGGATTTCGGGCTGCCGGTGGCTGTGGTGGTGAGGAACCGGCTGGGGGCGTTGAACCATGCGATGCTGACGGTGCGGGCGATCCAGGCGAAGGGTGTGGAGTGTGCGGGGATCATCTGGAATGACATGGACGCAGCGGATGATGTGGCGACGACTACCAACAGGTCGATGCTGGAGGATTTGCTGGAGGTTCCGGTACTGTTTGAAATCGGGAAGGGGCAGACGGAATTAGTTTTGGGGGTGGCGTAGGTTTTTGGGCGCCGATGGCAGGGATGCGGGATAGCTGACGGTTGGCAAGGGTTGGCAACGGTTGATTAGCCCTGACATATTACACATTAAATACGTGATTTTTGAGCTGAAATCGAAAAGCTTGAATGGGAAATGTGGGCGGCGTTATGTTTTGCGTACCCAAAAATCATGTCTCGCACCTTTGATGAAATAATAGCATGTCTGGCCGCGCTTCAGGCCCGGGATTTTGACAGTAAAACACCCGGAGCCAAGGGCGGCGAACGGCTGGCTGAATTAACCCGGGAACTGCGCGAGCTGCCGCAGCCGGAACGTGCGGTGCCGGCGCTGTTCGATGTCATGGAAAGGATGCCGGATTCCGACCTCGGCACTCCGGGGCCGCTGGTCCACACGCTGGAGTCGATGCCGGGACGCTATGAAAGCGAGCTGGTCGAGTCGCTCAGGCGCAGGCCGGTGGTGTTGTCGATCTGGATGGTAAACCGCATCCTGAATGCCGCGGTCGATATGGAGCAGCGGCAGTTTTATATCAATTTGCTCGGTGATGCGGTGGCGCACCCGGAGGCATCCGAACTCGTGAGGGATCAGGCGCTGCATTTCATCCAGTACCAGGCGAAGAAATCGGCTGCGGCGTATTGATTGCGGCTTAAGGCTGCTTTTGCAGGGTGTTTCGCACGGCGGCTTCGCGTTCCGCGTGGGTTGCGTCGTCCAGAACGGGCACGAGTTTGGTTCCTGCGGGCAATTCGGGGAGGTTGAGCCATGAGCGGCAGCCGCCGAATTTCGGCTCGTCGGGGAAGGTCCAATCCGGCTCCAGCCGGAAGATGCGCACGAAAGCGAGATTCACGCCCTGCACGTCGTCGTAGCGAAAGCGTTCCTCGATCACCTCGTCCTTCCAGATGTGGAATGGGGCGAGCGTGGCGATGATGTCGAGATCGGTGATGAGTTCCGTCCATTCCACGCGGGCGGAGTACTGGATGCACACGGAATCGGGCTCCGGGGTGGGGAGGGGCGTGCCCTCCGGGAGCTTCGTTTTGGAGAGCTGCTCGTGGAAAAGGGTGGGGAAAAGGAAAAATTCGTCGTGCTTGAAGCGAAAACCGTCCCGGCCCTCCGCGATGCCGCCTTTTCGCAGGATAATACTCTGTTGGCCGCTACCCAGGGCCTGGCAGACGAGGGTCCATTCTTTAAAACCGATGTTCATTGTTGATCCGATACTGTATTGTTACGTTTTGGTGAAGATTTTCGTGCCTGTGATTTCGCCTTTGCCATTTTGCTCCGGGAAATTAACATTCAATCAATGCCATACAACATAGACTTGCACACGCATTCGTTTTTTTCCGGTGACGGTGTCAGCAGTCCCGAGAAATTGATCGAGTCTGCCCGCAAAAAGGGGCTGCACGGCTTTGCGATCACGGATCACAACACGTGCGACGCGGTTTCCTACATGCTGGACAAGGGGCTGATGCGCGAGGACGGGCTGCCGGTGGATGGATTCATCGTCCTGCCCGGCGTGGAAGTGACCACGGACGAGGGACATCTGCTTTGCATCGGGGCGACACTGCCAAACCTGAAAGGGACGCCCGCCGCCGAGGTTTGCAAGATCATCCACGAACATGGGGGGCTGGCGATTCCGCCGCATCCGTACGATTTGTTCCGCGCCGGCATCCGGCAGGGGGTGCTTGAGACGCTCGAGATCGACGGGTTGGAGGTATTCAATGCCGCGACGACGCTGAAACGCTACAACCGGCAGGCTTTTGAATACGCCGAGATGCGTGGTCTGCCGATGACGGCGGGGAGCGATGCGCATCACGAGGCGGCGGTCGGCACGGCTTACACGATTTTGCAGACGGAGGATTTTTCGCTCAAGGGGCTGATGGCGCAGATCGTGAAGAGCAATGATCTGACGCAGAGGTATCTCACGCCAAAGGACAGTTTGCGGAAGACTTGGAATAACTGGCTGCGGTTGAGGCGTCCGAAGCGGCATACGCCGAAGAAGGCTGGGGCGGCGAAAGGGTGAAGATTTTACAGGAGAAAACAGAGGGAACGGAGGGGGAAGTTTTAAGTGTTAAGATTTAAGTGGGAAGCCCGGTCTCTGATTGTCTCGTCTGGACCGGGTTGTTGGAGGGGTATTGGCATCCAGATCCGAGGGCTCTCTTAAATAATCCAAACAGCACGCCAGCCGAATGGCGTTCAATTGTCGCGAATGTTGTACAGTCGCTACCACATCCCCCGGTTAATCTGTTACTAAACAGTTTTTATGAGGAAGTATTTGCCGCTTAGTTTCGGACTGGTAATCATTGCTGTGAACCTCGTTATGACTTTTGGTTTCATGTGGTTGATGCGACGGATCACAACAGTTCAGGCCCATTCAACCACGCAATTGCCGGCAGAACCTCATCCCTCCCAAGAAAAGAGCCATTCAGACTCCCTGCGATTAACCGTCAAGGCAGACGGAAAAATTTATGCGGGCGACGTTCTTCTCACAAATGAATCTTTAAGGTCGCTTCTCAAGGCAAATGAAGGCCGGCGGATCATACTCGCCGCATCGAAGGACGTTCGAGACGAACTGAATTTTCCGAACGTTGGATTGACCATGTGAAAATATCCTGGATGCCTCTGTAAAAATCCAGGCACTCGCCAGCAAGCCAGACCGCTTTTTCTGGGACATGGTAATTTTTATGGAAAGTGTCAATAGTCAAGGGCTGACCCTGTCGCCCGCTGACCCTGTCGCCCGTCGGCTGTCGCCCGTCGGCCCCATCGACAGTTTCCTGCCTACCCTTTATTTATTGAGACTTCAGGTTTAGTTCGCCCAGCAAGGTCCGCAATGGGCTGGCAATTTTGCCCTGCTGCCAGACAACGAACAAATCCCAGGTTGCACCGGCGTCAGCGATTGGAACCATTACCACGTTCGGAGTATTCAGGTGAGAAATGAAGGCTGGTTGAATCGAAATCGCTTCTTCGTTCGCTGCCAGGGCGAGAGATTCCACAAGACCGGTTGCTTTGCCAATGGTGGCCAGGCGGGGACGGAAGCCGCCATACTTGCGGCAGAACTGTATGATCCTCTGGGTGTATCCCGGCACCACATCGTCCGATCCCCGCACGAACGTTTCGCCATTTAATTGTGAAAGAGACACCTGTCTTTCGGTCGCGAACCGGTGGCTGACGGGAAGCGCAACAACGCTCCTAACAGTCGCCAATTTACGAGCATAGAAATCGCGCGAGAGCAGGTCTATACCGTGCAAGGTCAATGCCAAATCAATTTTACCCTGCCGTAATGCGATAATCATCTCGCCGGGCGTTTGATCCAGCATTTTGACTTGCAGCCCCGGATAAGCGCGCCGCAGCACGGCCAGAGCCGGCCCAAGATACTCCTGGACGGCCGACGCAATATAGCCAATACGCAACCGTTCACTTTCTCCGCGATTCAGCCGGCGGATTTCAGCCATGGTGGAATCATAATCTGCCACAAGCGTTTTTGCCCTTTCGGCAAGGACTCGTCCTCCGTTCGTGGGACGCACCCCGGCCGATGTTCGCTCCAAAACGCGCCCTCCGAGATCGAGTTCGAGTGATTGCATCTGTCGCGTGATGGCGGACTGGGAAATGCGCAGACGGTCAGCCGCACGACGGAGGCTGCCTTCTTCAAGGACCACCAAGAACACACGAAGCTTGTCCAGCACGATGGAAATAGTGATGCACATTGTGCATCACTGCAATCACAAACCGGCATTGGCCACAAGGCTCGAGAAGGCGCAGGTTGCAATATCGATAATAAGATGAAAACAAGATCAGCTATGAAAGTAGGGTTTATAGGGGCGGGAACCGTAACGGCCACAATCGGCCGTCATTTGATAAACGCCGGTCGCACGATAGTCGTATCCAACTCCAGAGGTCCGGAAACGCTGGGTAAATTCGTCGCGGAACTCGGCGCGGGCGCCATCGCGGGGACCAAGCAACAGGCGGCAAAGTGCGATATCGTAATTCTAGCCACGAAATGGGTGGACGTGCCTGAGGCGCTCAAAGGCGTTGATTGGCGTGGACGAATACTGGTAGATGCGACTAACGCGCATAAAGGCTCTAAACCCGATCTCAGCCTGGCGGGCATTACCCGCTCGCGGGCCGCGTTAAAGGGTCGCACCTCCAGCGAGATAGTCGCCGAGATGGCCGCTGGAGCGCGGCTTGTGAAATCAGTCAGCAACATGCCGATGGAATGGATACGGGACTTCTCGCCGACCAAACCCCGAACCGTCATCTTTACGTCCGGCGACGATGCCGAAGCCAAACAAAGTGTAATCGAGTTAATCAACAGCACCGGACTAGTCGCCATTGATCTCGGCCCGCTTCGAACGGGCGGTGCAATGCAAGAGATCGGTGCTCCGCTATCGGGCATTGAGTTTCACTTTGTCCAGCGTCTCCATCGTCGTTGACGACTGGAGGACTATGAAAACTATGAAAACGCAACATTACTTTATTGATCTGACTCAACGCCCACCCCGGAGCTTTCGCGTTCGTTTGGGCAACTACGTGGTTTTGGCCCGCATGCTCGACAAGGGCCGGGCGACTCTCGCGAAGAAAAACGGCGAGTATCACTACGATTGCGCAACCGACCAGCGCCTAGTGCAATTTCTTGGCTTTGATCCCGATGCCTTGTTGAAGGAATTGGCGACCGGCAAAGGCGACGGGGAAATGCTCGAATGGGTTCAGGCCCATTCCAAGACCCCGCGCGCTCCATGGGAAATCGAAGCATGGTCTGCCTTCATGGAAAACCGCGGACCCGACAGCGACGCCGAAACACTGGCCTTCTTTGCCGAACACCTGGGCAAGATTTCCAAAACCCGGGAAGACGTCAAAACCTGGTTCGAATTCGGCGAACTCGACGACTATGTCAGCTTTGGAGGAAAAGCGTAAATCCACATTTTCAAAATTACCAAGAACAAAACCAAACAACAAAATATATGAGTAATAATAACGGACAAAAACTGGCGGGAAAAATTGCGGTCATCACAGGTGGAAACAGCGGGATTGGCTTGGCCACAGCCAAGCGCTTCGTGGAAGAAGGCGCGCAAGTCGTGATCACTGGCCGACGAGAGAAAGAGCTGAAAGAGGCCGCAGCCTTGATCGGGAGAAACGTCACGACGGTCGCGGGCGACATATCGCACTTGGAGGATTTGGACCGGCTCTATGCCGTCGTGAAAGAGAAGCACGGCCACATCGACGTCCTCTTCGCAAACGCTGGCTGGGGTGAAGTCGCGCCGCTCGAAACGGCGACCGAGGCTCATTTTGACAAGACCTTCGACTTAAACGCGAAGGGAACGTTCTTCACCGTGCAAAAGGCCCTCCCCCTTTTCAAAGATGGCGGCTCGATCATCCTGACCTCTTCAGTCGCGAATGTGAGGGGAGACGCAGCGTTTACCGCCTACGCTGCGAGCAAGGCCGCTGTGCGCTGTTTCGCCCGCGGCTGGACGGTGGAACTGAAGGATCGCAAAATTCGTGTGAATTCGATGAGCCCTGGCCCAATCGAAACTCCGGCTTTGGAGAACGCGGGCCTCACCGCTGAACAGATAAAACAGGCGGCAGCCCAGTTCGCCTCGGAAGTTCCGCTCGGCCGCAGAGGCAAGCCCGAGGAAGTCGCTGCTGCCGTCCTGTTCCTCGCCTCTGATGAAAGTTCTTACATCACCGGTGTGGATCTCGCCGTCGATGGAGGCATGGCGCAGGTCTGACCCCGGCGCGGTCGCGTGCCTGGCCCTCGCCAGTCGCGGGTCCACGCTTCTCAAACACAAGATCGGAAAAACATTATGAGCTATGCAATTGTAGGATTCGGTAAGATAGGCCAGGCCCTCGCCCACGCCTTCGCCCGTAAAAACATCGACGTGATGGTCGCGAGCCGCCGGCCGCCCGAGGCGTTGGCGCCGCAGGCCCGGGCGATTGGATCCATGGTCGTCGCCAAGTCGCTGCGGGATGCACTCGAGGCCGACACAATCATCCTGGCGGTCCGGTTCGAGGAGCATGGCCGCGTTGCGAAGACCCTGCCGAATTGGGAAGGCAAGACGGTCATCGATGCGATGAACTCGCAAGCTCCTCTGGAGGAACTGGACGGCCTCCTGTCTTCCGCCTTTGTCGCAAAGGCGTTCACCGGCGCCAAGTTGGTGAAAGGTTTCAATCACCTCGCTGCGGCCACCTTAGCGACCGATCCGGTCGTCGAGGGCGACCACCGGGTCGTCTTTCTGTCGAGCGACGACGAGGACGCGATCGCTCCCGTGGCGGTCTTGGCCAAACAACTCGGATTCGCACCCGTCGAGCTGGGAAAGCTCGACGAGGGTGGCGCGCTGGTGCACGCACGCGGCGACATTTGGGGCCCGCTCATCTTCGAGGATTTGTTCAAGAAGGAACAGTGATCGACAGCGGGGTCAGATTCGAAGGAAGAGCAATATTTCTACTAAAATAACCACGAACACACAGAGGAAAGAAAATATGAGCACACAAGAGAATGTCGAGACGGTGAAGAATTTTTTCGCAGCATTGCGCGGCGGCGATATGCAAGCTCTGCTGTCGTTGTCTGCCGAAGATATTGAATGGATCATTCCGGGTGAGGGCTGGCCGCTGGCCGGCATGCACCGCGGACACGCGGGATTGGCCGATTTGCTTCAGAAGGCTTCCGAAACGCTGGAAACTTCATACCCAAAGCCCTTTGAATTCGTAGCGCAGGGAGACCGGGTTCTAGTCATCGGTTTCGCTAAGGGGAAAATCATAGCCACGAATAAAACGTTCGAGGACGATTGGGTCTTCGCCATTACCGTTCAAAATGGCAAACTGACGAACATCCGGGAGTATATCGACACGCAAGCACTGGCGCGGGCCTCCGAGATGACCGCGAGCCCCAGGCCCTGACCCATCGACACCGATACCACGTGACCGTCATTTGTGCTTTTTCTCGAGGTG
The DNA here is from genome assembly GCA_049692655.1 of Chthoniobacteraceae bacterium. Lineage (GTDB taxonomy): Bacteria > Verrucomicrobiota > Verrucomicrobiia > Chthoniobacterales > Chthoniobacteraceae > DASZPK01. Next base: position 11,446 of record JBAVPB010000090.1, on the reverse strand, counting down.
ATCGTGATGTTTTTCCTCGCCAACGGTTTCCCGTGAAATTATGCCGCTGGCCGCCGCCACATCGGATTCTGCAAACGCTGGCGCAAATTGCGCGCCTGCTGTGCAAGGAATGCTTCCACAGAAATTTCCTGCGTCTTTGACCAGGCGCGAAGAAGAGTCAGGTCTTCATCGGGCAACGGTATCGTGATCGCGGACATGGCGGAAAGATAATATATCCCTGCGACATTGGTAAGCCGGGGCTTTTTTGGAATGGGGGAATTGCCGCCCTCGCTCCTCGGCCTCTCCAAGAGTCGAGTTCCAACATCCAATGTCGAATAGGGAAAGGACATTAGTCGATGTGGAAAACCTGGGGGAGCTCGGTGGAGATGGGGCTGTTGTCGGGGTTGGAGGGCATGAGGTCTTGCATGTGCGCCCACCATTTGCGGCAGATGGGGGTGGCGGCGATGGCGGCCCAGCGGGCTTCGTCCTCGATCTCTACGTAGGCGAAGAGCTGGCTGGTTTCCTTGTTGAGGAAGATGGAGTAGTTGTGGACGCCGTGGGATTTGAGGGTGGCTTCGAGTTCGGGCCAGATGGGAGAATGGCGGCGGGTGTATTCCTCTTCCTGGCCGGGGTTTACGGACATGATGAAGGCTTTGCGGATCATGGGCGGGGTTCCTTTCGGTTTACTTCTTTGGGTTTACGTAAACTACTTTTTCGGTTTCGAGGGATTCGATGGCGGCGGCGAGGACTTTCTGGGCGGCGAGGCCGTCGGCGCCTTTGCCGTCGATCTGGTCGGGGGGGACGCCCTGGGAGACCTGCTCGACGAAGCGGTTGATGCGGTTGCGGAAGGTTTCCTCGAAATCGCGCATGCCGCCGAAGATGGGGTTTGTGTAAACGGTTTTCTCGAGTGTCTCGGCGGGGTAGAGGGTGACTTCCTTGAACATGTCGTCGAGGACGAAGCGCGCGCCGGTGCCGGCGACTTCGCAGCGTTCCATGGGGTGGCCGCGGCCGATGTCGTAGCTGCCGGTGAGGGAGCCGACGGTGCCGTTTTCGAAGCGCATATTGATCTGGGCGGTGGACCAGATTTTGCGGCCGGGGGCCTTGGTGGCGAAGCATTGCACGGCCTCGATATCGCCGCAGAAATAGCGCATGATATCGACGCTGTGGGGGTGGAGCGCCTTGAGGTGGAAGTAGGGGGAGCTCTCGGCGGGATTCATGATCCAGATGCCCATGTTGATGAAGAGGAGATGTCCGAGGCGGCCATCGGTCACCCATTTTTTTGCGAGCACGGCGGCGGGGGTGAAGCGGTGGTTGAGGTTGATGCCGAGGCAGAGGCCTTTTTCGCGGGCGCGGGCGACCATGGTTTCGGCCTGGGCGATGTCGTTGCTGATCGGTTTTTCGCACAGGACGTGGCAGCCGGCGTCGAGGGCGAGGAGGGTGGGGGCGCAGTGGTCGCTGCCGTATTCGTAGCCGCCGGTGGCGACGCTGACGATGTCGGGCTTGAGCGTGCGGAGCATTTCGGCGGCGTCGAGGAAATGGGGGACGCCGAATGTTTTGCCACCGGCCTCGGCGCGGTCGGGGCGGAGGTCGCAGACGCCGGTGAGTTCCGCGAGGGGATTTTCGGTGTAGAGTTTGGCGTGGCGGTTGCCGATGGGGCCCATGCCGATGACGCAGATTTTCATGATGAAATCGAGGACGGGGGATTTTTAGACAGGATTACAGGATTAGCTGGGTTTTTATTAGATTATTAGAGCCAGCTTGTCTCGCTGCGCTCGGCTTACAGGATTGAAGAGGATTTTGGCTATGGGATTACAAATTCGGAAGCAGCCTAATTTTGAATTATTTTGTTAAACCCACGTTTTTGCTCACCGGTTGCGTGTCTTAAAAGAATTTTCGTAAGCAGCATATTGGCCGGGGAATATACGCTCAAATATGGGATACCCTAAACCAATAATCTCCAACATTAACGGGATATCTGGCATTTCCTCTCTAACGTCAATAATGCCTAACCCTAATAGCTCCAAGGCCTGTTCGTCCTCTGTAACTAAACTAAGAGGAAGTCTCTCGATCTCTTTTTGTACCTGAGCCATCGCCGACGGATCATCCTTACCCGTAATTCCAGAGGCAAGTGTCTTTCGTCTAAACAATTCTTCAACAGCAACGTATGCCGGACTCGGATAAAAATTACCCTCACCACAACCCATTGGAGGATCAGTTTTTATTTCAGACGCTAGCGAGTAACCTAGAGTTTCACCATTGAGCTTAAGAAAGAGTTTCATTGGTATTCCTTCATGTATCCGAGCTGAATGATAAACGGTATCCGAAACGGGCAGTCTATGTACGTAGTTACGACCCTATGTAATTATATGCCTTGAGGGCGGGGGCGAAGAATTCGAAGTCGTGGACGCCTTGGTCGGTTTTCCAGCGGCCGATGGTTTCGGGACGGACGGGGATGCGGACGAGGGGGATGCCGAGGAATTTTTCGAGCCGGTCGAGGGTTTCCTCCTGGCGGAGGACGAAATCCTCGAAGCGGACTTCGATCCAGTGCTCGGGGCGCGGCGTGGCTTTCACCAGGTCGTACTGGTATTTCCAGGAGATTGCGCGGCGGAGGCGTTCGTCTTCCGTCTCGGGGTATTGTATCCCGAAATCGCGCATGTCGTCGGTCAGGTGCCCGCCGATGATGCAGTCGCGCGGATCGCGAACCCAGAAGATGTATTTGATATTGGGGAACAGGCGCTGAACCCAGGGGTAGACCAGGGTGGTCTCGGGAATCTTCCAGCCGCGCTTTTCCGATTTGCTGTCATGCACCGATTTCAGATACGAGAAGAGCAGCCGCTTAAACTCCTCCGGAATCTCCATGGTGTGGAGGGCGCTGAAATCCCAATCGAGCGCGCCGCGCCATTTGACGTAAGGAGCGAGCACGCGGCAGGCATCGTACATGTCTTCCGGCGGGACCAGGTCGCCGGAGGCGTTGATGGGATCGCCCATGCAGACACCGCTGGCCGACAGCGTGTGTGACATGGCGCGTGTGCCGGAATGTCCCCGGCCAATGACTGTGATCATCATAACTATTGGCTCAAAGTGTCTTCTGTCCGCGCTGGGTCCGCAATTCTTTTGCCTGCAGTTTCTGGGCGGCCCCCGGCGAGCCGATATGCATGGTGTCGTAGGCCTGCTGCGAAGTCTTGAACGGGCCGCATCCGTGGCCGTGCCAGTTTGGGGTATTGTGCATCGGGTTCTTGCGGCCGGTGGCCTTCTCGCGGGCGGCGATCCATGCCTGCATGCGGGCCTCGAGCATGGCGCAGACTTCGGGCTCCTTTTTGGCGATGTTGTTGTTTTCCCCAGGATCGGCGATGAGGTCGTACAACTCGATCTCCGGCTTGAAATGGAAATCGGGCTCCAGGGCGTGGATGTATTTCCACTGCGGGGTGCGCCAGCCGTGCTTGCGCATCCAGGTGCATTCGGTGATGTAGGATTCGGCTTCCACTTTGCGCGGTTTTCCCTCGAGGAGCGGGACGAGGCTCCTGCCGTCGAAACGGATGCCGGGCTTGACGCCCATGAGGTCGAGGATGGTAGGGGTGACATCCTTCATGTGGCAGATATCGGAGAAGCGTTTTCCTTCCGGCACCTTGCCCGGATAGACGAAGATGAGCGGGACACGGAGCGTGCATTCGTACAGGCCGTGGTGGTCGAAATAGCAATCGTGATCGTAGAGCGTCTCGCCGTGGTCGGAATCGATGATCACCAGCGTCTCCTCCTCGATACCGAGCTGCTGGAGCGTGGCGAAGATGTTCGCAATGGCGGAATCCATGTAGGCGATGGCGCCGTCGTACTGGGCGATGATGTAATCCTTGTCGGTGCATTGCGGCGGAAACCAGCTCGCGAAGTAATCGCAGAAGGGCTTGAACTCGAGGACAGGCTTGAGCGATTTGTTCTTTTTGTCGAATTCGTTGCCATCGTAAAACATCCGTTCAAACGGGCCCGGAGGGAGATAGGGCGAGTGGGGATCCATATGGCGGAGGAAGAGGAAGAACGGCTTGTCCTTGTCGGCGAGGCGTTTTAGTTCCGGGATCGCCACGGCGTTCAGGCTTTCCGCCTTGGGGCTGCGGCCTTCCTCCCATGAGCCCCAGCCTTTGAAGTCGATGTAGTTTTTAAAACCGCGGGAGCCGGGGTTGCCCTGGAAGCCGACGCAAGTGGTGTTGTAGCCCTCGGCGCCTAGGATTTCCGCGAGGGTCTTTACGTGTTTGCCGAGGCCGCCCTCGTGGCGGAGCGCGACGACATCCGTGCCGAAGCAATCCATGCCGGTGAACATGGAGCTGTAGGCGGGCGTGGTCGGGATGGAAGGGCTGATGAGGTTTTCAAACACCGCGCCGCGCGTGGCGTATTTGTCCATGTGCGGGGTGGTGAGCCGGTGGTAGCCGTAGAGGCTCATGTGGTCGGCGCTGAGGCTGTCGATGCCGATGAACAGCAGGTTTGGTTTTTTCTTGGAGGCCATATTTGTTTGTTTTGGGTTAGTTCAGATTGATGCGTTTTCCCTGGGTGGCGGAGTCGTAGCAGGCGAGGACGATGCGTAATACATCGCGGCCTTCGCGGGCGGTGGCGATGGGTGGCCGCTTGCCTTGCAGGAATCCGGCCAACGGAGCGGCGAGGCCGTTGAGGCGTTCGGAGTGGCTCTTGATTTCCGGCAGGTTGCTCGCCGTCCAATTGCCTTTCTTTTGCAGATACCATTTCAGTTGCGGGCCTGCGCCGGGAGGGCGGGGGACGTTGCAGCTCGGCACATCGCCGTAGTTTCCGATGATCGTGCCGTGTTCGCAAACGACCTCGGTGACGTTTTCCCCTGCGAGGGCCACGAAACTGCATGAGACTTCGCCGAGCGCGCCGTCCGGATATTTGAGGATTACGATGCCGTTGTCGTTGATGATGGCGGGGTTGATCATCGTGCTTAACTCGGCGGTGACGGTCGCCGGCATGCCGAGCAGCCAGTAGAGAAAATCGATCGGGTGCGAGGAGTCATCCGCGAACAGGTCGCGGTTGAGTTCCGGTTGCACATGCCAGGTTTTGTCGAAATCCTTCCACGTTTGCGTCGGCAGGCCGTGGCGGCGGCGGATCATGCAGAGGCGGCCGAATTCGCCGCCTGCAAGCAGGGACTTGAGCTCAACGTTGTGGGGATCGACCCGCATCTGCCAAGCCAGGGTGAAAGGGACGCCGGTGCGCTCGACGGCGGCCACGATGCGGTCGGCTTCCTCCATGGTCAATGCGATCGGCTTTTGCAGGATGATTGCCTTGCCGGCTGCGGCTGCGAGTTCCACGAGATCGGCATGCCGGGAGGTTTCTGAGGCGATCACCACGGCGGTGATGTCGGGACGTGCCAGCAGTTCCGCCGGGGTGGCGGCTGGTTCCATTCCGAACTGGGTGCATGCCGACGTCGCGCGTGCGGCATCGTGATCCCAGCCGGCCACGAGTTGCACCGTGTCAGTCTTGCGCCATTCCGCGCAATACATGTTCACATGCCCGTGGGCAAAACCCAGGATGCCGAGGCCGATGCTCATCGTGCTCCGCAGGCTTGGAGTGATGCCTGCATGTGGCCGCGCGCCTCGGCGGCGATGGCGACGCAGTCCGCCAGCTCGTATTCCTTTGCGCCGATGACTTCGAGATCGACGGGGCCGGTGTAATTATTTTCGTGGAGGATGCGGATGTAACCGAGCAAGTCGATATCTCCGCGGCCATTTGCCTGCATCTCGGGCTTGCCGGGGTTCTGCTGGCGGCCCTTGCAGTCGCGGATGTGGACGTGCTTGATCCGCGAGACGACAGCGCCGATGGCCTCGACGGGATTTTCACCGGCGCGGTAAATATGGCTCGGGTCCATGTCGAGACCGAAGGCGGGCGAGGTGATCGCCGCCAATGCTTTGAGCGTGGTGGGTGTATTGTAAATCGCGGCGCCGACGTGCGCCTTTACGCACAGGGTCACGCCATAATGTTCCGCGCGTGCGGCGAATTTGCCGAGGGAATCGATGGATTGCTGGAGAGTCGCCCCGTCGTCGCTTTTGCCGCCGGGGCCGCAGTTGATGATCGGACAACCGATGGCGACCGCAGCCTGGAACGCGGCCTCCATTTTTTCCGTCTCCTGCGAAGGCTGCTCCATCGCGAGGATCGGCAGGTTGTATTTGGCGGATAACTCCTTGATCGCCGGGGCCGACTCCTGCCAGCGTTCCAGCACGAGATGCTGGCTCATGCCGTCGATCGCGGAAATTTCGATGCCGTCGTAGCCGCAGCGGGCGACGTATTTGAATGCGGTCTCCATGTCGAAGCCGCCGAAGAGGACTGAGTTTGCGCCGAGTTTCATAGGTTGCTTGGGTCGAGGACGTCGCGTTTCAATGTCGGCAGGGCGTGTGGCCGCACCAGCTCGCCGCCTTGCTCGTAGGATTCGATTGCAGCGAAGGTGTATTCCAGCGTCGCCAGTGCATCGCGGCCTGAGGCGCGCAGCTTGTTTTTGGGGACCTTGTTGGTCACATCCTCGAGGAATGCGTGAATGCGGTTTGGAAATGTCGCACCGAAATCCTTTTCGCCGGTATTGGTGACAACAGGCGAGGGCTGCTCGCCGAGGCCGAGTTTGTCGGTCTTGGAAGGAGCGGGATAGTAGGTCAGTTTCTCCACGCAATTTTCAATGGTGAATGTGCCGGCTGTGCCGCCGAATTCGAAACTCCACCAGCCGCCGAGGCCCATGGTGGCATCGCCGCGCTGGCTGAAGAGATAACCGATCGCGCCGCTGGCAAACCGGACATGGACGCTGGCGATGGAGACCATGGGGTCCTCCGCCTTGCGGCGGAAACTCGGGCGGTCCATGAACGCCTGGATGTGTGTGATGTCGCCGCAGAAATGGCGCATCAAGCTGAAGGGATGGGCGAGGAATGCCTTGGTGTGGAAGTAGGGCATGCCATCCGCATTTGCCCCGCGGTCGCGGCCATAGGTCGCCTCGCCGCCGATGAATCCCATGCGGTGCAGACAGAAGACCGGCTCGCCGACCTTGCCATCGTCGATGAGCTGGCGGGCCTGCCGCGCGGGCTCGGTGAAAAAGTGATTCAGGTTGCAGCCGAGATAGACATTCTTCTCCGCCGCGAAGCGCACCATCTCGCGCGCCTCATTGATATCATTGGAAATGGGTTTCTCGACCAGCACGTTCCTGCCAGCGGCGATCGCCTGCATGGCGGGCTCGAAATGCCAGCCGCCATTCTCATACCCGCCGGTGCAAATATCCACGATGTCGAGATCCGGCTCGCCATCGAGGAGGTCGGCGACGCTGTAATACGCCTTCACGCCGAAATCCTTTGCGACCTTGTCGGCGCGATCCTTGACCACGTCGCAGACCGCGACCAGTTTGGACAGTTCGTCTTTTTTATGACTCTGGACGTGCGTCGTGCCGATGCCGCGCAATCCTACTACCGCTACTTTTAATGCCATGATTTTGTTTTTTCTCCGGGGTTCGGGCGGTCTGTAGCCGCCGTGTTGTGTTGACTGTCCGTTAGCAACAGTGTCATCGAAATTAACTCAAGAGGCTTGCCGCCACCTTGACGATGCTTTCAAAAACAAGCATGATCCTCTCACTCCGAATGAAAGTCTCCCTGATCACCTCCGCGCATGTCTTCAACGACAATGGGTTTCCGTTGCGCGTCATGCGCGTGCCCAACCACGGCGCCACCGACCGGCTGCACCGGCACGAATTCCACGAGCTGGTGGTGATCACCAACGGCCACGGCCGGCACTTGACCGACAATGACGATTACGTGCTGGAAGCGGGTGATGTGTTCCTGCTTCGCGGCCAGATGAAACACGGCTACGCCAATGTGGACCGCATGGGGTTGATCAACATCCTTTTCAAGCCCCGCGACCTGGGGTTGCCGTTGACGGATCTCGGCGATATTCCAGGTTACCAACTGCTCTTCCGCATCGAGCCGCGGTTGCGGCAACAGGCGCGCTTCCGCGACAGGCTCCATCTCACCACGGACAAACTGGCGGAGGCGATCCGCCTCGCGGTGGAACTGGAACAGGAGCTCCGCACGCGCCCGCCGGGCTACCGGTTCACGGCGCGCGCACACTTGATGCAGCTCATCGCGTATCTCTCGCGATGTTATGCGAGCGCCCGGCGCCCTGCCGATGAGCCGCTCCGGCGGCTAGGTGAGGTGCTGAGTTACATCGACCGGAATTACCGCGAGCCGATCACGGTGCAGGAACTCTTGAAGGTCGCGCATATGTCGCAGAGCACGCTGATGCGCGCATTTCAGCGGGTGTTCCAGCGTTCGCCGATCGATTACCTGATCCGCGTGCGGGTGCAGAAGGCGTGCGAGTTGCTGGCGGACCGGGAGCAGCGCATCACCGACGTGGCGCTGGCGTGCGGGTTTAACGACAGCAATTATTTCACGCGGCAGTTCAGCCGCGTGCTGGGAAGGTCGCCGCGGGATTACAGGCGGGGGTTGCCGCGGGCGCTCAAGGGATGAAGAGGCTTGTCGAAGGCGGCATGTTGGGGTAAGTTAATGACATGAGCGCTGCGGAAATCATCGAGCAAATCAAGGCTTTGCCTGCTGAAGAGAAGGCGGAGGTAATGGAATTTTTGCGTGGTTCTGAGGATGTTAATGAATCGAAAGTACAGTATGTCGATCGCGAAAAAGCGCGTGTAACAGCCAGCGGGATTTTCGAGGAAAACGCCCCGCTCTTCCGGAAACTCGCCGAATAAAGTGGAGCCCAAGTTCATCAGTTGGGACTCTGTGCTCGATTTGCACTCTGAGTCGTTGCGCCTTTTCGGCGGAAGCGATGGAATCCGGGACCGTGGCATGGTGGAGTCTGCGCTGGCGGCCGCACAGAATACTTATTTTATGCTAACGGCGATTTGTTCGACATTGCCGCGACTTATGCATTTCACATCGCGCAAGCACAGGCGTTTCTCAACGGTAATAAACGTACGGGGGTTGCGACGGCATTGCTTTTTCTCGCTGAGAATGGGTTTTCAAAAAAACCGGACGCAACGGTTCTTTACGACGCCATGATTGCTATTGCCGAAAAGCGTATGACGAAGGGTGAACTCTCGGAAGTTTTGAGAGAATTGATCGGTCGTTGATCCGCCTTAAACGCTCACCTGCAACGTCTCCACCCGCACGGCGCGGGTTTTGTCGAGGCGGAGGACGTCGCCTTCGTGAAGCTCCGGTGTGGCTTTTACGTCGGTGATTTTTTCGCCGTTGAGCTGGATGCTGCCTTGCTCGACGAGGCGGCGCGCGTCGCCACGGGATTTTGTGAGTTGGAAGGAACCGGCGTAGGCTGCGACCACGATGGAGATGATGTCCGTGGTTGAACCGTCCGATGCAAATTTCGGGAGGTCGGCTTTATCAAGCTGGTTGCCGCCCTTGCTGAAGCGCAGATTGAAATCCTCGAGCGCGGCCTTTGCGGCCTCGGCGGAGTGGTAACGCTCGATGATGCTACACGCGAGCTGCTTCTTGGCATCCATGGGATGGATGTCGGGTGTTTTTTTTCCTAGCAGCAGGAGGTAGTAGCGGTCCATGAGCTGGTCGGTGATGCTCATGAGCTTGCCAAACATTTCGTTTGGCGGCTCGCTGACGCCGACGTAGTTGCCGAGGCTCTTGCTCATCTTGTTCACGCCATCCAGGCCCTCGAGCAACGGCATGAGGAAGACGACCTGCTGCGGCTGGCCTTCCTCCTTCTGGATGTCGCGGCCGACGAGGATATTAAAAAGCTGGTCGGTGCCGCCGATCTCGACATCCGCCTTTACCTTCACGGAATCCCACCCCTGCATGATCGGGTACTGGATCTCGTGGGCGCGGATGGAAATGCCTTTTGCAAAGCGCTCCTTGAAATCCTCGCGCTGCATCATCTGCTGGATGGTCACGCGGCTGTTCAGCTTGATGACATCCTCAAAGTGCATGATCTCGAACCATTCGCCATTGAAGATGGTTTTCGTTTTATTCCGGTCGAGAATTTTGAATGCCTGCTCCTGGAAGCTTTTTGCATTGTGCATCACCTGGTCGTGTGACAACTGCGGCCGCGCCGCGGAGCGCCCGGTCGGGTCGCCGATCATCGCGGTGAAATCGCCGATGATCAACACCGCCTGGTGGCCGAGATCCTGGAATTGGCGGAGTTTTTGCAGCGGCACGGTGAAACCGAGGTGGATATCAGGCGCGGTGGGATCGACGCCGAGCTTCACATTCAAGGGGCGGCCGAGCTTCAGCTTTTGCAGCAATTCCGCCTCGCTGATGATCTGTGCGGCACCGGCCTTGAGGCTTTCCAACTGGGATTCAGGGGATATCGTGTCCATGGACTCCACCAAAATAAACGCAGATATTGCGTTTATGCGAGCAGAAACAGCGTGAACTTTGCAGCAGGCGGAGGCCTACTTGTTTTTGTTCAACAGGGTGCGCACCTCGTCGATCGTCATCGGATGCAAGTCGCCATTCGAGCCGACCGGATTCGCGCCTTTGAGCGCATCCGGGCCTTCCCTGTCCAAACGATCCTGCGATACGCCACGTCCCCGGTACTCGCGTGTGGTGGCAGCGCGGGTGGCGGACTCCTTGCCGCTTTCACGGGCCGTTTTTGTGTCCGAGGTCTTCGTCGCATACACCTTGGTGGCATTTGGGATGACGGTTTTGGTGCCGAGGTTTGCGGTTTTGGCGTCGTATTTCACATCGCCAGCCCAGAATTTATTCACCCCGGAAGCTGCATGGGTGGAGAATTCCTTGGTCCTGACGTGGTCGTCGAAGTAGAAGGTGCCCACATTTGCGCCGTGGGTCCCGCCGTATGGTGCCTGGACAAGGTAGGTTTTATTTTGAAAGAGAATGGGGGCAACATTGGCATTGCGGGTCTGCAGCTTCAGGCCGGGATCCTGTTCCTGCGCATGCGCGGCGATGGCGGCACAGAAAAAGAGGCAGAGATATGCAAGGACGCGAGGGCGCATTTCCCCGATAGGTCGCACAGTCGCCGGGGAATGTAAAGTTTCAAAAGCGGGCAACAAAAAGGGGGTGGCACTGCGTCCTTACGGAGAAGGGCGCTGTTTTTACTTGCATTTTCCGGCGTTGGGCCTAGCATGCATCGCAATACGCAAAAGAATAGCTACTCGGGGTTGGGGAGATTGTCAGTTGAGTTTACTTCAGTGACGACTTGAAATCCGACTAACGGGAACCGTCACCGAAGTTTTTCGTTTGCTAAAAAAACTGATAATATGGGTAACAAACTATACGTAGGAAATCTCTCCTTCAACACCACCGAAACCGAGCTGCAAGACTTGTTCGCACAGGCTGGCGTTGTAAATGAAGTAGTGCTGATGCAGGACAAATTCACCGGCAAGTCCCGTGGATTTGCATTCGTGACCATGGCCAGTGACGCAGAAGCAACCACCGCAGTGACCCAGTTCAATGGGAAAACTGTTGATGGTCGCGCTTTGACCGTGAACGAAGCCCGCCCTCGCGAAGAG
>JBAVPB010000089.1:0-67084 GCA_049692655.1 Chthoniobacteraceae bacterium | reverse complement strand
CGCAGCTTCAAGTTCTGTTGCATGCGCGCTGTGCGCAGGTCGAGGTAACGGTATTCGAGGCGCAGATCTTCGTTTACCTTCGGATCGTCGAGCGGAAACGGCGGCACGTCCGCCTTGTTCAATACCTTCAACTCGCCGGCAACCACTTCAATATCACCGGTGGCGAGTTTGGTGTTCTGAGTGCCGTCGAGCCTCGCTGCGACAGTACCCGAGATCTGGATCACGTCTTCGCTGCGCAACCCGTGGGATGCCTCGGAGATTTGCGGATGCTCCTCGGGGCGGAAGACAACCTGCGTCAGGCCCTCACGGTCACGCAGATCGATGAAAATAACGCCGCCATGGTCCCGGCGCGAATTGATCCAGCCCGAGAGCGTGATGGTCTGGCCGATATCGGCTTTGCGGAGTTGGTTGCAGTGATGGGTGCGATACATAGATTTAAGATTTAGAGAGTTGGATAATGTGCGCGAGCAAATCTTCGCAAGACACGAGTGTCTCTTCGCGGCTGGCGAGGGTCTTTACTTTTACCTGCGGCCATTCGTCGCCGACCAGGACGGCGAGGCGGGCGCCGAGTTGCTCGGCGGCCTGGAATTGCTTGCCGACCTTCGCGGCAGCCAGCGGAAAATCCACGCGCAATCCGGCATCGCGCAATTGCTGGACAATCGCAAGCGCGTCGGCCCTGCGTTCTTCTTTGGCGATGACAGTATAAATTTCGCACGCGCGGTTTTCCCTGAGCCATGCGTCCATCTTTGCTTTTGCATGGGGCGTGTCATTAATGAGATTTGCCAGCACCACATCGCCCATGCCGAAACCGAGGGCGGGCAGATCGACTTTGCCATCGCTCATCAATGTGAGCAAATTGTCGTAACGGCCTCCGCCAGCAAGCGCACGTTCCTTTTTGCTGCGGTCGAAGACCTCGAACACAAACCCCGTGTAATACGCAAGCCCGCGCACGATGGTAAGATCCATCTCCACGAAGCCATCGAGGCCGCGCGCGGCCAATTCCTCATTAATCTGCCTCAGTGTCGGTGCTTCCGATGCAGGATCCGCGATGAATGTCTTAACGTCGCCGAGTGCGATGCCGAATTCTCCCAGCTTTTTGGCGCTCTCTTCCGGCGAATTGCGTTCCAGTTTGTCCACTACCGCGAGAAAATCGAGCAGCCTGTCATCGGCAACACCGCGCGTCGTTGCAAAAGCCGCCCAAGCCCGGCGGTCGCTCACACGCACAACGAAATCCTCCTGCTTGAAACCAAAGCCGCGCAGGAGATCGATGATCAGCCCGATCATCTCCGCATCCGCCGCTGCTGAGACTTCGCCAATAATGTCGGCATTGAACTGATAGAACTCCCGCAGCCTTCCACGCTGCTGTTTTTCGTAGCGGAAAAATTGAGGCACGCAGAACCACTTGAGCGGTTTTTTAAAATCGCGCTCCCGGGCCGCGACCATGCGGGCGAGTGTGGGGGTCATCTCCGGACGCATCGTCACATGGCGGTCGCCCTTGTCGGTGAAATCAAAAAGCTGGCCAACCAATTCGCCGCCGCTCTTTTTCTTGTAGAGATCGATCGGCTCGAGTACGGGGCCGTCATATTCGACAAAGCCATACCGGCGCGCGACCTCGCGCCATGTGGCGAGGATGTAGTTCCGTCGCGCACAGTCGTCAGGATAAAAGTCACGAAAGCCGGGCAATAGTTGCATGTGGGATGTCGAAATTAGTCGGCGCGTGCGGCAATTCAAGCGTGATATTCATGGAGACGCTGTAAAGGGCGGGGTTTCCCCTTCTGAAGTCCGGTTTTTCTCTTTGTTTCCAAACGTCGCGTGCTTAACTTTTCGTCTCCCGCATGCTTACAGACATCAAGCTCCGCCATTTCCGCTGTTTCGATATGCTGGAGTGCGCTTTTGCACCGGGCACGAATATCTTTTTTGGGTCGAATGCGCAGGGAAAGACGTCCCTTCTGGAGTCCGCATGCGTCCTACTGCGCCTGCAATCCCCCCGGGTCACCACGCTCGCCCGCGCGATCCAGCACGAGAAACGGGGCTTCGTGCTCGACGGACATTTTGAGAAAAAACACCTGCAATTTTACTTCAGCCGCGAACGCAAAAAGCTCGCGCTCGATTCCGTGGAGCAAAAATCAGCATCCGAGTACCTGCAGGTTGCGCGACTGGTTTATTTTTCAAATCAGGATATCGAGATCGTGCGCGGCTCCGCCGACAAACGCCGGAAATTCCTCGATTTCGTTGCCGTGCAGATCGATCCCGCGTACCGCCGACAGCTCCGTGCCTACGAACGCGCCCTCCGCTCGCGGAACATGCTGCTCAAGGCCCCCAGCCCAAAATGGCGCGAGATTGCCGCTTTCAACCAGCCCCTGGTCGATGCAGGGAATCATCTTGCTACAGCGCGGCGGCGGATCATCTCCAGTCTCCAGGAGAAAGCTGGCGAAGCGCAGGCGAATATCAGCGACTCTGCGGAAAAACTGGAGATGACATATTTGTGCGGATGCGGCGAGGATTTCGCGACAGCCCTCGACCAATCGCAGGCCGAGGACCTGCGCCTGCGCCTTACCAATGTCGGGCCGCACCGCGACGACATGGCGTTTTTCCTGAACGGTATCGACTCCAGCTTCGCTTCCGAGGGACAGCAACGCAGCCTCACCCTCTCCCTGCGGTTGGCGCAGGCCGCCTTGATCGAGGCCCACTCAGGCAGCGCGCCGCTTTTCCTGCTGGATGACATTTTTGGCGAACTCGACGTGAAGCGCCGCAATGCACTCCTCCGCCAACTTCCGCCCCACGCACAAAAACTTATCACCACCACCCATATTGACTGGATGGAGACAGGCTACGCACAGCAGATCATGCGCTTTTCGGACAGAAGGCTCACTCCGCTCCAGTAAAGTGAAAATAATCTGGTGTTCAGGCAAAATTACACCGTATTAATTAATGTGCATCCCCCGCATGGAATGACCGCAGTTTCACACCTCCATTTATGAATCACGTTATCCTGGTCAAACGCAGCAGCGGCGGCTCCTACCATGTGGAATTTATCAAGGATAAGGGCCGCCTTCGCGTGCGTTGCAATTGCACCCTCGGCAGCATCGGACAGATTTGCCGGCACAAGCGCGCACTGATCCAGGGCAGCACCAAAGTGCTCTACCAGTCCGGCCAGGAGAAATTACTCCGGGAAATCCTGGCATGGCCCGAGATGCGGGTTCTGGCCGCGCGAGCGAAGGAATACGAATCGGAAATAGCAGAGATCGAGTCGCAGATCACCGTATTGTCCAAGGAGGTGCAGTTGATCAAAAACCGGTTTGCGAGCGATTGCCTGGACGGCGTCCACGACGTCTAGCCCTTGAAATCCCGGCTCTGGAAAACCGCCAGCGCGATCACCACGCACGTCGCATCCAGCGCCAGCAGATACGCGTAATCCTCCGCAATCTTCCACCACGGGATGTAGGTGACAAACAATTGCAGCCACCCTGACATGTGGGTGTTAATGAACCACGATTTTATGTTTTCAAAGTAGGGGATATGCTGAAAAATAGAATCGAGAAAGATTACCGAAAGCGTCACGATCGTAGCAGCAGCCGGCTTCATGTTAAAGCACGAGAATACGAAGCCGATGCTCGTGACGGTAAGCATGCTCACCGCCAGCAGCAGGATTGCGCCGGCATAGCGCTCCATGCCAGGCCCCTGTTCATGCAGGGCAAATATTCCTTCAAATGGATCGACGACAAACAGCCCGCCTTGTCCCCGGTAGCAGAGCCCAGCAATGAGCGCGGTTCCTCCGATAAAAATCATCAGTGCAAATGTATAAATCACGCACGCCGCATATTTCAGCGCGATGATCCGGCCGCGCGAAACCGGCCGGCAAAGTGTCATGCGCATGGTGCCCTCCTCGACCTCCTTGGCTACCACATCACCCGCCACCAATGCGAGATACAGCGCGCCCAGCAGCACCGTTGACATCACCATCAGCAGTCCGAGCGTGAGCCCCGAGAAATACTGGTCAAACGCGTAACCGTTCTGTTCGATCATCCGTTTGAAATGCCCGCGGGGTCCCGGAAGATTAAACAGGAATAATATCAAAATTTCCATGAACAGGAACGCGCCAAACCCAATATAAGTCCGCTTCCGCGCAAACATCTTCCGCAGCTCGTTGCAAAGCTGGAACCAGAAAAGACTCATGGTTTGGAGACCTTCCTGAGATAGATTTCCTCGAGCGTCTGCCGCAACGGTTCCACGGCGCTCACACGCACCCCTGCTTGCACGAGCGCAGCCACTACATTCGCGATATCCACGGCGGGCGGCAATTCCACCGAATGCTCTTCCAGGATCACCGCCCCGCATTTTTTCAAAACAGCCCCGCCCTTTTCCCAATCATCAATCTGCAACCGGTACCGCGCATTGATCCCCGCGAGATCGCTCCAGCGTCCGTTGAAAATGAGTTTTCCGTGGTTCAGGATCGCGACGTGATTGCACAAATGCTCCACCTCCGAGAGCTGGTGCGAGGAAAGCAGCACCGTCATCCCATGCTCACGGTTCAACCGCAGGATGAGGTGGCGCATCTCGTGGATGCCCTCCGGATCGAGCCCCTCCGCCGGCTCATCCAGCAACACCAGATCGGGGCGGGGGAGCAGCGCCTGCGCGAGCGCAAGCCGTTGCCGCATGCCGTGACTGTAAACGCGCACCGGATCATGAATGCGTTTTTCCAAGCCCACAAACCGCACCGCCTCGCCGAGCTCGGCATCGCTTAACCTCGCAGTATATCCCGTGAAAGTGCGTAGATTATTCCATCCGCTCAGATAATCGTAAAACCCCGGCGTCTCAAAGATCGCGCCAACGCCTCGCAGCGCCGTATGCCGGTCGCGTTGTACCGAGATCCCGCGGATGAATGCTTCACCATGCGTCGGGTGGACCTGCCCCAGCAGCATGCCAAATGTGGTGCTTTTGCCTGCGCCGTTGTGCCCCAGCAGGCCGAAGATTTCACCCTGCGGGATTTCGAGGGAGAGATCCACGAGCGCCGGACGGCCCTTGAATGTCTTGCTGAGATGCTCAAACCGGATCACGGGCTCGGAATAAATTTAAGGTCTTTCGTCACATGCCCATCCAAGTACAGGATGTTCACCTTGTTATCCAGATAGGGGTGAAACCCCTCCTTGTCGCCCAGCACCGGGATGCGCGTGGGATCGGAGATCGTCAGAAAATTCAGCGCGCCGAGCGTCTGTCCATCCAGTGCGGAGTTCCAGTAATAGCTCGTGCCGCTCGCTTTGCCGATCCCCTGGTAATCCGACGGGCAGAGAAACACCTTCGGATTGTCGATGTAAGCAGTCAGCGTGTTGTCGATCGTCGCCACATTATCGGTGGTGCTGGCACGGGCACCTTGCATCGTGGGGGGAAATGTCGTGTCATGCTCGCCGAGATAAAGGTTCAACCCCGCCCCGATCTGCCGCAAATTTGACAGGCACGCGGTCGCCCGCCCGTTTTCCGTGACACGGCTGTAAACTGGAAACGAAAGTCCGATCAGCACCGACAGCACAACGATCACCACCAGCAGCTCGATCAGCGTGAACGCTCTGTTCATCATCGCGGCCCCTGTAGATTCCGCTGCATCTGCTCGATCAACGGAGCAAGATCCATCTTCACATCCGCACTCGAGTCGGAGTAAAAGGAGCGTAGTCCCTGGTCCACGATTTTTTTGGTATTGGCGTCGTCGATCTTCGCAGGCTGGTCCCCCTCGTGTTTGCGCATCTCTGTGAGTGCGTGATCTACAAAATCCTTCCGCTTCGACGGTGTCATTTTATTAAACGACTCCATCATCTGCTTGAAGCCCGTTGGCAGTGTCTTGTCGAGGAATGCCGACTGCTCCTCCGGCGTCAGCGAGCGGAAGAAGCCGTTCGTTACCCCGTTATCGCGCAGCTTCTGCCGATCCTCCAGCGTCGTCCGGTTCAGCATGTCTGCCACGCGGTCTATTTCTTTTTGCCGGTCGGCGTCAGCCTGCGAAGCCAGGTCATTTTTCTGCAGGTAGGCGGCGATCGAGTCCGCCGTCGGCTTCGCAGCACGGGCGAAATAAATCACTCCTGCGGCCAGAGCCCAGATCGCACAAAGAACGAGCACGATTTTGGACCAATAGGGCATCCCGCTACCGTGCCACACCCTCCGCCCCTTGTCCAAATTTTTAGAGCGCCCTCCGGTTTGCACAAGACGTTGTAGCCACGCCTCCGGCAAATTTTAAAAAATGTGCGCCCGGGGTGGCTCGAACACCCGACCGCCGGATTAGAAATCCGATGCTCTATCCAACTGAGCTACGGGCGCAAATACAGATATAAATCTATGGTTTGAAATGATTTTTTCCGATTTTACAGTCGTTTTCTACGGTGTGGATATGCTAACCGAGGCAACCGTGAAAACTTGGGCAAAAACGCGGGTTCAAAATCTCCTTCGCCATAAATCAGGCCGATATTATGCACGCCTCTTTTTCAAAGGCAAAGAGATTTGGAAATCGCTGAAAACATCGCATTTCTCCGTTGCCGAGGCACGTATCGCACAGGAGCAAAAGGACCACTCCACTCGTAAAAGCAAGGCTGTCGATCCGGCGAGTGCCAAAATGACGTTCAAGCAAGCTGCCACGCTTCATATGCGCCGGATAAATGATGATGTGAGTATAAAGAGACGGACTCGTGACTATTGGCAGGAAGTCCTGGGCGCATTATGGCAAAGCTGGCCGGAGCTGGCGAAAACCGAAATCAGACGGATAACAGAAGTAGCTTGTCTCGAATGGGCCGCGTGCTACTCAAAAACAGCCGGTTCCACCCGATACAACAACACGTTGTCGATCCTTAAGCACATCCTCAAGGTCGGCATGGAAAACGGAATTGTTTTTTCGAATCCAGCGGCGGAACTGGGGCGAAAACCGGTTCGCGCCAAAAAGCTTGAACTGCCGACGAAGGAACAATTTGTGGCCTAAGAGGCTGTCTAAAAAGTAAGTTAAGCGAGGCGATTGAGCATGAGTCTTGAAGCGGAGATGAGGATCATGGCTTCGCTGTTATCGGTGCGCAATTCGTAATCCTTGGAGAGACGCCTGAACTTGGAAAGCCAGCCGAAGGTGCGTTCCACAATCCAGCGTTTTGGCAACACCTTGAAAGCATGCTTGTGCGCGTCACTGCGTTTAACGATCTCAAGGCGCACGCCGCGTCTTGGAAGAAGGTTCTTGAGCCAGAGGGCCAGGGTCCCTGAGTAACCGCCATCGACAAAGATACAGCGCAGCCAGCCGAAACGCTCCAGGAGAATTGGCAGCACCAGTCGCGCCCCGTCCCTGTCCTGCACCGAGGCGGGATGAACCACGACGTGAAGGATCAAGCCCAGCGTGTCCACCAGGATGTGTCGTTTGCGTCCCATGATCTTCTTGCCAGCATCATAGCCGCGCACTCCTCCGTGGTTAGATGTTTTAACGCTCTGAGAATCGAGGATCGCAGCGCTCGGGGCTTTTTTTCCGCTTTTCAAGCGCACTTTGTCCCTCAAGGCATCGTGAATCTTCTGCCAGAGCCCGCTTTGACGCCATACCATGAAATAGTAATAGACGATGCGCCACGGAGGCATGTCATGCGGCAACAAACGCCATGCACAGCCACTGCGCACGATGTAGAAGATGGCATTGAGGATCGCCCGCTTTTCGTAGCGGGGCGGCCTCCCGAAAAGACGCGGGCCTGGGATCAAGGGCTTAAGAAGCTTCCATTCACTCTCGGTGAGATCGCTCGGGTAGGGTTCTTTGTTTTGCATCCCAAGCTTTTCATACCAATTCCGTAAAAAGTACCAGCTTTTTTTTAACCCTTAATTACTTTTAG
Organism: Chthoniobacteraceae bacterium; assembly: GCA_049692655.1. GTDB lineage: Bacteria > Verrucomicrobiota > Verrucomicrobiia > Chthoniobacterales > Chthoniobacteraceae > DASZPK01. The sequence continues at coordinate 59,252 of JBAVPB010000089.1, read as the reverse complement.
ACAGCCTATAAGTAAAAGGACCTTCGCTTCTCCACCAGAATCAGGCTCGCAGCGGTTTCCAGTGTGACGACAAAGCGCGTAGATGGAATCATTTTCAAATTATATATTTCTCTCGTGCGACCTATTCCCCCTTTCATAATCTTCCTTATCGGATTTGCATGGTCTCTTCCGTGCCGGGCGGGAGAGACAAAAACGGCTGATGACGCCGTTTATTACAAGTGGGGTGACGATGTGGACGTCGATTCCTTCACCTATGACTACGCGAGCGTCCGTGCCCGGACAGGCGATGCCAATGTCCAACCGGCCTTAACGTCGGCCACCAAGCTGCCTCCCAATGATTTTGAAAATGTACTGATTCCTGACCTGAAATTTCGCGCCACCCCATGAAGTTCCACTGCTCGCATTGCGCACAACCTCTTGAGATCTCCGACGAATGGGTTGGGCATGAGTGCAGTTGTCCGGTTTGCCATCAACCGATTGCTGTGCCGGAGCCCTCGCGGAATGCAGTTGCGATTCCCATGACGAAGCCCGTGACGATGCGCCCGGTGGCGGCGCGGCCGCCCACGATGCGACGTCCCGGACCGGCTCGTCGCGCGCCGACTGAGCCGCCTCGGAGAGGCGGGGGCGGAGGATTCTGGAAGTTTCTGGAAGTGCTCGTCCTGCTTGCGGGCGCCGCGTTTGCTTATGCAACCGTTCGTCTCAACGAATCGCCGCAGGAGATTTGGCAGCGGCTTGTCGAGGCCGTGGAGACGCCGGTGAAGCCGGCTCCGGTCCCCACGCCGACTCCCGAGCCCACTCCCATTTCGACGCCGACTCCAACCCCGTCTCCGACGCCGGTTGCCACGCCCGAGCCCACGGTGCCTCCGATGTCAGTCCCGCCCCCGGCGCCGGTCGATCCGCTCGGCTGGCTGCTTGATCACAAGGAGCGCGCCCCGAAGGAACTGGAACTTTTGCGTCCCGCGACGCTTTCGATTTCGGCCAATGGCAAGGTGATCGGCTCGGTGATGCTCCCATCCGGAGCAAAAGCGCAGATCACGGGATTCACTTCGCGAATGGTGGACGTGCGCGTGGGGATTGCCGGCGGGGAGCTGCCCATCGACACGACGAACCTGCGCGCGCTTGCGAAGGCGGAGCAGGAGAAGGCGGTCAACACGCCGGCCGTTTTCACGCCCCCAACCCAACAAGCGCCTCCCGTCCGGGCCGTGGAATTCCCGACGCCGAGATTCGTGTCTCCCGGTGTGATATTGACTCGCGAGGATCTCGAGATTCTCAAGGCCAACATCAAGCGCGAGCCCTGGAAGAGCGGCTTCGAGGCTCTGGCCGCCGACGGACACTCGAAACTCGACTATAAAATGCGCGGGCCATTCGCGGAGGTGACGCGCGCCCCCCATGTGAACCTGAACCAATGGCGCAGTGACATGATGGCGATCTCGAATCTCTCGCGGATGTGGTATTTCACCGGCAACACCGCCTACGCGAAGAAAGCGCACGACATACTGCTCGCGTGGGCCAAAACACAGACTTCCTTTGGGGGGCGCGAATCGATGCTCGATCTGGGAGACTACGCCGCCGGGTTCGTGGGTGGCGCGGACATCCTGCGCGGTACATGGCCCGGCTGGACGAGCTCCGATACGGCCGCGGTGAAGAATTATTTCACCAATGTCCTGATCCCCGCCACCAACCCGTACGGCGAAAGCCAGTTCGGAGCCGCGAACAAAGGCGCCCTGGCTCTCTGTGCCAAAGGGCTTATGGCGATCTTCAATGAAGACACCGCCACGCTCAAGACGGTCGTGTATCAGGTCCGCACGCTGGCGCATATCGGCCTGCGCAGTTCCAACGATATTGGCATGCTGGGCGATTCTCTCCGCGACCAGGGACACTTCCATGGGCAGTTGGTGTCTCTGACCATGCTCGCCGAGGCGCTCTGGAAGCAGGGCATCGACATTTATTCCGACTATGACAACCGCCTGCTCGCGGCCGGCGAGTATTTCGCGCGGGTGAATAGCGGCGCGCCTACGCCGTTTCTTCCCTTTGGCACCACCGATGCGTATTATACCGAAGACAGAACCAATCGCGGCTGGGATGGCGGAAAAACATTGCTCAATCTCATCCACGACGCCTATGTCGTTCGCAAGGGCCTCCAGGCTCCCTACACGGATCAGAGACTCCAGACGATGCCGGTGGATGGGGGGAGTTTCATGTTCATCAAGGAGGTTGACCGCTCCGTGGCCGCGCCCGTGCTGCCGCCGCCGATCCCCGCCACCGCCTCGATCACCTCGGGCTTCGCCCACGCCGAAATTGGAAACGCCTCTCCTCCCGGCGTGGCATCCAACTCCGGCGGAGCCTGGAAAGTGCAGGGCGGGGGCTCGGACATGTGGAAGGCGAGCGACAGTTGCCACTTTACCTACAAAACGCTCACCGGCGACTGCGCCATCATCGCGAAAGTCGAGTCGGTCCAGAACACCAGTCCCTCCGCAAGCGCGGGCGTGATGATGCGCACGAGTCTCAGCAAGGGTGCTCCCCGCGCGTGGATGGCCGTTACCGGCGAGGGCAACCTCGCGCAAAATATTCAAGGGCTCGCCGTGTATGGAGGCACCAACTACAGCAACAAAGTCCTCGCCAAATCCTTACCCTCGTATTGGGTAAAGCTCGAGCGAATCGGGAACATCATTTCGGGCTATGTTTCTCCGGATGGCACCAACTGGGCGGCCACCGATGTCGGTCGCATCGACGCCCCCGTGCCAGCCACGATCTATGCCGGCCTGGTGGTCTGCTCGGCCGCCAACGACACGCTGAATACTTCCACCTTCAGCAACGTCCAGATCACCGGCGGCGATGGCGGCGCGCGGTTCATCACCCCTGCCGCGCCTGCCGCCGTCCTGGCTTCACCGGGCGATGGTGCCGTCCCGCTGCGCTGGCAATCGTCCTTCGGAGCCACCAGCTACACGGTCAAGCGCGCCACCTCCAGCGGCGGTCCTTACTCGACCGTCGCTGCGGACATCACCGCCAGCAGCTACACGGACACCTCGATTCTCAACGGCACGACCTATTACTATGTCGTGAGCGCAGTGAACTCCGCCGGCGGAAGTCCGAATTCCTTGGAGGGCGCCGCCACGCCCATGACTCATCCGCACCGATGACATAAGACAATACGCCAATATAATTATCGTTTCCGCGCTCGCGGCCTGCGCTTGGATGGGTTATCTGGCAAAAGGGCGTGGACTAGTTTGCGTATTATGTGATCAACAAAATGAGGGCACGGGAATGGTGCCGTTCGATTTTATGCCGGAACGGGATGCGTCGCGATTATCAATCCGTGGTATGGCACAAAGGAAGCGCGCATGGTGGCAGGATACGATCCACAGGTAGAGGTTATCGTTGGATTCGTCCGGTCTAAAGGAAACAAATTGACGTTCGACAGCTATCGGCTCCAAATCTAGTCCAGCGCCGCCGGACGCTGCGGAAATGGAATAGACCTCAAATCTGCCAACCTTTCGTAATCATCCGATTGGCATCGTTAAACCCCATCCACCAGCGAATATTAGAGTGTCAAATATTCCACAAGGCTCGTGGCGACGTTCTGATTGCCGAAGTGAGTCAACGATCTGGTTTGGCTGGGTGGCCATATCCAGGTGGGCGTCTGGACGGAAGGGTATGCACCTCTGCGGCAATCCATTTTTCAAGCTACGGATGGGAAGCCGAAGATAGACCTCGTGCTGAAACGCGGCTTTCCGCGCAGGTGTGCATCACCGGGCCGGACGGTCAGCCTATCAAGAACGTCGTGGTCACCGCCATCTCCTCCCATCGCGGCGAGCTCCTCGATCTTGCCATGTCGCCGGTGCATACGAACGCGACTGGCGAGCCACCTTCGGAAATGTGAAGGCCGGCTCCGAGATCCATCTCATTGCCACAAAGCCCGGTTGGCAGATATCAGCACGGATGGTATCGCAATGGTCGGAGAATACGCCGCTGGCCTGGCATCACGTTTCTTGTTGGCGTGGGAGAGATTATTGCGACTGGGCGGTGTCGCACCAGGCAAGGTCACCAGCAACCCATTGTGAAGCCGCAGCCCGTCGCAAATGTCGTTGAGCCCTATGGCATGGGTGAGTTGGGCGTAGACCAGGCTCACCAGATGACTCCATGGGCTGAAAGTGCGCGCCTTCTTGTCCACGCCGGTCTCTCGCCAGCTTCGGCACAAGGTGCCCCGGAATCAGATTGCAAATCTGCCGCAACACAGCAAACTTGCTGCGGCTTGGAATGGTTGATTTATTCATCCCTGCCGAGTGGCAGGGCAAACCGACTTTTCCAAGCCCTTTTCTTCAGCCGCTATGAAAGAACCGTGAATAATCCCTAAATATAATGCAAGCACACACCATTATCTTCATTGGTTTTTGCGGTATCGTGGTTCTTTCTGGCTGGATTTTACCTGTTGTTTTTAAATTTAAAATAAGGGAGGGATTCAATAACCCTTCGTGGCAGAGGGTAGTAATATCTACCCTGCTTGCAGTCTTCATTCTGTATTCGCTTGGTCAAATCGATCTAGCCGGTGTAAAGGCCACCAGAGATCGTGAAGCAAAGAAATGGAATGAGGATTTCCGTGATGGTGTGATGATGACAATGAGTGGAATTTCGCCTAATCCGACGATGTGGGTATGCTTTGCTGTGGTTCTTCTTCTTTCGCAGGCTGTTCTACCGACAAAGAAATAAGAACACAGATTTCTCGCTTTCTATGGGATGGCTGTGGTTTTGTTACTCGATCCCCTCTACTCTCCTGTGAATGGCTTCTCAAAAGTGCATAACAGGCTCTAGGAATCTCGCCAGTAACTACAGCTATTCCATTTATGCCCAGGCGGAAGGTTATCTGATAGCTGCGTTTCCGATTGGCTACGGCAGGCAGGAGAGAGAAAGAAAGAGTGCCGTGACGATGTGGAGAGGGAGTTTCATGGTCACTTATTTGGATCGCTTTTGTTGTCATCGGCCCTTTGCGGCAAGGGGTTACTCAGCAAAGCGTCAATCTCATCGGCTTTCACCCTCGACATCATCTTTTCTTTATTCGCCTGCCACCATGAATGCCAAGCATTTGAAATAATGATCTAGTTATTTACAAAACTTTTTGAATACGGGCTTTTCGTTGAGCATGTAGTCCCGAGATCGCAAGTGCCGCTGTCAAAATCACAATGAACACAATAAGTGATGCGCTCCCCTGCGATTTGCTATCGATTGAGAACTCGCCAATTTTTATCAATGCGGCTACGCCAATAACTCCTGTGAAAATCACGCCAGCAATAAGACAAAGATCGACCCATAACGTAAGCCAAATAATAATCAGAGAGAGTATTTTCATGGTTTTAAAGAATGCTAAAATTCGAGGGTATGGAAAATGCGAATCAACGTCAATCCCAAGCAACCACCTCCACGATCGACCGCCCACACTGAAATGCTTAAAAAACAATACATGTCCATATCCCTTGAATCCCTAAAAGAAGCCATCTCCATAAAAGAATCCATCGCACCGCTCGAAGCGCGTCTGGAGAAACTCTGCGGTGGCGTCGTATCCACCGTTGTTGACTACGTTCCTCTTCTACAAAGCAAGAAAAGCCGCAGCAAGATGTCGGCTTCGGCCCGTGCTAAAATTGGGGAATACGACCCGCAAATTGAGGTCATCATCGGATTTGTCCGATCTAAAGGTAACAAATTGAACTTCGACTGCTATTGGCTCAAATCTAATCCCGCGCCTCCGGTCGCTGCAGAAATGGGATAGCTCTCAATTATCCACTCTTTCGTAATAATCAAGCGAGCTTTGGAACCTGCAGAGATTGACCGCCCCTCCTTGCAGCGGATTGAAAGCGGCACGTCGAATCGCACAATCGAAGTTGTCCCATCGCCTGAAACGTTGAAATGCCAGTGAGAGAACATTTTCCCAGGCATAAAATGAACCTCCCTGAAGCTGAGTGCGCTGGGGATTGGTTGGTAGAATGGTAATTTTACCAACCTGTTTTACTCTGTAGCGCCTGCTCAAAAAAGGCACTCCGGAAGGCGGCTGTTGATTGGCTGCCTTGCTTCAGAATGTGGACTTATAATTTGCTGAGCAACGTGCAATACACTTCATTGTGCATTGTCTTGTCACTCGTCGAATCAAGGCTTACCTAAAGTCCAACAGGAGATCCCCTGGCTCTGCCGGGGAGGCTCTCGAAGTTTGACTTTTCGTGCAGTCATCCAGTTCGTTGAGGTCGTGAGCCGCTCAAAGCTACAACCCCAACGAAACATGGAAGACTACAAGAACCTGAATCATATCCGGCGCTACATCGCAGAACAAGAGAAGGAAAATCAAAGACTTGACCAAATGGAGATGCCTTGGATCGAAGAAAAAAGGTAGCAACAAGAAAGACTGACGAACTAAAACAGCCCGCTTTGAGCGGCTCCAATCTTCAAGCCCCCAGCTTTGCTGGGGGTCTATGACTTCGAGGCACCAGTGTGACTTGAAGAAGATTTTTGCTGCCAAGTGAGCGCCTCTATCGTTGGGGAACGCAACCATGAGAAAAACGAAAATAATTTGCACGCTGGGGCCGGCGACTGAATCCGAGGAAGTCCTCCGCAGGATGATTGACGCGGGGGCCAATATATTCCGGCTGAACATGAGCCACGCAGCTCACGACTGGGTGCAGGAAATGGTGGCGCGCATCCGGACGGTGTCGGCGAAGATGGACGTGATCACTGGCATACTCATGGATACGCAGGGGCCTGCGATCCGCACGGGTGATCTGCCGACAAAACTCGATCTCACGCCCGGCGATATGTTCGAGTTCACCGTGCGCGGGACGAAGAGCGAGGAAAATTATTCCGTCGGCGTCAACTACGATGGGCTCGTCGACGACATTTCCGTGGGGGACACGGTGCTGGTGGACAGCGGCATGATCCGGATGGAGGTGCTGGAAAAGGCCTCAAGCAGGATCCGGTGCAAGCTCCTCACCGAGGGGGTGCTGGGTTCCCGCCGCCATATCAATCTCCCGGGTGTGAGAGTGAACCTGCCGCCTCTCACAGAAAAGGATCTGGAGGATGTTGCGCTGGGCGCCGAACTGGGCGTAGACATGGTCGCGTTGAGCTTTTGCCGCGAGGGGAGTGACGTGGATGCCCTGCGCAAGGTGCTGTCTGAGCGCGGCAGCCGCGCCCGCATTATGGCGAAGATCGAGGACCAGCTTGCAGTCAAGAACCTCGACGAGATCATCACGAAGAGCGATGCTGTGATGGTGGCGCGTGGCGACCTGGGCATAGAATGCCCCATGGAGGAATTGCCGATCATACAGAGGCGGATCGTCAAGCACTGCATCAAGCTGGGGTGCCCGGTGATCGTGGCGACGCATATGCTGGAGTCGATGATTTCCAACCCCGTGCCGACACGGGCCGAGGTGACTGACGTGGCAAACGCTGTATTCGAACAGGCGGATGCCATCATGCTCAGCGGAGAGACGACGGTTGGAAAATATCCCGTGGAATGCGTGAAGGTATTGGATCGTGTGGCCTGCCGCATCGAAAGAAGCGGTTCCGCGGGCTATGCGGGCGAGGCAAACCTCGATGGTGACCGGAAGAAGACGGTGAAATCGGCGGTCGTGCTGGCGAATTCACTGCCGGGCGCAAAGCTCCTGGTTTTCACGCGGCGCGGATTTGCGGCCGACTTCGTATCCAACCTTCGACCGGAACACGCACCCATCTATGCATTTGCGCCCACGATCGAGGTTTGCCGAAAACTCGCGCTGAACTGGGGTACATATCCGCAACATCTGCCTTTCGACGCAAACCCGAACCGGACGATTGATGCCGCCGAGAAAATGCTGGTCGAGCGCGGCCTTGCAAAATCGGGCGATCACCTTGTCATTTTGAGTGACTTGGTGACGGGAGACCACCTCGGAATTTTCAGTAACGTCGAGGCAGGAGAACGACGCGTTGATTCGGTCCAATTGCGGATCGTGCCTTAACGAGTATTCCATCCAGTTTGTACAACGGAAAACTCCGGTGCCACCGGCTTTCCAGTTGTAGCCCGGATTGACTGGACGGCGACAGTCAACAAATGACAGGTCGCCCTACTATCCTATTGTCGACGACAAGTAACCAGTGTGACTATGAAAGTCCTTTTTCGCTGCTGCGATTAGGTGAGACTTGGCCCTTGTGCATTGGAGTGGGTACAGGTGATATCGATCTCTGATTGAATGGCCTCCCTTCCGCGCAGTCCCCTCATGAAAACCAACCATTCTTACGATCGCATCCGGTGCTATGATCATGATCGCGCTGTTCCAGCCCATGCCGGCAATAAACAAGCCGGCAATTCGGCTGGCGGGTGGATGGCGATCCCGATCAACTTTTAAAAATGAATACCTCCCGAAAAAGCATGTTCGTCACCGAAGACGGCAAGAACCTCCTGTTTACTTTCATTCTGGTGAGCTCGTTGTTCCTGCTGTGGGGATTTTGCAACGGCATGATCGACGTCATGGACAAACATTTTCAGAATGAACTGCATCTGAGTCTAACGCAGTCGGCGTCGGTGCAATTTGCCCATTATCTGGGTTACTTCCTGATGTCGATGCCGGCTGGCTGGCTGGCGACGAGACTGGGTTACAAGGGGGGCATCATCTCCGGGTTACTGATTGTTGCGGTGGGAGGGTTCTGGTTTATTCCCGCGACTCATATCGCATCATTCTGGGCGTTTTTGGTGGGAGTTTGTGTGATCGCGTCGGGTCTCACATTTCTGGAAACGGTCGCCAACCCCTACACCACGGTGCTGGGCGACCAGCATTACGCTGCTACGCGGATCAACCTCGCGCAATCATGCAACGGGATCGGATGGATTTTGGGGCCACTGGCGGGCAGGATGTATTTTTACTCCAAGGACGCGGGGGGAAATAGCACGGGAAGCCAGACGCTTTACATCCCCTACGCGGCGGTAGCCGTGGTGGTCATTATTCTGGCGGTGATTTTCGCTTTTGCAAAAGTCCCGGATATCAAAACGGAGGATGATTACCATCTGGATGACTCCGATCCGAATGTTTCCCACTCCATATGGTTGCATCCGCATTTCGTGATGGCTGTGATCGCACAATTTTTCTACGTCGCCGCGCAGGCTGGAATTTTCAGCTTCTTTATCAATTACATGACCACGCAGGTGCCAGCTATCCCGCCGTCCTGGGACAAGGGGTTGCTGCACGGCCTGTTTGAAGCGGGGAAGGACGGGCATCTTTCTGTGAGCGACGCAGGAGCATCGACACTGGCATCCGTTGGCTTCATATGCTTTCTCGTCGGGCGGTTTACCGGCGCGGGATTGCTCAAGAAATTTTCCGCTCATAAGGTTCTGGGCTTGTATGCGCTGCTCAACATGATCATCTGCCTATTGATCTTCTGCAAGCTGGGGTGGTTGTCGGTGGTTTGCGTTTTCCTGAGCTATTTCTTCATGTCGATCATGTTTCCGACCATCTTTGCGCTGGGTATTTTTGGTCTGGGTGCGCGCGCGAAGAAGGCGTCGGCGTATATCGTGATGGCGATCATGGGTGGGGCGATCCTGCCCAAACTGATGGGGTATGTGGCTGACAAATCGGATATTTCGCGGGGTTTCATCGTGCCAGTGTTCTGCTTTGCGTTCGTGGCTTTCTACGGGTTCAACTGGTCAAAATTCAGCAAAGCGGAGGGAATGAGTGGGGCGTCTGCAGCCCGCGTGCATTGAAAAATGGGCCGCATCGTTGCACACCTTAAATTTAAACTGCATCCGCCAATGTCCATCCGAATTCTGGCCAGCGCCTCGCTTGCAACCATATTCATTCCTGCCGGCCCGATTTTCGCGAATTCTGAAGTTCAAAATTCCTCCACTGTGCTGTGGTATGAGAAACCGGCCTCCAAATGGATCGAGGCGCTGCCTGTAGGGAACGGGCGGCTTGGCGCGATGGTCTTTGGCGGCACGGCCAGCGAGCGACTGGCACTGAACGATATTACAGTATGGAGCGGCGGACCGCAGCCGGATGCAAACAGGCCGGATGGCTACACTCACCTGGAGGAGATCCGAAAGACGATCCGCGAAGGCCGTTATGATGAGGCAGAGAAGCTGTGCAATAGCTACATGACCTGCCGGGCAAACTACGATGAGAATAAATACCAGGCGCTAGGCGACATGGAGTTCGCGTTCCGGCTTCCAGCAGGGGAGGCGGGCGGGTACCGGCGCTGGCTGGACATCGGGAAAGCGGTTGCAGGGGTCGAATTCACGGTGGGTGGCACTACTTTCCAACGTGAGGTTTTTTGCAGCGCACCGGACAAAGTGCTGGTGCATCGCATCGTTGGCAGCAAGCCGCACAGTGTGAGCTTCGACATGAAACTCTCGCGATCAGAAAAGGCGAAGACGCGTTTTGTTGCGCCGGACACTTTGGTGATGACAGGCAACACCGGCGCTCATCTCGATTATGAGGTTCACGCGCGTGTTTTGACCAAAGGCGGGATAGTGAAAGGCGGGGAGGACGGCACACTCACTGTCGAAGGTGCGGATGAGGCGGTCGTGCTGCTCACCGCTAATACTTCCTATGTGATGGATTACGCGAAGGGCTACAAGGGGGGCGATCCTGCCCAGGCTGGCCTGCAAGTGAGGGCTGCGGCGGCGAAATCCTACGATACACTCAAGACGGCGCACCTTGCGGACTACCAGCGGTTGTTCCAGCGCGTGAGTATCGATCTCGGTACCTCGCAGGCAGCCAGCAAACCAACCGATGAACGGTTGCGCGCCTACGGTGATGGTAGGAGCGATCCCGCGCTGGCGGCCCTCTTCTATCAATACGGAAGGTATCTGCTCATCTCATGCAGCCGGCCTGACAGCCCTGTGCCTGCGAATTTGCAGGGCCTTTGGGCCGAGGGAATGAACACGCCGTGGAATGGCGACTATACGATCAACATCAATTTTGAAATGAACTACTGGCCCGCGGAGCCGACGGGCCTGAGCGAAATGCACCTGCCGATGCTACGTCATATCGTGAGCCTCGCCGAGCCGGGAAGCAAAACCGCGAAAGCCTACTTCGGTCCGGATACCCCGGGATGGGTCACTGGCCCGAAAAGCAACGTATGGGGATGGGCGAGTCCCGGCGCACGGCTCGCATGGGGCGTCTGGTTTGGGTCGAATGGGTGGCTCTGCCAGCATTTGTGGGAGCACTATGCCTTCACTCGCGACAAGGATTATCTGCGCTCTGTTTATCCGACCATGAAGGGAGCGTGCGAGTTCTGGCTGGCGGAACTGGTTACCGGAACGGATGGCAAGTTGATCACCTCGCCATCGAGTTCGCCCGAGAACCACTTCATCACCGACGCTCACATGAAATCGACTGTCTGCGAAGGCGCGGAGATGGAGAAGGCGATCGTGTGGGATCTTTTCGACAATACTTCGCAAGCCTGCACGGCACTGGGCATCGACGCAGATTTCAATAGGAAAATCGAATCAGCGCGGGACCGCATCCGGCCTCCGCAGATCGGCAAGGCGGGCCAGCTTATGGAGTGGGGAGGAGATTGGGACATGAATTCCGACGACATGCACCACCGCCACGTTTCGCACCTCTATGCGCTGCATCCCGGACATCAAATCACCGCTCTCGGCACGCCGGAACTGGCCGCAGCGGCAAGGAAAACGCTCGAACTTCGCGACGACGAAGGCACCGGCTGGAGCAAGGCGTGGAAGATCAACTTTTGGGCACGGCTGCGTGATGGAAATCATGCTTTCAAGATACTTACAGAGCAACTTCGCCCGACCGAGGAAGAGAAGGTTGTGATGAGCAAAGGCGGCACGTATCCCAATCTCTTCGACGCGCATCCTCCGTTCCAGATCGACGGCAACTTCGGAGCAACCTCCGGCATCACGGAGATGTTGCTGCAAAGTCATCAGCGCTATAACACTCCGTTCCTGGGGGCTGCGGATGGTTATATCATCGATCTACTGCCGGCACTGCCGGACGCGTGGACCGATGGCTCGATCAAAGGATTGCGCGCCCGCGGGGGATTTGAGGTTGATCTGGCGTGGCATGGCGGAAAACTGGAGCAGACGGTCATACACAGTGTGAATGGAACTGACTGCCGGGTGCGTTACAGTGATACGACCATCAACTTGAAACTAAAGCCCGGTGAGTCTCGCCGCTTCGGTTCCGGCCTGAGTCCATTATAGATCAATTTTTTGAATCAATGCGCCATCACTGCATCTCATTAATCACCGTTCTTGGTTTGCTGGGATTTGCGGCTTCGCATGCGGAGTCGCCAGCAACCACCCCCGGCACATCCCTGCGGGAGACCATCAATTTTAACCGCGACTGGAAATTTCAAATCGGGGACCATCCGGGTGCGGAGCAGGTTTTTTTTGACGATACAAATTGGGAGGCGATCGGATTACCACATACGTTCAGCCTTCCCTATTTTCAGAGTCCGGAATTTTACGTGGGCTACGGATGGTACCGGAAACAGTTCGAGGTTCCAACCTCTTGGGCTGGCAAGCGGTTATTTCTCGAATTCGAGGCAGCTTTTCAGGATGCGGAGATTTTTCTCAACGGGACGAAAGTTGGGACTCACCAAGGCGGCTACACCGGGTTTCAGGTGGACATTACCGCCGCCGCGAAAGCGGGCAAGAACACCGTGGCTGTCCGCTTGAACAATCTCTGGAATCCGCAAATCGCGCCCCGTGCAGGCGAGCACACATTCAGCGGTGGCATTTATCGTAATGTCTGGCTGTTGGTTACGGACCCGGTGCATGTCACCTGGTACGGGACCTCGGTTACAACCCCGAAAGTCTCCAAGAGTGCGGCCACGGTGAATGCGCAGACGGAAGTCCGAAACGATAGCTCACAGACAAAAGACGTGACAGTTCAGACGTTGATTCTCGATCCTGACGGGCATCAGGCCGCCGTGTTCGCCGCCACGCGTTCGATTCCAGCGGGTGCGGCCATTACCTTCGATCAAAGCAGCCCGGTGCTTATAAACCCCATGCTCTGGCATCCGGACCATCCGTATCTTTACCGCGCTGTCAGCCGGTTATTCGACGGCAAAACGCCGGTGGATAGTTACGAAACACCTTTTGGCATCCGCTGGTTTGAATGGACCGCCGAAAAAGGATTTTTTCTTAACGGGGAGCATCTCTACCTGCGCGGGGCCAATGTCCACCAGGACCATGCCGGATGGGGCGACGCGGTCACGGACGCCGGAGCGCGCCGGGACGTTAAATTAATTAAGGACGCCGGATTTAATTTCATCCGCGGCTCGCACTATCCCCACGCTCCGGCTTTTACGCGCGCATGTGATGAACTGGGCCTTATCTTCTGGTCGGAAAATTGTGTCTGGGGCATTGGGGGAAAGGCGTCCGAAGGTTACTGGAATGCCAGCGCCTATCCGGTGAACAAGACGGACGAAATTCCTTTTCAGGAAAGCGCGAAGGCTTCCCTAAGTTCCATGATCAGGGTCCATCGCAACGACCCCTCAATCGTGGTATGGAGCATGTCGAACGAACCATTTTTCACCGAAAAATCCACAATGCCGGCGATGAAGGATTTCCTCAAGGAACTCGTGGATATTACCCATAAGCTCGATCCGACCCGCCCTGCGGCGATCGGCGGGGCCCAGCGCCCGCTCGGTAATGACCGGATCGATAAAATCGGCGACGTGGCTGGATATAACGGAGACGGCAGCAGCATCCCGATTTTTCAGAACCCGGGGGTGGCAAACCTGGTTTCCGAGTACGGTAGCGTCACATCCGAGCGACCCGGCAAATACGAACCGAACTGGGGAGGGTTGGCGGAGAATAAAAGCGAACCAGCTCTCTTTCCCTGGCGCAGCGGCCAGTCAATCTGGTGCGGCTTTGATCACGGAAGCATTGCCGGGGCCAAACTCGGAAAAATGGGCATCATCGATTACTTCCGCATTCCGAAGCGCGCGTGGTATTGGTATCGCAACGCTTATGCAAACGTCCCGCCACCCGAGTGGCCGCAAGCTGGAGTCGCGGCAGGATTGAAGCTGGAGGCGGACAAAGTCACGGGAGTTCATGCCGACGGCACAGACGACGTGCAACTCGTCGTCACCGTTCTCGATGCCGGCGGCAAGCCGATCAGTAATTCGCCGCCTGTTGACCTTACCGTCGTCTCCGGCCCTGGCGAGTTCCCCACTGGTCCCACAATTCATTTTGAAGCAGGGAATGACATTCGCATCCAGGACGGGAAGGCCGCGATGGAATTTCGCTCTTACTACGCGGGGACGACTGTCGTCCGTGCCACGTCGCCGGGACTGCAGCCTTGTGAGCTGATCATCCGTTTCGAGGGAGCTGCTCCATTTGTCGCTGGTCAGACACCGGCCGTCAAACCACGGCCTTACCACCGGTACAGCAAGAGCAACCAACATACGACCGAGCAGGAATTCGGTTTTAACAATCCCACTTTTGCGAGTAGTTCCGCGGATGGCGTTTCGCCGGGACTGGCGACTGACGGTAAGAAAGAGACATTCTGGCGACCCGCGCCAGGCGACTTGAACCCGTCACTGACCGTCGATACCGAAAAACACTTGAACATCTTACGCATCAATCTGATTTTCCCGGTGGAGGACGTTTATCGATACAGAGCAGAGGTTTCTGACGACCAGCAAAAATGGAAGGTTATCGATGATTATAGCGGAAACAACGAGCGGAATGCCTTCCGTGAAATTACGATAAAAGGTGGAATTGCCGGGCGCTTCGTGAGAATTTCGTTTCCGGACGCAAAAGCCGCCGTCCTCAGCGAGATCCGGATTACCGGGCTGGTAATTGATTGATATATGTATCCGTCTGGCGGGCCACGCTACGGTCTTGCCGCACAAGGCGCATGAAATAGGAAGGGCATCAGGTTCCATCGAGCCGCTATCTCTTCGGCGACAGTTTCAGCAAAACGACGCCGCAGGCGGGAATCGTGAAAGTGGACTTATCCGGAGTGAAATGAGGGATGTCCTGCTGACGCCAGAGATCTCGCGCTGTCAGGTTCCCCTCCATCCCCATCCCTGTCAGCTTGTTCATGCCAATCGTGGCCATCTGCTCTCCTCGATTGAACATGCCCAAGGCATAGGAGCCATCAGCCAGCGGTTTCATGTAGAAGTCCACCGCCCCGTCGGCTCCGACGCGCACGGCTTCTTTCCCCAGTTCATCCTGGTCAATGGCGAGCACCTCGTCGTTGGTGAGAAGCCCCTTCGTGAAAGGATCGAGCTTTTCCAGGTCGCACCCGATCATCAGGGGGGCCGAGAGGAGACACCACATGCTGATGTGGGTGTACTGCTGGTCGGGCGTCAGGCGCGAGGGATGCGTCCTGGTCCAACCGTTCCCTCCATTGCCCACACCCACCTGTCCTACCACAAGCATGTCTGGATCGTTCCAGTGACCGGGGCCGGCATAGGGAGCCCACCGGTCCTGGCTGAAGGCGATTTCGCTGAGTGAGTAGTGCCATACATGGTCCCCGTTGCGCCACACATCATAGATGTCTCCGGTGGTGCGCCAGCTTTCGGCGAGATGGGAGTATCCGTCCGCATTCGCAACGGTGCCGTTGTTGGAGAGGCTAAAGACGATGTCTCTGCCAGTAGAGTGAAGGGCATTGCTCATCACCCTGGCGTGTTCAAGGTCCATCGGCCACCAGTCGTATTTAAGGTAGTCAATTCCCCATCCCGCCCATTCCCGCGCATCGGCCTCTGCAAAGGAGATCTTGCCCATGCCCTTCTGGCCCATACCACTGACCTTCTTATTCCATGTGCCATCTGCGTCTTCTGCGCTCCCTCCGGGTAATCCGTCATAGGATGTTTCCCAAGGAGTAGAGTAAGTGCCAGCCTTTAACCCAAGGTCATGGATCGATTTCACAAGGCCCGGCATGTCGGGAAACTTCTCGTTTCCCACAAGAGCATGATTGGGGCCGATCCTCTTTCCCTGCCAGCCATCGTCCACGTTAATGTAGGTCCATCCGTGCTGGCTCAACCCGCTGGAGACCATGGCTTTCGCTATTGTAAGAACCTTGTCTTGCGTGACGGACCCCGCAAAGCAGTTCCAACTGCTCCATCCCATGGCCGGAGTCAGGGCGATCTGATCCCCCACGATAATCCGGAACTTCTTCTCATCCGCACCCAGCTTGTTGGTGGCGTGCAGGGTGACGGGGTAGATTCCCTTCTCTTTCAGAACTCCGGTGATGAATCCGGTATTTGCATCAATTGAGAGGGCGGGAGGCAGGCCGTCCGCGGCAAACGACATGGGCCGATCACCTGTCGCGGGGATGTTATAGAGAACAGGGGACTGCGGACGAACTCCGAAGACGGCTGGGCCATTGATCCGTGGCGTGGAAGGTGCCGGCGGGGTCAGCGGGGCAGGCAAGGTCCCGGGTGTCATGCCCTCCACATTTCCAGCGTGCAGAGGAAGCGCGAGAGCTAGCGCGAAGATAAGATTGAGCAGGAGATGTTTCTTCATAGGAGTGCTGTTTGGGATTCCCCATTTGGTTTCGTGTCCGTGGTTGTCGTATGTTGTTTTCCGGCAATTTCAATTCGCTCCATAGTTTTCGGGCATTGCCAGCAGAACGAGTAGTTTGTTCATTTTAAATAAATTCCTGGATCGAGAGATACACAACTATCACCTTGCCAGGTCCGTGTTTTTGTATGTCGATTTGAGCCGTAAATATTCCGACGCTGTAACCGGTAACACGGCGCCATGGCGGAAGTGGAAAGGAAATTTGAAGTCACCAGCCGGAGTAAATGATCCGCTGGCCAGGTCGTGGGTGATAAACGGCTGGTAACCTGCGCCCTTGCTGTAATTGTCCAGTAACAGGCACCATGTGGGTGGCTTGCCGATAGTGGCTGGCTCAAGCAGGAAGCAGGCGGGACCCTCATAGCCCGTCATTTTTGCCAGTGAGAACTGCGATAGGTTTTCCCATGGCCCCATGAGCTTCTCACTTACCTCCATTGTGATCGCCTTGGACGTTTCGTCCTTGGAAAAGCGGTAATATCCGCCATTGTCACGAACGATGTCCGTGTCGATGACATCCACTGTTTTGTCGATATAGACAAACGGTTTTCCGAATGTGATGAAATCCTTTGTCCGGCAGGCCCAGATGCGTTGTTTTGCGAAATTGTCGCTCCCTGTCATCGAAGCCCAAAACACCAGGTAGTCCTGCGTCTGCTCGTCGTACACGGCCTCGGGCGCCCAAGTGCAGCCTGCATCATCGGGAGCCACCTGTGCCAGGCGCGGCTCCGACCAATGGATGAGATCCGGCGAGTCCCAGATGACGATCGATTTGCTCCCTTCGTGGGTGGCCCGTTTCCAGTTGTGGTTCCGGTTGATGGATAAATCGGTGGCGATGATGAAGAACTTCTTTCCGTCATGCGAGCGAAGAATATAAGGATCGCGAACCCCTTTTTCTCCCAGTTGGCTGACCAGGATAGGGCGTGTGCCGTTTAATGCATCCCAGTGGCGACCATCCTCGCTCAGTCCAAAAAAAATCTGCTCCGACATGGGCGTTGTTTCGCCATTGAAAGCAACGAAAAGGAAACCACCATCTGCAGCGATGGTGCGATTACTGATGAGCATGATGAGAAGGAGGATTATTTTTTTCATTTTTTAATCCTTGCGGGTAATAGCAAGTAACATGACTTGCCGGCGCATTTTGCGCCATCGATTTAGCTCCTTTGTCACCAGTGTTACCCGATTTATTCAAATCACAGCTTTTGCTCCACGTGTGGCCCAGTATCCCGGTGATTATCTTTACGGACTGAAAAAAGTGGGAAAGGAGCCCTCGCCGAAGCGGCAAAATCACTTGCGCTTTCCCCGGGACATATGGTGGGGATCGGTGTGGATACCACGGCATCAAGCCCGATTCCCGTGGATGAGCGCAATGTGTCGCTAGCAGCCTGTCGGGTTCATCTTGATGCAACCAAGCCGAGAAAATGCCGGAAATCTCAAAAAAAACAACTTTCAGAAAGTCCGACGACCAGGACGCTTTTCTAAGTCCGACAGGCTGCTAGCACGACTATTGGTGCCAGTTTTTATTACCTCACAAAGTTTCCAGTGTAACTATATTGCGAATTGCCTTTGAGCTTTTTCCTATCAAATGTGCAATACAACCCCTTGCGTATTTGCATAGACTCATGTGTCAAATTTTAGAAAGAAATTGGAAAGGCATTGCAATGTCATTGTGCTTCACAATTGCAGTGGTGACAGAAGCATTCTCCGCTCCAGCGCCCCCGGCGGCACCTCCTGCTGTTCCGCCCGTCAATCTGAACCAACTTTACCAGGACGGGATGAACGCTTTTCAAATGGGCGAGTATCAAAAGGCTGTCACCAATCTCGAAAACCTGCTCGCCCAAGCCGCACAACAATCGGAGATTGAACCGGCGTTCTTTGCCCTTGGCGCGTCCTACTACAATCTCCAGCAGTACGGAAAATCCATCGAGTGTTTCAAAAAATTCCTGGAGAAATTTCCAAAAAGCCCGCGCGTCTCCCAAGCGATTTACTCGCTCGCCCAGGCAAGCGTGATGAACAAGGATTACGCTGGCGCACAGGGTTACTTCCATCAGCTCGAGAACGATCCCAGAATGCGTGAACAGGTCCTCTTCGACGAAGGCATGGCGTGCAAAGCGGCAGGGCAGATTGACGACGCGATAGCCGCCTTTGAAAAGCTGGTAAGGAACGAAATCACAACCACGATCATGGCCAACAGCGCAATCCTGCTTACGGATCTTTACGTGAAAAAACACGATGCTCCAAAGGCTATCGCGATGCTCCGGAAGCTCCAGGAAAAAGCTGCCCTTGTTGACAATGTCGTACGCCTTAATTCCCTTGAGGTGGAACTGGGGGACTCGATGTTAGCGGATCAAAAGCCGGACATAGCGCTCGCGTGTTATCGCATGGCCCGCTCGCGCGAGGAGGTCATCAGCTACCAGATCGCCCGGGTGCAAGCGATGGAACAAAAAATCGCGCGGAATTTGACAGCCGTGCGCGCGGAACCCACACTTATGGCGGAAGTGTCCATGGAGAACGGCCAGCTTCGGGCATCGATCGACGAGGGGAAGAAACTCCTCGATGAATTTAAGAATCTTCCGGATTTCGGTCCGATCCTGCTTCTACGCATGGGCCGGTGTTACTCTGAACTCGGGGAAAAGTGGGGGTCTGTGGTTGTATACGGCGAACTTTTGAGAAGGTATCCCGATGCGAAGGAATATGAGGAGGCGCTTTTTGCGATGATCGTCTCCTCCGCGGAAACGGGCCGGATCAAAAAAACGCAGCAGTATTGCGAAGAGTTTCTCAAGAAATATCCAAGTGGGTCGAATGCTTCCGCAGTGGGATATCTTTTGGGGGCGACCGCGTTGCAGGCAAACGATCTGCAGGGTGCGGAAAACTATTTCGGGCGCATGCTGGCGCAGCAACCTGCAGGCACTTACCGGGAGGAAATTATGTTCCAACTCGGCAATGTCCGGTTTGGACTTGGAAAATACGACGACGCTGCAAAGGATTACGATAAATACAGCACCTCGTATCCCAAGGGCACACACATCGAGGAGGCGATTTACCGGCAGGCGCTCTCGTCGCTTTTTGCCGGGAAATACGAGGACGCGATGAAGAAGGTCTTGGATTATATCGCGAAATATCCCCACGGGACTTTTATCGCCGACGCCAGGTACCGGCTGGCTGTATGCAAATACGCGGCATCGCTGTACGACGAGGTGATCGCCGATTGCCGTGAGTGGGAAAAGGAATTCGGGAAGGATGTCATGATCGGCGAGGTGACAGCGTTGCTTGGCGACTCGCTTGCCGCCTTGAACAAGGAGGACGAGGCAGTGGAGGTATACATCCGCTCCAGCAAGGTCGCAAATACGGCGGAGGTCGTGAACTATGGACTTTCATCGGCTGAGAAGCTCCTGCAGAAGAAAGGGGCTTGGGACAGGATCGGCCAGATGTATGAGGAATTTGTGCGGGAACATCCCGATGATCCTGCTGTGGTCACCGCGATTTACTGGATTGGCAAGGCGAAGGTTCATGAGGGCAAGGTGGACGAGGCCAAGCAATTCATCGCTGAGACGATCAAAAAATACATTGGTGACCCGAAGCGCGATGCGGTGGAGCAGTTGCTCACGCAGCTTGCGCAGCTTTGTGTGCGGAAAGCGCCCATTCCCGTCGCTGCGGCATCCCCTGGTGAAGCCGGGGCGACTCCTTCCCCGGCAGCAGTTACGGCACAGACCGATCCCGGTGTTGAACTGGACACGCTGCTGGGCGACGCGGCAACAAGCCAGTTGCCGCTTGCGAAGGCGCGCATCTTGTACGCGAAATCCGAACTGGCGCGCATGCGCAAGCAGGTGCCTGAGCAGCAGAAAAATCTCCAGGCCATAGCGGATAACTTCAAGCCCGGAGATCTCAGCCCTATGCTTCTGGCCCGGGTGGGCGATTATTTGCTGGAGCAAAACAGCCTCGACAAGGCTGGTACGATTTTTCATGAGCTTATGGAAAATTACCCCAAGAGCGAGATGCTGGAGTTTGCCTATAACGGATTGGGTGAGATCGCTTACCGGCAGAAGCAATACGAGGTGGCGCTCAAGCTTTTCAACGATGCCATCGACAAGGCCGGTGCCTCGCAGAAGCTCAAGGAAGTGACCGTTGGAAAGGCAAAGACGCTGCTCGCAATGGGGCGTCTGGACGAATCGAAAAAGATATTCGGGCAGATATCATCGATTCGCGAATGGCGCGGCGAGACGACGGCATACAGCATTTATTCGCTGGGTGAGATTGCGCAGAAGCAAGGCAACTATGCCGAGGCGATCGCATTTTATCAGCGCGTATATGTCGCCTACCAGCGGTTCCTGCCCTGGGTGGCGAAGGCATACACGAGCAGCGGTGAATGCTTTGAAAAACTGGGCAAGCCCCAGGATGCGATGAACACATACAAGGAAATGCTGCGCAATGAGAAGCTCGTAAATTTCCAGGAAACCCAAACCGCACGCAAGCGTCTGCAGGAGGCCGGAAAGGGATGAAGAGGAATTCTGGATTTTTATTGTGCGTACTTTTGATTTTCACCGGTATCCCGGCGCGCGCACAAACAGCGCCACCGCAGCCATCGGGGTTGAACATCACTTTCAAGGATGGCGCAACGACCACCGCCAAAGCACTCAGGCGGGCGGGAAACGATGTGATGGCGACTGTGCAGGTGGGCACGGGTGTGGGTGAGATCGGTTACTCCCTGGGCATCATCGCGAAGATCGATTTTCCAGAGCCGCCGCAGATCAAGGCCGCCGGGGGGCTGCTGGAGCAGGGGAAGATTGTGGATGCGCTCATCCAGATCACACCGGTCGTGGATTACTTCTCTCCTTTCAAGGATGTGCCAGGCAATTTCTGGTTGCAGTCGGCGGAATTGAAGCTCCGCGCGTTGATTGGTTTGCAGCGCGATCAGGAGTCCACGGCGCTATTGGACGAGATCGTGAAGGCTGCTTCCGATCCCGAGGCTGTACGCTTTGCGCGCGTGATGCTGGCCGCAAGCTGGGCGCGGAAAGGTGATCACGAAAAGGCGATCGCAACTTACGACGAGGTGATCAATGCAAGCACCAGCCAGGAAACACTCGCCCGCGCATGGTTGGGAAAGGGTGACAGCATGCTTGCACTCAAGGATTTTGATCCCGCCTTGGTCGCCTATCTGCACGTGCCGGTTTTTTATCCAGGCCAGAAATTATTGATGCCGCAGGCCCTCCTTGGCAGCGCGCGCGCATATGCAGGTGTTGATGACCCGCAGGACGCAGAAAAAACATTTGATGAATTGTTGAGCCAATTTCCCAATTCCCGCGAAACAGCCATCGCAAAAATAGAGCTGAAAAAAATCACCAGCAAACCTGCGGCAGAACATCAGCCGGCCGCAGGCAACCCATAGAGACATAAACCGCCATGAAACTAAAAAACCTCCACGTTGGTGCAGCCTGCGCATTTGCCTTGCTGCTTTCCGCATCCGCCCTGCGTGCGGCCGATGATACGGCCACCGCCACGCCGACGGCAGACGACTCGAAGAATGCAGCGTCCGCTGTGCATAAGAAAACGTTGTTGGAACAAATCAAGGAAGGTGGCTGGGTGATGATCCCAATCGGGGCGTGTTCCGTGTTCACCGTTTACCTCATTGGTGACGGAATCATCCGTACAGGGCGCAAACGGGCAGCCTCGCCGCAACATGCGCAGGCATTGAAAGATCTTTTCCGCCAGGGCGATTACGTGGGCGCTTACAACTACTGCAAGACTAACCCATCGCCTCTGACCAACGTGCTGCGTGTGGGAATCTCGCTATTGGGGGAAGGTAAGCAGGTCACAGAGGAGGGAATGATGGGGGAACTGGCCAAGGAAAACGGTAAGATGCAGACATGGATCAGCTATCTCTCCGTCATCGGTGTCTGCACGCCGATGATTGGGTTGCTCGGTACGGTGACGGGCATGATCAGGGCGTTCGCCACGCTGGGGAGCTCCGGCATCGGCGATCCCTCGGCTCTGGCGGGGGCGATCGGCGAGGTGCTCATCGCCACGGCAAGCGGACTGTTCATAGCAATCCCGGCCTTTGGAGCGTATTATTTTCTGCGCAACCGCGCCGGTGGGGCCATCCACGAAATTCAGGATATCATCAACGGTCTTTACCGCAAGATGCCCTACAAATCGCTGGCTGGAGTGCATATCGGCGATGATGAGCTCTATGCAGCCATCCCGAACTGGCTCGCAAGCGGGGAGGCGGTCGCAACCACTTGAAAGGAAGTATGAGGGAACAAACGATGTCACGGAGGACTCACTAATATGGCTGGCGGCGGCGGAGGTGATGGAGAACCGGAATTTCAGGTGGCGCCGATGATCGACGTGCTGCTGACGATCCTGATTTTTTTCATGACGATCACATCCGCCCAAGTACTGAAAGTGGACAAGACGATCAAGCTGCCTCTGGCGCCGGACGCCCAGAAAAAGGACAACCAGCGTGCGGAAGCTGTGGTGAATGTGAAATGGAAACCGGAATCAAAGAAGGTGGAGTTTGTCTTTGAGGACAAGGCCTACACCAAGGCGGAGGATATTGTGCCGCTGCTCAAGAACGCAAAGGCCGCAGGAGATAAAAAGATCGTCCAGGGGGCAAACCCGAATTTTCGCGCGGTGATCCGCGGAGATCGCGACGTTCCTGCGATTTATGTATCCCAGGCGATGGACTCATGCGGGACGGCCGGCATCACGGACATTTCGTTCTCCGCGGTGAACAAGGAATAAATCGATGAAACGCCTGGAAACCAATTTGAATGAGGGCACCGTCGGTTTTCAGATCGCACCGATGATCGACGTGGTGTTTGTGATCATGCTGTTTTTCATGGTGATGGCCGGGGCGGTGAAAGTGGAGAAGGAACTCAACTCGCAGTTGCCTGGCTCGGCGGAGACGTCGAATGCGACGGATTTTGTGGATGAGCAGATCATCGGGATCGCAGACAATGGCGAAATCACCCTTAACGACGAGCCGTTCGATTCCGCGACGAGCCACGATCTACCGCAGTTGAAGGCGACGCTGATGCGTTTGAAGCAGAACGCGGACGCGGCAAAAGCGCCGGCAATGGTGACGATCATCAGCGAGCCGAACGCGAAATACAGCCGCACGGTGGATGTTCTCGACGCCCTTGCGCTGGCGAAAATAGACAATGTCACATTTACCGTGAGCGAGGAAGAATGAGCAGGATACCGGATATGGATTCCAATAATCCTTCCCCGGCGGACGCGGAAGAATTGTCGAGATGGTTGAGGATCCGGGGATTTGGCCAGTATGTAGGCCGGTTTGCCGAGAGGAGCATCAGTTTCAAGGATCTTGCGCATCTCACGGAAGACGACTTGAAGAGGCTGGGAGTGGGCACGATCGTGCATCGGGTGGTCCTGCTTTCCGAAATCGCCCTGCTTAAAGATGGGAATTCCGGGGTTTCCCAGGTCACTGCCGCGGGTGCGGTTGCGGCGTTTCCGAAGGGTGCCGCGTCTTTTCCCGGAATGTCCAAGCCATCCGCCATTCCACCTCCGGGCCGCGTCGTCGCGCCTGCCGTGCCTGCCCAGGTTGCGGCAGGTGGCACGACAGCCCAGGCGGCACTTCCGCCGCTGAGGAAGACATTAAAGGAACGCTTTGGCGGGAGATTTCTGATCATCAGCATTCTTGCGCATATCCTGTTCGGGGTAGGGGCGACGTATTACGTGGTGCAGACGATTGCGGCGAAACGGAAACTGACATTTCACGGAGGGCCGCCCTCGCCGAACCCGAGCCAGCGAGCCATCGAGCACAAGGTGCAGATGGCAAAGAAGCAGAATACGATGAGCGCACCCGTGCCCAGCAAACGGGTCGTGACCACGGGACTTTCCAAAATAGCGCTCCCAGAGATGCCAGCTATGCCAGATATGAACAACGCCGCCTCCACAAAGATGATAGGGACGGGTGGACTAGGGGTAGGCATGGCCCCTTCGATTGGAGTGATGGGTTCAAGTGACGGTACGGGAGGGGGCACAGTTCCGTTTTTTGGATTTCGTACCGGAAACGGTTTTAAAGGATCATTTTATGACTTGAAACAAACCAGCGGGAGGGGGCCAACGCCCATTAATAATATTGAAAAATTTGTGCATGAACTCGACAGATTCTTGCAGGGGGGATGGAACGAAAGCTTTCTGGACAGATATTTCAAAGCGCCTGCCCCTCTGTACGCAACGCAGATTTTCGTGCCTGTGTTGGATTCTGTCAATGCTCCCAAGGCGTTTGGAGTGGAGAAAGACGTCAAGCCGGCACTTTGGATTGCACTTTACAAGGTTAAGATCTCGCCTCCTGAGACCGGCGTCTATCATTTTGTCGGTGGGGGGGATAATATCCTGATTGTAAGACTTGATGGGAAGACTGTGTTGGATAGATCCTGGGATTATCAGGAGAAGTTCGGAATCGACAAAACATGGAAACCCGTGGCGAACTATGATTATAAATTCCCGAATTCACCTTCAATTCAAAAGGTTCCAAGAGGCTTCGCCAAAGGGTCTGCAATGGCACTGAGTTCGGCTAGTTTTTACGATATGGAAGTGCTACTTGGCGATGACGGGGGGATTACTCACTTCAGCTTGCTCGTCGAAGAAGAAGGCGTTCAATATCAGAAGAACGCCCAGGGTTTACCTATTCTTCCCATATTCAGACTAACTTCTGATGCGCCGCCGCCTGGAGAGCATCCACCTTACATGGACAATGGGCCGGTTTGGAAATGGCGTCCGTCGTCAGTATCAATCTTCTCGCACTGATTTTTAGCCGGATGGGAAAAACATGCGGGAATATTGCGAAATTGTCGCTCGAGCTTTCGGAAAGCCATCTGATTTTGACGGCGTCGACTGTATCTTTTGTATGAGGAAAAAATTACCGATTCTCCGTATTCTGCTTATCGTCCTTGAGTTTTATAACACCTTGTCCGCTCAACCGGTGACTACGACGCAATCACCCCATACCTTTGAAATCGGCAAACGCGATTTTCTTCTGGACGGGAAACCTTTCATAATCCGCTGCGGTGAGATGCATTTTGCCCGTGTGCCGCGGGAGTACTGGAGGCATCGCATCCAGTTGCTCCATGCCATGGGAATGAACGCCGTGTGTGCTTATCTTTTCTGGAATTATCACGAGTGGACACCCGGCAAATTCGACTGGTCCGGCCAGGCTGATGCCGCGGAATTCTGCCGGATCGCGCAGGAGGAGGGGATGTGGGTGATCCTGCGTCCGGGTCCATATGTCTGCGCCGAATGGGATGGGGGCGGACTTCCATGGTGGCTGTTGAAAGATCCGGGAATCCGGCTGCGTTCGCAGGATCCGAAATTCATGGCTGCCGCAACGTCATGGTTCAAGGAAGTAGGCCGGGTCCTTGGCCCGATGCAGGTGAGCAGGGGAGGGCCGATCCTGATGGCCCAGGTCGAGAATGAATACGGTTCCTATGGCAAGGATGCGGAGTATATGGGAAAGCTGCGCCAGGCGTTGATCGATGCGGGGTTTGATATTCCTCTCTTTGTGTGCAATCCCGCGGGAGATCTGCGCAACGGCAAGCGCGATGACCTGTTTAACGTGGTCAATTTCGGGCGCGATGCCGGGAATGCATTTGCCAGGTTGCGCGAGGTGCAACCGACCGGACCCTTGATGTGCGGCGAGTTTTATCCCGGGTGGTTTGACACATGGGGGTCGCCGCATCATCTCGGAAATACTCCGAAATACCTTGAGGATCTCGAATACATGCTGAGGAACGGCATGTCTTTCAGTTTGTACATGGCGCATGGGGGCACGACCTTCGGAATGTGGTCGGGAGCGGACCGGCCATTCAAGCCGGATACAACCAGTTATGATTATGATGCACCTGTTTCGGAGGCGGGCTGGACGGGCGAGAAATTCCACCTCACCCGGAATCTGATTTCAAAATATCTTCAGGCTGGAGAGAAGCTGCATGACCCACCGGCTCCTCTCCCGGTGATGACCCTGCCGTCGTTCGTTCTGACGGAAACCGCCGGTGTTTTCGACAATCTGCCCGCGTCCATCAAAGAAGCTGCGCCGCGCACCATGGAGGCATACGATCAGGGACACGGCTGCGTGTTGTACCGGACGCAACTCCCCCCTGGGGCGGCGGCCACATTGAAGGCTGGACAGGTGCATGATTTTGCGTGGGTATTTGTGGATGGGGTGCAAATGGGCGTGATGGACAGGCGTTCACATTCCTATTCGGTTGCCCTCCCCGCGCGTAAAACAAATGCGAGGCTCGACATTCTTGTTGAGGCGATGGGGCATGTGAACTTCGGCAATGAGGTGCATGACCGGAAAGGGCTTTCCGGTCCGGTAACGCTTGCAACGGGACCAAAAACGGAAACCAACGTTGGGGATGAATGGCAAATTTACCGCCTGCCTCTTGATGCTCGGCAACTCACCGCGTTGAAATGGAAAGTGCCCGGAGCGGAATCAAAAAAAGGGCCTGGTTTCTGGCGCGGCTCTTTCAATGTGCCGACGCCGGCCGATACCTTTCTTGACCTGAGCAAATGGGGGAAAGGTGTCATCTGGATCAACGGGCACTGCCTTGCGCGATTCTGGAACATAGGCCCGACGCAGACCGCGTATCTGCCCGGCGCGTGGTTGAAAGCCGGGGCGAACGAAATCGTGATTTTCGATTTGCTTGGTCCCGAGGCTCCTGTTGTTGCGGGCTTGGAAAAACCGATACTTGGCAATCTCAGGCCCGAACTGGATTTTGCAAACTCCACTTCTGCCAAAACGTCGCGGCTGGTCGCGGGCTTGAATCCTGTTTTCATTGGTTCATTTCCCGAGGGCCAGGAATTGCAGGAGATTAGATTTCCGCATTCCGTAACGGGCAGGCAATTCTGCATCGAGTCGCTCAACGCACATGATGGAAAACCATTCACAGCGATTGCGGAGCTGGACTTGCTTGATGCCGCCGGTAACTCCATTTCGCATCTGAACTGGAAAATCACCTATGTGGACAGCGAAGAGAAAAGCGGCGAAGACGGCTCAGCCTCGAATGCGATCGACGGACAAACGGCAAGTTACTGGCATACGGCATGGAAGAATTCGCAGCCAAATCATCCCCACCAACTGGTAATCGACTTGGGTGCGAATGTGAATATGGGCGGTTTTCGCTATACTCCCCGCGCTGGTACGAATGTGACAGGGCACATCAAAGATTACCGCATTTATATCGGAGACGCGTTAGTCAAGGAATCTGCGAAATGATTCGGTCGCCAACGGCTTGCCTGGCTCCGACAAGCCGCCGCATCCGGCGGCCTACAGACCTCTACCTGTCCAATAAACAAGCTGCCCCGGCTCGCGCCTGCTGGTGAATGGTCGCCTTCATCCCGCTTCTGCGGCAGGGGATCATTTCTTTTTCTTCGGTGGGAGGTTCAATTTATAAGTGGCTGGAGGCTGGTTATCCAAATCCGACCCTGGCATCCGTGCAAATGAGGTGGTCCCAGAAGTCGCCGAAAGTGCCGCTATCTGGTCAAGAAATTGTTGCTGCTTCAAATCAGCCTGTTGTTGCTGGTCGGCGAGTGCCTGGGCTGCCGCGGCAGCCTTCGCTTGCCGCGCGGCGGCGTCATCCGCCTCCTGCTGTGCCAACCTTGTGGCAGCACCCGGGTCCGTGGTCACTTGGTTGAGCTTGACCTGTACGACCATTCCATCCTCGGTTTTTGCTCTTATTCCATCCGCCACCTTCGATGTGACAAATAACTTCGTTCCGGGAGCCAGGCTAAAAATGCCGGAATCGTTGGTTATGGAAATGCGTTGCGTAAGATAATAAACAGCGGCGTCAGTTGTTCCGTTATCTCCCGCGCTGGATGTGAGAGGACATGCCAGTGCCAAAAGAGCGATCATGAGGGGGACAATCGATTTCATGGAGGAAATATATAATCCGCAATAGTCCGATCAACGTGGTTTTCAGTTACACTGGAAACCGAATACTCCAGTTCCAGATTCGGGGGAGCGAAGGTTAAGGGACGGTTGGCGTCAATTTCTACTTCCGCTGGATGATGCAATCTGAGACGGAAAAACTGGATCATGGCGACCGTGCCGTGAGTGAAAATAACTTGGCCTTTGCCCTAGCCAGCGGCGGGTTCACCCATATTGGCCAATGGATCACGCGAGGGCGGGGCGGGGCCAGGCAGCGCGCCTCGCGCTCGGACGTCGTCCTGCTGTGCATCTGTCCGCATTTTTTGTGTAAGCGTACCTCGGCTGCCTGGTCCGGTCGCAGGCGCATAACCCACACCAACACAGCCGCAGTGCTGCAGGCACGGCGGCGCTACTCTCACTAACTTTGCTACCCGCCGGCACTACCCATACGAATTAGGGGTGGCTCACTTGGGTCGCTGATGGAGAGCTCGTCCCGCGTAATTGTAATGAAAAAAATCGATATCAACATATCCGGCGTCCGTTTTGTTGTTGAAATTGAAAATGCCGATTCTATCCCCTCGATAATTGCCCCACGATAGCTGGTATGGATCGCCAAAATCGGTGAAAGTCTCCCCATCCAAGCTGTAGGAATACTGACTCTTTCCGTCCAGCTTCCAGGTCGATTTTAGCCACAAATCATGCCCGACGATTTCCGGCCCGGGAGTGGCTTTGCCATTGCTGTCGTATATCAGGGACAGTGTTGCGCCTTCCTGACTCACGCCGAGGAACGAGTACGTACCTGCGAAGTGGCACAATCCACATTTCTGACCGTCAGTCATCCCGCTGAGATCGAGCTTGATCACGACCTCGTTGGAACTTGTCCGAAAGCAGCGTTGCGTAAGCGTGTTGCCCGCTTTCATTAGATTATCGGCCTGGAGGGGCTTAAACGCATGGAGACGCAGCCAGCCAGGGCGCTCCCTGAGCGACCACTGGTCGTCCCGCGGTTGATAGTTCCACTCCCATTGCGGAGCGAGGCTGGTCTCATCGAATTCGTCGCTGGTTTGCGGCGTTACAATGGACGTGCCATCCACCGGCTTTTTCCCCGACCATACAAAATGGCCTATTCCATTGCCGTCAGGTGTTCCGATGATCGGCCAACCGCCAATCCATGTGACCGGAAGAAGACTGTCACAACGACCTTCCCACGTACCAGTGCCATGATGTGTAAAGAAGTACCAGTCACCTCCTTCTGTCTGAACCAAGCCTCCTTGATTAGGTTCATTAAACTGCCTCTCTGCATAGCTCAGTTGCTTGTTCTCTGTATATGGCCCGGTAATGGAATTGGATCTTTCCATCATCATGACCCGGCCCTGTGCCCCTCGGTCTTCACTGTAAAAATGATAATAGATATGGTTGATCTTGTAGAGCTTGTTCGCTTCGCTTCCGCGTGATTGGTGGATGACCAAGTCAGATTGGGGAACGACATCGCGACCGTCCGGCGTCAGTTTCCAAAGATGGATTTTGTAGCCGTCCTTAAAATGCGTACCGACAAAGTAACCCTGACCATCATCATCCCAAAAAGGACAACAATCATCCCAGCCACCACTGAAGGACTCCATTTTGTGGAGATGTTCCCACGGCCCCGCCGGGTTCGTCGCGGTTGACATGAAATAGCCCTCATCCGGCGTACAGAAATAGACCCAGAATTTATTGTCGTGAAAGCGAATCGCTCCCGCCCAGATTCCCTTGCCGTAACGATTCATTTTCGTCCACGTCATATCGGGCCCAATGACACCAATATCGGGAACGACATGTCCGAGAATCGACCAATTCACCAAATCTTTGGAATGAAGAATGATAAAACCGGGCGAAAACTGGAAAGTTGACGAAACGGCGTAGTAATCCGACCCAACTCGAATGCAATCGATATCGCTGTAGTCAGATGGCAATACGGGGTTCCGATAAGTTCCATCCCCCTGATCGCCCCAGGTGGGCGACTCGCCCCATCTGGGCGCTTGATCATCCGCCTGGAGTAACGAGGCGCTTAACGGTAAGGCTAGGCATGTTCCGAGAATAAAGAAATATCTGATATGTGATATGAACATCGTGGCCTCCATTAATTGAAATGAAACCAATCAACATCGACTGAACCGCCCAATGCTTGCGTGGCGTAATTGAAAATGGCGATGCGTTGTCCCGTCCAATCATCGTAAAAATCAAGCACCATCGGTTGCTTGTCGCCCAGCGGGGTAAATTGCTGCCCGTCCGTGCTGTAGAAATATTGCGTTCTGCTGCCCGAGGTTGAAACCTCCGCCTCCGCTTTGAGCCAGACGTCGTGGCCGGTCAGTGGCGCCGTCATCGCCACAGTTCGGGTGATTTGCTTTGTGCGGCGATTCCATATTTCACTGTCCACCTCGAGGGAGCGGGCGCCGTCGACTTGAGTCACGGCGATACAGGATCGTCCCGATTGCATTACGCCCAAGCCGGCCACGTCACCGTCTTTCATCCCGGAAACATCGAGCTTGGTCGTCACGACTGATCGGGGTGAGACCACCCGCTGAGTCAGCGTATTCAGCGTGTTCCTCCAGTAGGGGGCTACGCTCGCGGTCTTTAACCGCAGGTAGCCCGAGCGCTCCGTCAAGGACCAGGCGCTATCAACCGGATTATGATTCCATTGCCACTGCATACCGAGAGTCGGCGAATCGAATTCATCCGATCGCTTCATGGGAACAGGCGAGTAAGATTTCCCGACATCCGGTTTTTTAAACGTGACTACGCCTTTGCCGTTTTCGCCCACCATCGGCCAGTCGTCGATCCATGTTACCGGTTCCAGATTTGGGATACGTCCCAGCGGGGGCCGATCTTGAAAAAAGATGCCCCACCACTCGCCGGTTTGCGTGTCCATGATCCCCCCTTGATGGATACCTCCGCTGTCGAGGATCACTCGATGTTCGTAGGGGCCAAACAGCGACTTCGAGCGGTAGCAATGCTCCCTCCCGCTGCCCGGATTGAGCACATAATAAAATCCATTTCTCTTGTAAACATGAGAGCCCTCGACATTGTCGTGAAAAATTTCCTTGGGCGGAATTTTGACGCCGGTCAATTCGGGCGTCAACTCGGTACAGCAAATCCTTTGCTGGCCATGCACCACATAGACCTTGCCGTTGTCGTCGAAAAAAAGGCCGGGATCGTAGAGATTAACTCCCAGGGAATTGATCGTCCATGGGCCGGCGGGATTTGTGGCGCGACTGATGTAGCTTGTCCCGGCAGCCGGGCCGTTGCTCGGAACGGTGAATAGCACATAGAACGTCCCATCGTGATAACGGATGCACGGAGCCCAGCTTCCTTTCCCGTAGGCATCTCCGTCCCCCATGTCGTAGGTTGGGCCGAAAATTTTCGTCTCGTAACGCGGAATTGCGTAGCCGATCACTTCCCAGTTCACCAAGTCTTTTGAATGGAGGATTGGGTCGCTCGGCGAGAAATGCATGCTCGATGAAATAAAATAGTAATCATCGGCAACTCTAATCACGTCGCAGTCGGGATAATCCGCGTTCAGAACCGGGTTTGTAAATGTCCCGTCACCATTGTCTGAAGCGTTGCCAAGCGTCGCTCCGACGCAGCCAAGACAAAGCAAAACCAAAACAAATGGGATTTTATGGCCTGCCATGATAACGGGCGAATCCAAATTATTTTGTAAAACCCTCATCGTTTACA
Organism: Chthoniobacteraceae bacterium; assembly: GCA_049692655.1. Taxonomy (GTDB): domain Bacteria; phylum Verrucomicrobiota; class Verrucomicrobiia; order Chthoniobacterales; family Chthoniobacteraceae; genus DASZPK01. The sequence goes on along the minus strand of JBAVPB010000089.1, from coordinate 27,147 downwards.
AGGGTGAAAGCTTGAGAAGGACGACGCCATGTTTGGGCACGACCTTGGTGATTTGATCCGGTGCCCCATCCAAATCCTTCTGTTCCCAGAGGTCGCGAACTTTTTGTTGGCCGGACAGACCCGCATCGCCCCATTTGAACGTGATCTGTGCATCAGCATCGGAGCGATTGAAAAGTCCAATAGCCTTAGCCCCATCCTTCAAGTCCTTGACCCAGATCTCCAGGCCCTCCTTTTGGGAAACCCGCTTCGCTCCTCGGCCCAAGGCGTCTTGATCGATGGCCAGCACCTCGTCATTGGCTACCAGCGACAGTGTCCAGTCATCCATGTCGGGCAGATTACATCCCAATATGAGCGGAGACGAAGCCAGCGACCAAAGCGACATCAACGTCCGTTGCTCGTCGTGTGTGAAGCGCGTTTGACGGTCCTTTCCAGCGATCGTGCATTTGATCCCGATATGCCCAAAAGGAATCATGTCGGCATCCGGAAAATGCCCCGGACCGCCCACGCCCTCCCATTGCGCCAAAAGATCGAACTGATGATTCAAATCGTGCCAGCGATCCCAGAAATCTCCTGAGATGCGCCACATATTTGCCTGCATTTTGATGTGACCGGCTTGGGCCACCGGTGCGGGGCCGGGAGAAGTGCTCAGCACTATGGCGCGTCCGCATTTGTCGATTGCCTTGCGAATCATTTCGATCTCACCGGTGTGATAAGGATTGGAAAGATCGTCCACCTTAATGAAATCCAGTCCCCATGCGGCGTAGAGCCGGAACATCGAGTCGTACCACGCTTGCCCTGCTTCGTTGGAGCGGACACCGAACATATCGGGGCACCAGCCGCATTTGTTGTTCGGATCCCCTGCGTCGGTGGCCGTGAACGCACTGCCTTCGATGGGTGTCCCGGCATTCACCGCCTGACGTGGAATTCCGCGCATCATATGGAAGCCGAATTTCAATCCCATGGCGTGAATCCGGTCGGCCAGTGGTTTGAAGCCCTGGGCATTCGCTGCCGAAGGAAAGCGATTCAGCGCCGGAAGCATTCGCCCGAATTCGTCGGCAGCCAGCTTCGCGCCGACACGTTCTTTATTGAAGTCGCGGTCATTATAGGAGGAAATCGTGTCATACCAGCGAGCATCAATCACCACATATTTCCAGCCATGTGAGAGAAGGTGATCCTTCATGTACTGGGCATTGGCCAGAGTTTCTTCTTCCGTGATACTGGTGCCCCAGGCATCGTAGCTGTTCCATCCCATGGGCGGGGTTTGCGCCCACTGCCAATAGGCTGGAGAGGTTTCAGCGAAGAGAAATGGCCGACCGAGCAAGAAGACACCGACAAGGACGAAACGTAGTGAGTGATTTTTGTATGTATTCATGGGTTAAAATAAACAAATTTAGAAATGGATCGGACCTGCGCATAATAGGTCGTAAGATATAGTGAATCGCGGAAGCACATTTATTTTTTGCCGACCGGAGTCAACGTGACGGATCTTAGAAGCTGTGAGAAGAGTCTCCATCATCCCAGGTTTTGGGTTCGAAAGTTCATTTCCATAGTTTTGTTTGGTCGGATTAAGTCGGATTAACTGGGATTAAGTCGGAGAAAAAGGAGGGGTGGAGGGATGAGGGCGGAAAGAGGAAGATTTTGGATTCGTTCACGGTTTTGTGTTCTTTCCAGGGTTTCATATTTTTGAGCGCGTCGTTTTTACTCTGCCGCGCCTTGACTGGGCTGGACAGATTTTAACAAGAGAAACAGAGGAAACTGGGGGTTTTCGATACTCTTTTTGGGTTCAAAATGGCTTTGAAATGGGTTCGTTTGGGTTCGTTTTTTTGGACTCAACAGAGTAAAAATTGGGTTCGTTCGGAAAAAAAGTGTGTTTTCGAATTTGCCCGTTTGTCAGTTGGAAGTAGTTGAGGTAAAAAGGATTCGCGTCCTGATGTGTTCGTAGTTTGTTATTATTAACTTCAATATAACGCAAAAGAAAAATCCTGTCAAGTTTTCTGCGCTGTTAATATGATTATTCAGTGGAAATACTAGAGCTCGGTAAGCCGAATGGTGCGTTCGGAATGACAGGAGAGGCTTTGATTTTAACATCCGAGGCCGGAGGAAATATATAATCCGCAATAGCCCGATCAACGTGGTTTCCCGTTACACTGGAAACCGAATGTCCAATGCCAGATGTCTTCAGGAGGGCAAGGTGACAGGCTGACAGGGTTGATTTCTGATTCAGATGGGGTGTCTTAATCCCGTGGCGATAAGCGGATTTGATCCGCTTTCCGAGCCCGCCGTCCGCCTGTGGGCGAGTTCATCTCTGATCAAATAAGTTTGCTCCTGGGTCAGGTCGTAACGGTTGATAAAATAGAGTGTGAGCAAAGCGCCCGCCGCTGGAAAAACCATGTAACACCATTTCATGAGAGAAAGGGTGTGCCCTGTTTGTCCACCAAGTTTCGCATCAAACCCGATCCAAACGAGGATGAATCCTGTAAGGAATGAGCCGAGCGAGTTACCCGCTTTTTCAAACCAGGCCAGCAACGCGACGAACAAGCCTTCGCTTCGCCGACCGGTCCTGTATTCCTCCTGGTCGGCGATATCGCCGAGCATGGCAATGCACATCAGCGACACCCCTGAATTAGCGATTCCGTTCATGATAATGACGGCAATCGGAAACCAGGCGTAACCCGGTCTGTAAAGCCAGTATTTTGCAAGGCAGTCGATGAGGAGAATGCAGCAAGCCATTTGCATCGTGCGCCTTTTTCCCAAGTGTTTCTCGACCCTCGGATACACCAGTAACGACATGATGATCGCCGCGATGTGAAACGAGGAGCCGATGACGGCTGCAATCGGAGCTGCCCGTTTGATATCGCCGCCCAAAACGTAATAAGTCTGCATATAACCACCCAGAACACCGACCACATTGTATCCAAAGCTGAACACCCCGCGGGCGCAAAGCAGTGACATGAACGCTTTATTGCCACTCGTTGCTTTGAGACTGGCCCGGAAGGGAACACGCGCCTGCTTCGCCGTGACTTTCTCATAAAGCCGCTCGCGACAGAGCACCACGGGAACCAGAGCCGCGAGCAGGAACAGGACACCACATCCAAGCGAGACACAGCGGACTCCTGTGATGCTGTCTGAAAAAAATGACGCCTGGGTAAGCGGGAAAATCCACTGGCTGCCGATTTGTGCGGCGAAACCAAAGGCAAGCACAATGCCGGCCAGCCGTGTCCTTTCGTGGTAATCATCAGTAGCCTCGACGACAAGTCCATTGAGCGGCACCGTATACATGGCGTACGCCGCGTAAAATCCCAGCGAGACGAGCAACAGGTGCCAGAAGAGATGACCGGAACCGGCCCCGCGAGGAAACCACCACAGCAAGACAAATAATGCGGAAACCGGAAAAGCCCCGAGTAGAAGCAATGGGCGCCGACGTCCCCATTTTGAGCGGAAGTTATCCGAGAACTGGCCAAAAAACGGGTCGAGCATTGCATCCCAGATCCGTTGAATAAATATGATGGTGCTGATGAGCGCCGGGTTCACCCCGAGCGTCATATTATAGACCGGATTGATCAGCACATGCAGGGTGCCGTGCGTTCCATCAGTAACTACGCGGCCAAAGCCGAGACCGATTTTTTCGCGCAAGGAAACCCGGTCTTTCTTCGCAGTCTCATGGTGAAACTGTTTCATTTCGGAGGAAGTGCTCATCCGGATGAATCAAGGAGTGGTCACATGATCCAGCACGAGGGTATGGATGGAAGATGCCGGAAGCATCACATGCACGCGCTTGCCGGCAATATTCAAATCCTTTTGCTCCTGGTAAAATGTGCTTCCGTTCGGCTCGGTGATCCAGTGCGAAACCGCACCGTCAGGAAGATCGAATTTGGAGAGATCATAGATCTTTTCCTCTTCTTTTCCGGAGAGATTATGCACGATGATCACGAGTTGGTGCTTCGTCTGGTCGTAGGCGGCTATCGTGTCCGTATCGTCCGTCGTCAGAATAGTCATGCCAGGCCGGATATGCCGCGTGTATTGGGCCAGGACGAAATATTTGGGATTCACGTGCTGAAAAACTTTCCCCGGCAGGTCCGTGGTGATGGCACCCCACCCTTTGCCATCAAAGGGTTGCCAGAAGCACCATGCCGTGGGATGCAGGTAGCGAAAATCAAGATGGAGATTTTTCGTCATTAACAAACCCGTTCCAATGCTCTCCCCGTACTCGGAATTCCAGAGCTGTTTGCCATCCTTCGACACCAGTTCATGGAGCACGTCCCGGTGACCGCCGGCATATTGGTACCCATGCACGTTCACGTTCCTGACCATGGCTTTCGTTTCCGGGGGAAACGCCTGCCAGGTGGTGATCGCGCTATCATAAAGGCTTTCGTCCGAGGCGGCGATCGGCATCGTTTGCAGGCCCGCTTGATCGAGTTTCGCGCGCAGCACGGGCACGATGGCGGCCTGCGACGTTGCGCTGATGTAGCAGCCCTCCTGTTTGCCGTCCGCGATCCAGTAACGGGCGCTGGGTTCGTTGAAGGGCTCGACCGAGGTGAATGTGATTCCCCAATGGTCTTTTGCGTAGCGGGCGGTAGTGGCCAGATAAGTCGCGAATTTTGCGTAATTTTCGGGAGCAATGTTTTCCTGAGACGGTTTTTCCTGTCCGGAAGGGTTGTTATTTTTGCACATCCACCACATTGGCGAATTGGAAAAGATCTCGAAGTAATCCGCGCCGCGGTCGCGGGCCTTTTGCAACATCGAGCGCTGGTTCGCGTCCACAGACCAATCCCAGCTTCTCGAGGCGGGGTCCTCGTTTTTACCATCAAGCCAGAAACCTTCCATTTGCCGGAAAGGCTGTATTGTTTTTCCGACAACCATTTTTGCGCCGTTGATTTCGTTCCAACTGCACGCGCCGAGATTATAGCGAACGATGTTCATACCGAGGCCGGGCAATTTTTCTCCTTGAAAATCCACTCTCTTCATTGTGAAGAGCAAATCGGCTATATCATCACGATCACCGAAGGCCTTGGCCCACCAGCAAAGCGAAGTTCCCCATCCCTGCCACTTGCCTTGGGATCTCGCAGGATCAATTGAGACCACGGGTGAAGCGGTCTGCCCATCGGCCTGGATAGAGAGCATTATTATTAAGACGAGGAGCCTGCAACGAGCTGTCATAAGATAATTAAATCACGATTCTATCCCGTCGGATCATTGAACCCTGAAGCCAATGGCTGTGGCGAAAGGCGTCATATCCGGTAAAGTGATGATAAGAGCGTCATCCTGCTGCTTCCACTTGAGTGCCTGGCCTTTGTTTCCGAGAAGCGTCACGGATTTCACCGGCTTGCCGAGCAGGTTGGCGGCTGTGCCGAGCGAGGTGATTTTCAAGTCCGTGCCCGCTGCGGGAACGGTCAGGCACCAGGCGTAGATGGCACCGTCCCTGCCGACGGTGAAACGAAAGTCATGCGGGCTGAATTTGAAGTCGGCCTGCTTTCTTCCCAGCGCTCCTCCGGGGAGGGTATGGAGTTTCCCCTTCTCGCCCTCGCCCAGTCGCACCCACGCTTTGCTGCCGTAGATTCCCTCACCGTTGCGGCGCATCCATTCGCCGATTTCCTTGAGCATCCGCGTGCTCCCTTCGTCGAGTGAACCATCGGGCAGCAAGGAGACGCAGATGGCGACATTGCCATCGCGTGAGACTTCCTCGAGCAAGTAACGGATGACCATTCCGGAGTCGTAAGTGAAGCCGGGGCCATAATACCAATCGCCCACCGGAGTTTCAGCAATCCATGGCTGATCGATCTTGATGTCGGGGGGAATGCCGCCTTCCTCGGTGTTGACGGTGCCATTGGTCTTGGGACGGAATTTGATGATGCTGAATGTGTCCACCTTGCCGCGTCTTTTCAGTGCCTGGTTGTAGAAGTCGGCGATGACGTGCTGCGTGGCGTCAGCCTTGATGCCGGTGCCGGTGTGATCGCCGCTGAAAGGCTGCGGACCGGTGCCATCGGTATAGATGAAGTCGGGATCGTACTGATCAACCACATCCATTATGCGCAGTGCCCACCGGGTCGCATACCACTTCGCGTAGTCGGGGTGGCGGGTGAAAATGCCGGCGGGAGGAGGGCTCCAGGGGGAGTAGGCGGCCTTCGTCACACCTGTGTATTCGCGGAGATCAATATTGTAGAGGAGGCGGGGATCGAGTCCCTCCCACCATCTCCCTTTGCCGTCGGCCAGAGTCAGATTGCCGTCATAAGGAACACCTGCCTTGCCGCCTTCCTTGTCGCTTCCAAACGCGGTCTGCCACCACCACCAGGAATATTCGTGGTGGAAAGCGACGCCGTATCGGATCCCGGCGGCTTTGGCGGCCTGCGACCACTCGCCGAGAAGATCACGCTTGGGCCCGAGGCGCATGGAATTCCACGGCTGGTAACGGGAGTTCCAGAGGTCGAAGTTGTCGTGATGAACCCCTTGGACAATCAGGAAGCGTGCGCCGGCATCCTTGTAGATCGCGACGAGTTTTGCGGGGTCCAGCTTGATTGGGTTCCAGTCACGCAGAACTTCCTTGTATCCCGCCTCGGAGGGATGGCCGAAGTTCTTGAGATGATTTTTGTAAGCGGTCGTGCCGGGCACATAGAGTCTCCGGGCATACCAATCGCCACTTTGACCGGAAGCCTGCGGTCCGAAGTGAACCCAGATGCCGAACTTTGCCTCACGCAGCCAGTCCGGGGTGCCGGGGTAGTTTTTCTCGATGGATTCCCATGTGGGCTCGAAGGGGCCGGATTCAATGGGAATATCCAGTTTCACTTCGGGTGCCGATTTGGAATCCGCCATCGGCACGCTGTCGGCTGGTTGGGGCACGGGAATTGCAGGCATCGGTGGAAGCGGCGGAAGTTCAGCGGGTGCATTGGTGACCATGGCGAGTGAGCAGGCAAGTGCCAGGCCGTGGAGGGATGTCCGGAGAGTGAGGATGGTCATTGGTAAATCAAATTCAATAACTGTGGCCGGCGCGGCAAACCTGCGGAAGCCGCCGCCATTATTCCTTCGGGGCAGCTTTCGAACCGGAGTGCAGGTTGTTGAGGAAGACTCGGTCTAACGCCCATGATGAGTCGGGATGAGCTTTATTTCCTGAGGACGCCGGAAAATCCCAGCCCAGCAAGGATTAAAACAAACTTTATGGTCGTGAGTCTCATGATAAGGGTGTCATCCTTTCACTTTATCCGGACGGACCCATATCGATAGAGAGGTAAAATGGGAGATCGCAGTCTTTATTTGGTGATTCCGTTGATGTAAAAATAGCGCTGGTAGATTCGAACCTGGGACGCAGCGGTCCGGGGAATGCCGCTGTTGGTAGCGAAAGAACCCGAATTGACCGCCGACAGCCAGCTCTGAGCCATCACGTTCGCAGGGAAGGTGGTAAAATCTGCGGGAACAGGATCACGCAAGGCTCCAACCATATTGGTTGCATTATTGATGATCTTGCGGCTGTTTGCATCCAGAATCGCTATCGTCACAATGACGGCGGATATGTCCTTGATCCCAATCGGATTCCATACCGCGGCCCCCGTGGATGAATTTGTACAGATATAACCCCTGCCTCCAGTTGTATCAAACCAACGGGAACCCGGCGCGAAGTGTTGCGTATTATCGCTACTGGAAGTGGGGGGGGCCGAGGCGGACAGATTATTTGTAAACGACCCGGGGTTGGTGACCGGGATGGAGGAGGTGGAGCCGTCAGTGAGCAGGAACGCAATTTCCAGCCGATAGACCTGGTCGCTTAACACGTGATAGTCCGGATCGGTTCCATCGGAATAATTTTGTGCCGCAGTTCCGAGCGTAGTCCAGTTGCCGTCCAAATAGCCGGTGCTCGCGGGTATGGCGCTACCACTTAATGTGGTCAGAAAAACGGGCCCTCCCGGTGTTGTGCCGGAAGTAACGCCGTCCCAGGTTAATCCTTTCCCTAGCCGTTCGAGTACCGGAAAACCCGGATAGTAAGGGTTATCATTATTAACGCGATAACCGACCAGCGAAGCGGTGCCTTGAGCGGTAAGGGGCGGTGGATTATCGAAGTAGCCGGGTGCCTCGCTGTAGAAAAAGAAGGAGTCATTTACGCCCGGTGATCCTGCGGGACCGGGGGAATTTTTATAAAAGATATAGTCCACGTCCGAACGTTTGACCATCTTGTCGAAATCACTGGCCATGCGATCGAAGACAGTGCGCGCCTGGCTGTCCGTGTCCATGTGCTTGCGGCTGTTCGTAGTTGTCAGGACGGCACTATTGGTGAGCTGGCTCACCAACACGACCAAAAGAACGAGCACCACGGTGGCAACGAGCATTTCCACCAGCGTAAATCCGGCGCTGGAGGTGAAGAGGCGCGTGTTTTTTTTCATCCTAGTTGCGATCCAGTGTGGTGGAAATTTCATACGAGCCGGTGTAGGCGCCAGGCTGACTGGTCGCAATGCGGTCAGCCATTGCGGGCCATGTAATGAGAATGCGGAGAGTGGTGGCCGTCCGTTGTCCCGCTGCCGGAGGTGTGAAATAAATCGTTGCACGGTACCTGGGGTTCTGTGTGGGATCGGCATTACTGCCGATCCTCGTGGTGCCGGTTGATCCGTCCTCGCGCAAAAAAAGCGTGCGGAAGGCGCTTCCCACGCCGGGTGGTGGGATCGGTATGCGGAACATCGTCGATCTTGTGGAAGCGGGAATGGAGATCTGAGTGGCGCGCAAGTCGGAGATGATTGCCCTGGCAATGTTTGCTGCCGCAGTCTGCTGGATGGAGTTCTGATTGCTGTTGAGTCCCACTGGTAACAGGCCAAAGATAACAACCAGACAAAAAGCCGTGACTGCAAGGGCAAGCGTCACCTCGACCAATGAAAAACCGGCTGTATGACGGACTTTTATCTTCATGGCCTGTAAATATGGGTTGAACCTGTTACTCCATCAATCTGGATGACAGCACCATTCGAAGACGGGCTGATCACAGTACCGTGGGTCGGCTGGAGGCCGATTTCCAGATACTGGACCATCGTGTTGGTATTGGATGCTGATTGATACCAGGCCACGCCCTGCGGGTCGAATTCGATGACTTTTACAAAACTGTATTGTCCAGTGCCGATTCCCTTGCCTAACGGCCAGTCAAAAGAAGTCAGTGAAACGAAGCCGCTGTTACCGACCTGAAAACCGGAAGCGGCGGGTGGCCGGGCCATATTGCCGGATGAACCCAGGGCAGTTACAGAAAGATGCATGTTTTCAAAATGCTGAAGCGGGCAGATTGGGGTAAGCAAGGCCCCATTTGCGTATCCGGAGTTCCAACTTGTGGCGATATCCGGATTCATATTATAGTTGCTGGTTCCGTTTTTGGAAGCAACCACGGCCATGGCGACCCGGCCCGTGCCAGGAGCCTGGGGATTAGTCGATGACGGGACAGAGACATTGGTCTCCTCAAAGCCGACAAACACATGGGTGTTATTCGCCATGGCGTAAGCACGCGCCTGTTCGAGCAGGCCGGCGATGTTGTCGTTGGTGGCGGTGACAGTCTGGCCGCCTTTAATACCGTTAAACGCCGGAACAAGCAGCCCCATCATCAATACGATGCATGCGATTACCACCAATAATTCAACCAGTGTGAATCCTTTGGTTTCAGCATTCATTCGTTGTGACAACGTGTCGTTCATGTCCCGGCTTTTAGTTTTTCTTTTAATGCGTAAATGAGAGGGTTATTCCTTATGTTCCAAGATAAAGCTGGGGCGCAGGATCAATGATCGGTAGTCATGGGGGAACCTAATACTGGGAGCGAACATCCGTATGTTACGTGGTAAATACAAATGATAGGTTCGTCACACTGGTGACCCAAATTACTCGCAGCAGGCCCGGCATCACCATGCAGGACCATGCAGGAATGCCACGGTCGTAACCAAGGTTCTAAATTTCGACAGTTGCCGCCACGCGCGATGATTTTTTGGATACGCGCCCGGAAGCGGTGATGGTGCGATCGGGCAGGGTATGGCCATCCCGCCATTCACCCAATACGAGTGACTGGCGGAAAACCGGCGGGATGCCGCGCGCATTATCGTTGATCAGCGACATTACCACGAGGAAAGCCACGCGACCGATCTCCTCCGGATTCTGATAGATCCCGGTATCGGAATTTCCATCCAGCACGCTCTCGACGACAAGACCGATATCCCCGGGAACCCGGCATCCGATACGCTCCAACATTTGACGCATCTCGGCCGCTGCTGTCAGGATCGCATCCGGCTTGTATTTCTTTATCCAGGCAGCCAGTTTTTTTGAATCGGACTCGAAGTTTACATTTTCCAAAACAAGAACGGGGAGGCGTTCCTCCTCGGGTAATTCGAACTGGGCCATGAGGAACCCGGCTATGAAGAACGGACCTCTTTCCGACGAACTGGTGTGTGTGACAAATCCGACGCGTTTGTAGCCCCGCTCGCGTGTTTTCCTGAATGCCAGCAACGTGTTTGCCATCTGATCGGCTGTGACCACCTGCACGGCCGGATAAACGCATGAACGGCCAAAACGAACCGCGGAAAAATCCTTCCACGCAAAATCGGCCCAATCGGGGGAGACTGGTTGCGGCGGGATAAGGATGCCGCTGATATTGCGCGTCCGGAGGATTGTTTCGAGTCGCTTGGGTGAACACAGAGGGCCGCAGGCGAATTCCTCAAGGCGATACCCGAATTTTTCGGCGCAGGCCATCGCCCCTTTCCAGTAAAGATCGAATTCGTGAAAGCTTCGCAATTTTTCCGGTTTCGGCCAGGTGTTTATCCAGGCTACGACCGCGTGGATCTGGGGTTCCGCCTTGCCTTGACGGTAGTGGGCGAGTGCTGCGAGCATTGGATCGGGGTGGTACCCCATTTCCTCCGCAGTCTCGTGGATCTTCTTGCGCACCGGTTCCGAGATCCGGGGATGGTTCCGCAGGGCGAGGGACACCGTGGAATGGCTCAGGTTGAGTTTTTTGGCGATGTCCCGAAGGCTGATTCGAGGGGTATAAATATGCTCACTCATTGTTCTTTGGGAACCGCTTTATTCGCGGCTGGGGAGTTACTGAAAAATCTATCTGTAAGGTGCTGTCATGTAAAGGTTCAAAGCAATTTCTAAACGGGACCTGATAACGCGACGAGGGCGCCTTCCCCGCATTTTCAAGGCACCTTGACCAGAGACCTTCTCCGTTCCCTGGGGAATGATGTTGCGTTTCAGGGAGCCGGAATACCGCAGGACAGCCCCGTGTGCCGGTACGGTTCGGGATGTTCGTGAGTTCAATAAACCCGGAGATAAAACGGTTTCGTGATTACAGAGAAGTCACCAGTGTAAACTGAAAACCCATTGTGACTTGATAAACTACTCCTATGCTGTGGGCAGTTGACATCCCCAAATTTGTAAAAGTCTTCCACCCAGCAAAAACCATGAACTCTGTATCCGACTCCATGCAAGACTCCGTGCCGTCCAAAAATGTGTCGCGCTGGAGGGAACGGTGTTTAAACACGCGCACGCAGGCGCTCTTGATTCTGGCGGCGGCATTGTTTGCATGTCACTCAGCGCAGGCTGCCGGCACCACCTTCACCATCATCACAGGCACCAACGGACCGTGGGACACCACTGCGAACTGGAGCGGCGGCGGCATCGGCGCGGGCACGGGGAATATTGCCACCGTCGGCACGGGCATCGGCACATCGGGCTCCATCGCCCTCGATGTGAATGAAACCCTCGGCCAGCTTACGAACACTGGAACAACCAATTTCACGGTCACTGCCGCCGGGGGCACGTTCACATTCGACAACACCGGCGGTGTGAACAATATTTTCGGCAACAGCGACGCAGCCATTTCCACGAACGGCACGGGATCGCTCACCGTCAACCCCAACATTGTCATTCAAAACACCAGCCTCGACATCGGATCGACCTCTTCCGGGGTGATCACGCTCGGCACCAGCTCCGCCTCAACCATCACCGCCTCCACATCCGGCTTGGGGCTGAATTTCCGTGCAAACAGCACCGGCAATATCACCGTCAACAACAGCATCGGTCTCAGCGGGAGCAGCATTGCGATCTCGAATCTCGGCACTGGGAGCGGCGCGGTCACGCTTGCGGGCGTTGTGGGCACAAGTGTCTCCGGCGTGACGGAAAACAGCGCCGGCAGCACGCTGGTGCTCAGCGGCAACAACACCTTCTCCGGCGGCGTGACCATCACTTCAGGCACGGTAACCCTCAACACTAACACCACTGCTGCGGGCACGGGCACGATTGCCGTGGGCGCCAACACGCTCAATATCACCGGTCTTACCAACCTGCTGAACACCATCACCGGCAGCGGCACGATCAATGTCGGAGGGGCAGTGACGACCCAGTTGACGACCTCGAACTGGAACGGCTTCACCGGCACGATCAATGTTTCGAACAGTGGCGCCACCAATAAGTTCACCATCAGCACAGCTTCGCCGAATTTGAACTCCCTGGCCACGGTCAATGTGCTCAACGGTGCCACCTTTTACGTTGCGGGCATCACGAACAACTCCCTCGTCGATATCATCGGCACAGGCAACAGCGAGGGTTTTGGCGCTTTGCGTATTCAAAGCGGCACACAGGCGGGGAATGTGCTTTTGACAGGCAATGCAACGATCGGTTCGCAAGGCGGCGCCGGTGTGATTAGCGGCACCATCAGCGATGGCGGACATGCTTTTGCTCTTACCGAAGACACAGGTTCCACTACCTCCCTTACCGCGGCGAATACCTACACCGGCCTGACCACCATCAACTCGGGCGGCACGCTGCAGCTCGGCAATGCCTCCACCACCGGCGCGCTGGCCACCACCGGCGCGATTGTCGATAACGGCACCCTCTCCTTCAACCGCACCAATGCCGTGACGCAGGGCGTGGATTTCTCCTCATCCGGCATCACGGGCACGGGTGGATTCACCCAGGCGGGCACGGGCGCGACCACTCTCAATGCATCCAACACCTACACCGGGGTGACGAACGTCAACGCTGGTCAGCTGCTCTTGACGGCTGGCAGCAACACAAGCTCGAGCATTAACGTGGGAACCGTCAATCCCTCCGCGGCTGCGGTTTATCAATCCGGCGGCACGATTACCACGAGCGGCGCCGGTGAACAACAATTCAACATCACCAATGCGGTAGGGGCCTTCGGTTACTACAAACTTTCAAGCGGCACGGTCACCTTGGGGAACGGCTCGGGCACCAATGGCGGTGAATTCGATGTCGGTGGCGGCAGCGGTGGCGCCGGCACCTTCGGCCAGTTCGACATGAGCGGCGGCACGATCAATATGCCGAACACTGGCAGCAGCTTCTTCCTGATGGATCGCGGTGCAGCGGGCCAAACGGGTGTGTTCAATCTCTCAGGCGGCACCGTCCAAATTGCTGGCGGCGGCACTCCAACCAATACTGCCATCGACGGCTTGGCGGTAGGTCTTCAAAATGTTGGAAATCTCACCAGCACCGTCACGATCAGCGGCTCGGGCCAGTTCCTCACGCCCTCGCTCACGGTCAAGTTGAACGACACGAATTTCGGTGCCTCCTCGAACAGCACCAACGTGTCTTACCTGAATTTGAATGGAGGCACTCTTCAGACGCTGGGCTTTGGCACTGCCGTTAATACAGGCGGCGGTAACGGTAGCGCGGTGCTCAACTTTAATGGGGGCACGCTCAAGGCGGGCACGGCCGGGAATACGTCGTTCCTGTCGAGCCTTGGTTCCGTTTTTGTCAATAGCGGTGGGGGCACGATCGACAACAACAGCCAGAACATCACCATCGGCCAAGCCTTGTTGACGCCGACCGGCAGCGGTGTGACCTCGGTTGCCGTAACCACGCCCGGGTCGGGTTATACCGTTCCTCCAAAGGTAACCTTCACGGGCGGCACGGGCAGCGGTGCGACGGGTTACGCGACGATTGATCCCACGACAGGCGCTGTCACCGGCATTGTGATTACCAATCCGGGTAATTATTCGGTTGCCCCGACAGGATACACCCTGACAGCCCAGACCGGCTTTAGCGGAACCGCCGCGACTACCGGTGCAATCACGACGGCTGCGAACACCAGCGGCGGGATGACTTTCAACGGCCTTGGCACGACCACGCTCACAGGCGCCAGCACCTATACCGGCACCACCACGATCAATAACGGCACACTCAATCTCGGCGGAGCCGGCGCGACTGGCGCAATCAGCTCGAGCAGCGCTCTTGCGCTCGGCGGCGGCACGTTGAATTATACCGAAACCGGCAACACGACCCAGTCGTTCAACGGAACAACGATAAATGCCGGATTGTCCGCGATCACCGCGGTTGCCGGCGATACGATTAATCTTGGCTCCATTACTCGCAATATCGCAGGCGTGGTAAATTTCGGCAGCACGGGCACGATCAACACCACCACCACGACCAATGTGGGCGGAATCCTCGGAGGTTATGCGACGTTTGGCGGCAACACCTGGGCTGTCGCTCCGGCGGTGAGTGGCGGCGCCATCACCGGTCTCGCCAGCTACACGACGACGACGGCCAACGGGAACACTGCTTCGAACTATGCCAGCAGTCAAAACATTGATGTCACCAGCGCTCCGACCCTCACCGGCCCGGTTACAGTTAATACGTTGCGCTTCAACACTGCCGCTGCGGAAACGCTGACCCTCACCGGAACCAACGTTATCAACACCGGTGGCATCCTGGTCAGTTCCACGGTCGCCAACAACCTCTCCACCATTACCGGCGGCACGCTGGAAGGCGCATCGGGTGACGAGTTGACGGTGTCGCAGAACAATGCGACCAACGGGTTGACCATCGCCTCGATCATTGCGGACAACACGTCGGCGACCGGCCTTGTCAAGGCCGGTTCCGGCCTGCTGACGCTCACGGGCGCCAACACCTACACCGGTGCCACGATCATTGGCGCCGGCACGCTCCAGATCGGCAGTGGCGGGACGACCGGCTCGCTCTCGACCAGCAGCGCGATCACCGATAATGGCACCCTGACGTTCAACCGGTCAAACACGGTAACGCAGGGGACCGATTTCTCGGGGGCGGCGATCATTGGCACCGGCGGCTTGACCCAGGCCGGCACCGGCAGCCTGGTTCTCAACGCAGCCAACACCTATACCGGAGCGACGACGCTCAGCGGGGGCACCCTTATTTTGGCGGCCAACGCAGGCAACACGGCGGGTGGCACCTCTGCGGCATTGAGTGCCTCGACGACGGTCACGCTGGGCGTCGGTACCACCCTGGAACTCCTGGGCAACACCAATAACACCGTGTTTGCTCCTACGAGCGTGGTGGAGTCAGGGAATGGCACCTACAATTTTTTCGTGGGCAACAACGGCAGCGGAACCGGCAACACTTTGATACTTGCCAACATGGGCCAGTTCGGGCTCGGCTCGACCGCGCCGACGTTCAATCTTACCGGCTCCAATGGCTATACCTTGCAGCTTGGCTCCGGATCTTCGGGTACTGGCGCGCTGAATGTTTTCAACAATACGGCGATCAACTCCAACACCGCCGGGGTCACCCTTTCGATGCCGGGGGGGATCACCATTAATTTCGCCTTGCCTTACACCTTAACCTACGGGGGTGCGGGCAATATCAGTACCGGGGCGCTTGTCCAAAACGGCGCCAATGCGCTCACCGTGAACTATGGCGGCACGGGCACGCTGGCTCTGACAGGGAACAGCACTTACACGGGCGCGACAACGGTGAACGGTGGTGGCACGCTGGCGCTGGGCAACGGTGGCAATCTGGCCGCCACCGCTGTCACGGTCAGCAATGCTGGCAGCACTTTTGCGATCAAGCAAAACGCCAGCGCGACAACCAATGCGCTCACTGGCTCGCTCTCGCTGGGAGCGGGCACGGTCTTTACGATGGTTGACGGCTTTACCAGCACCTTCAATGTTACGGGGGCCTCCACTCTGGCACCCGCCAGCGGGGCCTCGCCGACGCTATCCCTCGAGATTGGCTCCGCAAGCGGAACATCGGATAAGTTGGCCATCACCGGATCCGCCACGGTTGGCGCCGGCGGCGCCTTCCTGAATATCTCCCCGATTGCCGCACCTTCCAGCAGCGCGAACACCTACACCCTCATTACCGCTGCCAGCGGTTTGAACACGAACTTCATATTGGGCGGCGTCACGAATTACAACATCGGGGGCACGATTTTCCATCTGACGCTCGGAACCTCGACTGCCACGAGCGAAATCGCATCGTTCGTGTCCGGCACTGCCAGCGCGACGACGGCGTTCTGGACAGGCAGCCAAGGCAACAGTTGGGCGACGCTGACTGGCGGCACTAATTCGAATTTTACCTTCGATGCAGCCGGGACGTACAATACCTTTGTCCGTCCTGATTTGAATACGAACGTCACCTTCACGGCGAACAGCGCGGCGAACCTCAGCACGACGCTGGACCAGGCTTTCACCATCAATTCGCTCACCTTCAGCGGCACCGGCACCAGCAACACCGCCGGCAGCACGATCGCGGCAGGGACCGGGGGCGCGGCATCCACATTAACGATCAACGCGGCGGCGTTGAACGGCAATGCCGCCGGAAACGGTATCACGGTGGCGGCGGGTTCCGGTTCGAATACCATCAGTGCGAACGTCGTCCTGGGTGCCAGCCAGACATGGACGAACAACTCCGCCAATGCCCTTACGGTAAGCGGCAATGTCACCGGGAGTGGCTTCGGGATCACGAAGTCCGGCACGGGCGCGGTGGTGCTTTCTGGAACGGACACCTACAGCGGCGCGACCACGATTTCATCAGGCACGCTTCAATTCTCCGGCACGCAGGCGATGAGCAGCAGCTCGGCGCTGACGCTCGGAACTGGCGCGACGCTCAATCTTAACTCGGATGTGACCGGGACCTTCACGCCCGCCAGCACTACCGGCGCGGCTGGTGGTGCCTACACCATCGCGGTCAACCAGCTTACCGGTGCGGGCGCTGGAAAAACGCTCACGTTGGCGAATGCTTTTACGATTGGGACGGCCAACAGCGGAAACAGCCTGACGGTTAGCAGCACATCCGGCGACACCCTGCTGCTCAGCTCCCAGTTGAATTTGGCGAACAACGGTAATGGGGCTAGTAGCACCATCACCTTAACCGGCGCCAACATGACGCTGAACGCCGGGGTGAACTACAATGGCAACGCAAACGGTCCTACCCTGACTGTGAACGCGGGCAGCAACACATTGCTGATCAACGGCAATTGGACGACAGGTAACAATCGGTGGTCGGGAATTGCGCTCAACAACGGCACCTTGACCATGGCTAATGGGCAGAATGGTGGCAGTAGCACCAATAATGGCGTCTATGCCGTTCTTAACGGGGGCACGCTGAACCTCAATAGCAACACTGCCATCGGCGGTGTTGGAGCAGGAAACAGTTTTACGATCAACGGCGGCACGGTTAACAATACCAGCGGAGCGGCCGTGACATTGACGGACAATCCACACGTCAGCATCGGCGGCAGCTTCACTTACGGAGCATTGGGAGGCACTGGCCTGAACAACTTGAACCTCGGCTCGGGCACGGTGACTTTGACCGCCAGCAGTACGATTACCACCCTTGGCAGTGGCACATTGACGTTGCCCGGCGTGATTAGTGGCGCTTTCAACTTGGCCAAGTCCGGCACTGGAAACTTGTCCCTGACCGGCGCCAATACCTACAGCGGCACTACCAGTATCAATGGCGGATTGCTGTTGATTAACACCGTTGCCACAGGCACCAACGCCCAGGCGTTGGGTTCCGGAACATCGGGCACAACAGTCACCTTGGGCGTTGCCTCCACTTCCTCCGGCACACTGCAGTACACCGGCGGCACCGGCACGCTGGACAAGAACATTTCCGCCTTGGGCAACGGCGGCGACACCATCAAGAATACCGGTGGCGGATTGCTGACCCTGACCGGGACATTGACGAAGGCGAACACGGTCCTCACGCTCGCCAGCGGCAGCTTCAATGTCACAGGCCAGATCACCGGGGGCAATTCCTCGACATTCAACTCGGACTTTGATGTGAACGGGGCGACGGTGACGGTGAGCGCCACGAACAATAACTACTTCGGGCCGACTGTGGTTTACAATGGCGGCACGCTCCTCAACGGGACCAACAACGCCCTGCCGACCGGCACGGTGCTCACCACCGGCTCCAGCTCGGACGCGGCGGTGACCAACACCTACAACCTCAGTGGCTTCAACCAGAGCATCGCGGCGCTGACCAGTGCGGGTTCCGGGACGAACATCGTGACCAACACCGGCGCGAGCACGCTCACGATCACCGGAACCAACGCCGATAACGTAGCGGTGAATGGCACATTTGCAGGCAGCGTGCGGAACGGCACGGGCTTGACCACTCTGGCTGTCACCGGCGGAGTCCAGACTTTCAGCGGTACCAACACCAACAGCGTGACCAGCATTTCCAACGGGGGCACCCTGGTGGTGGGTGCCAACAATGCCTTGTTGACCACGGGCACGGTGATTCTCGGCGAGAATGTCGGTAATACCAGCGGCACCCTGCAATTGGGCAACAGCTCCGGCGCGTTCAACCAGGCCTTGAGCTCCACAAACGTGCAAATCGCGGGAACAGGGTCGGGCAATGCCATCGTGGGCGGTAACAGCACCATTTCCTCGACGCTTACCCTCAACTCTGCGGGCCCGGTAGCTTATAGTGCCCAATTGGGCGGCAGCGGAGCCAACCAGAATAACCTCGCGCTGGTCACGACCGGCGCGGGCGCATTGACGCTCTCCGGCACCGCGAACACTTACTCGGGGCCGACCACAGTCAGCGCAGGCACGCTCAACGTCACTGGCGCGATCCTGAATTCGCCCGTCACCGTGCAGGCAGGGGCCGGTTTGACCGGATTGGGCAATAATCTGACCACCGGTCTGATTGGTGGCCTGGTGACAATGAGCGGCAGCAGCACGCTTTCCCTAAGTGGCGCAAGCAATAGCACATCTCTCACCCTGGCAAACGGGCTCACGCTCGGCAACACGGGAGCTTTCGGCGCGGCAAACTATGCCACGGTGGGTTACACCATCAATACTGCGAACAACGTCGAGGTGGTGAACCTTGGGACGAACGGCCTGTTTTCCGGCACTCTCACGGTGAATTCCGGCGGCGCCTTGATCACGGTGAACTCCCAGATTCTGGGTACTTACACGCTGTTTGACGCAGGCAGCATCGTGGGGGGAAGCAACTTCACACTGAGCAGCGGATCGGCGGGCGTGACTTCGTTGCAGGTTGGGGCGAATACCGACACGCTGACCATCACCGGCTCTACGGTGGTGCTGACGATCGCCGGGACTGCAGTTCCCGGCGTGGCCTATTACAAGGGCGGCGTGAGTTCAGTCTGGAATGCGATTGGCTCCGGCAGTACCAACTGGTCCACCGATCTTGCGGGAGCAACCGATGCCGGCAATACGCCCGGCGTGACTACCGACGTGATTTTTTCGGCAAGCACGCAGAGTGGCAGCGCAGTGGCGACGACGCTCGGGGCGAATACGAGCATCAACAGCCTGAACTTCAATTCACAAGGGGCGGGCACGACCATCAATGCCGATGGCAGCGTATTGACCATCAATGCCAATGGAGACAGCAACACCGCCTCGGATAGCTCCTACACCGGCAATGCTGCCGGCACAGGCATCAATATTGCCGCCGGCGCGGGCCCGGTGACAATCAACGTTCCCGTGGTCACGGGCAGCAGCCAGACATGGACCAACGGCTCGGGAAGTCTGTTCACGGTTTCCGGCAGTGTGATGGGTTCGGCAGGGATCAGCGCCTTGCAGACGCTGACGCTCTCGAATACCAGCAGCGGCAACACGCAGATCAGCGGTGTGATTGCGGACGGCGCCAATGGCGGCCAGCTCGCTTTGGCGGTGAACAGCTCTGGCGCGGGCGTGACACTCCTTTCCGCCAGCAACACCTACACCGGCGGCACCACCCTCACGGCGGGCGGTCTTCAATTGGGGAACAACACCGCACTCGGCTCGACGGTCAATTTGCTCACGATCAATGGCGGCACGCTCGACTTGAATGCCTTCAACCTTGGTGTGGGAAATTTCACGGGTTCGGGCGGCGTGGTTACCAATAACGGCGGCTCTCTCTCGACATTGACGGTTGGCAATGGCGACAACGGCGGCGGCAACTATCAGGGCGTGATTCAGGATGGCGGCGGGGTGGTGGCCGTGACGAAGACCGGCACCAACACAGTCACTCTCTCCGGGACGAACACCTACTCGGGTGTGACCACCGTTAACAACGGCACCCTGGTGCTCACCCAGCCCAATGGCAGTGCGGGCTTCGCGACCGGCGTGGCGTTCAACCTCACAGGAGGCACGCTCTCGCTGCTCAACGATTCGAGCGTCACATTCAATGATATCTCGAATAGTAACACGGTGAACCTGAGCGGAACGTCAACTATCAATGTAAACCGGTTGGCCAGTGGCACCGGCCAGACACTCGACATCGGCGTGGTCGCTCCCTCCGGCGCCTTCACGTTGAATGTGACGGGCGGCAACGGCTATGTGCTGGGCATGGATTACCTCCAGTTGAACGGTAGCGCCACGATCAATGCGACCACTGCAAGCGTCGCGATCGGTAGCGGCGGCACCGGGGTTTTCGGCACTGGCACTGTCACATTATCCGGCAGCGCAACGGGCAACACAATCGCCAGGATCACGACGATTGGTGGCGGCGGCCTGACCGTAACGGGTGGCGGCTGGACACTTGCCGGAAACAACACTTACACGGGTGCTACCAGCATCACGGGTGGCACGCTGACGATTACAGGGACCCTGGGCAATACGGCTGTCACCGATAACGGCGGCACGCTGGTCCTGGGCAATGCGGCGGCCATCGCCACCAATCCGATTACGTTTAGTTCCGGCACTTTCCTGACCACGGCTCCGATGACAGTTGCCAACAACTTTGCCGACACGGGGGCAATGACCATCGGCGGCTCGAACAACCTGACGTTGAGCGGCGTGTTCACCAACTCGGGCGGAAATAATGTCCTGACTGTGAACAACACCGGCTCCACCGTGCTCTCGGGCTCTGTAAATCTTTCGGAATCGAACACAGCGCGCACTTTGACCATCAATGGCAGCGCCAATGTGACGATCAGTGGTGTGGTTGCCAATGGCGGCACGGGAGCTGGCGGCCTGACCTACGCCGGCACAGGCACATTGTTGCTCAACAACGCGAACACTTATTCGGGCACCACCACGATCAGCAGCGGCGTAGTGCAACTTGGCAACGCGAACACAGTGCAGAATAGCACGGTTTCCATCGGTGTGACGAACGGGCTGGCATTCAGCTCTGCCATTGGCGCGTTCAACATTGGTGGCTTGAGCGGTTCCGGCAACGAAGCGCTGACGGACATCAGCGGCACGGCAGTGACGCTCAGCATCGGTGGTAATAATGCCAGTACGACTTACTCGGGTGTCCTCAGTGGATCCGGGGCCATTGCAAAGGCTGGCAGCGGCACGCTGACACTCTCCGGCGCAAACACCTACAGTGGAGGCGCGACATTGAATGCCGGCACACTGGTCTTCGGTAACGCCAGCGCGCTTGGCGGTGGCACGGCAACTCTTAATGGCGGCACTCTCAAGGCAGGTGGCGGTTTCACTCTTGCCAACAAAATAGCCGTCTCCAGTGCATCGGTATTCGACATGGCTGGCAATAATGCAGGGTTCACTGGTAATCTCAGCGGTTCGGGGGCACTGACACTGAATAACAGTGGCTCCGCCTCCACGCTTTCTCTGAGCGGCACCAACAGCGGCTTCACCGGGACGATCACGTTCAACCCTAATAATGCGGTGAACTTCAACTCAGCCAGTGCCGGTAGCGCAGCGGCCGCTTGGGTATTCAATGATACGACTGTGGATCGCGTGAGAATCAATATCGGTAACGGCACGATCAACTTCGGTTCCATTTCCGGAGGCGGACAGATTGAGAACGACTCGGCATCGACGACATCGGTTCTCAGTGTTGGCGCTCTCAACACCAGCACGACTTTCAACGGCACAATTGACAACAATGGTACCGGTATTATCGCCTTAACGAAAGTAGGCTCCGGAACCCTGACCTTGGCCGGCAACGATACCTATACTGGCACAACAAGCATCAACGGCGGCGAGCTGAATGTGGGCAACGTGAACGCGCTGGCTGGCGGCGGCAACATCGCCTTCGGCGGGGGTGCTTTGCAATATAGCGGCAGCAACCAGGTCGATTATTCGAGCAGGTTTGTGGGCAGCGGCAGCGCGATCGCGATTGACACCAACTCACAGGCGGTCACCTTCGCTGGCAACATCGGCAGCAGCAACACCGGCGGCCTGACGAAGTCCGGCGCGGGCACGCTGACGCTCTCCGGCTCGGATACCTACGGCGGTGCCACCAACATCAACGCCGGCACGCTGGCGGTGAATGGCTCGGTGAGCAGCAATGTGAATGTGAACAACACCGGCACACTCTCCGGCACGGGCAAACTCACCGGCGCGGTGACAGTGAGCGCGGGCGGTGTCACCAGCCCCGGCATCGGAAGCTCGGCCGGCGTGCTGACCTCGGACCTTGCCTACGATTCGGCAGCGACGGCCGACTTCAACGTGGCGAGCGGCAGCAGCGCAGCCCCGCAGGCCCATCTCTCGAACCTCTACTACTCACAGATGATCGTGACCGGCACAGCCGGCCAGGTAAACCTCGGAATCGGCACGGGAGTGACGATTGGCGCGAACAGCGCGGGGAGCCAGGCGGAGACAGCCAACCAGATCCAAAT
Source organism: Chthoniobacteraceae bacterium (assembly GCA_049692655.1). Lineage (GTDB taxonomy): Bacteria > Verrucomicrobiota > Verrucomicrobiia > Chthoniobacterales > Chthoniobacteraceae > DASZPK01. The sequence continues at coordinate 4,388 of JBAVPB010000089.1, read as the reverse complement.
CGATGGATCGAGCAACTCGGGCGTCACCTTGAAGCTGAGCATCTCAAGCGCGGATTACACAACGTTGCTGGCGAACAAGACGGCAGGTTACAACGCAGCCTCTGCGAACTCCGCTTTGGACAACTTCTTTGTGTTCAACCTCGGCTCCACCCTTTCCACGGGCCGGTTTACGTCGTTGGAAATCAATGTCGCGGGTGGCTCTGACGTTACCGGCACGATCTACTACTCGGGAGCAAATGACCGGTTCGCTGCGGACGGAATCGGGAACACGATCGGTGATGTATTCATTGGTACCCAGGAATTCGCATTGAGCTATACGGGCCTCCTCTCCGCAAATTCGACGACTGGCGGAAACGACATCGTGCTCACGGCGATCCCCGAGCCGAGCACATGGGGGATGATTTTGGGAGGATTTGGAATGCTCATAGGCATCCAGAGGTTGCGCAAACGTCAGGTGGGGACCTGACGAGGGGCAACTCCTGTTAAACCCCTCCGGTGGGGACCGGAGGGGTTTAATATCATTTGGTATAGAACAAACATCAATCCATGGGCTAGCTTAATGCTCAAAACCTAGATGAGACGACCTATAATATTGCATTCGCCGCAAGCCATAAAATCAGACTTGGCCCTTAGGCCTCGGCATGCGAGTAAAACGGGAAACGAAAAGGGGAATGTGAGCACCAAGATCGAGTCAAAAAAGGATGGTGGGATGGCTCTCGTCATTGCCTTGGCATTTATTGTCCTCATGACAGGACTGATCGTAGCGTTTTTTTCCCGTGCGATGAGCGAGAGACAAGTGTCCAATAGTAGCGCCAACGAGACCAAGGTGGAGCTTTTCGCGATCGGCGCGACGGACTCGATCATCGCCGATTTGAAACAGGAGATCGTGGATGGCTCGGGCACCAACGTCGTGAGCATCACTACCGGCTCATCCACTGTCACCCTCTATTACCCCTCCAGCCCGGCTACTTCCGCGCCGGCCATCTCCGGTTTCACACCAGCCTATTCCTCACCCGGTGTGGAAAGCGATGGTCTGGCCAATCTCGTCAAATACAGCGCTTATCAATCCGGCAGCAGCGTGCCGTTCTACTCGGGCACAAGCTATGTCAACACCGGCACCGTGCGTGCCTCGAATGTCCTCACCACGGGTACCTCCCTCAATGGTCGTTCCGTATCGCTTGCGCGCTGGAACAAGCCCCTCTTGATCGCAAAACAAACGCCCACGAGCAGCGCCGATCTTACCCCAGTGGCGGCGTTTTCAGCCCCGGCGTGGGTGCTGGTTGCCCGTAGCGGGAGCACGCCCGTCGCAGGCAGCTATTCCAACTCAATGGCATGGTCCACCAACAATCCGAGCGCCATTGTGGGGCGATATTCCTACACTATTTACAACGAAGGCGGCTTGCTGGACATGAATGTGGCCGGCTATCCCTCCACGACCGGAACCGCCATGGCCGCTTATAAGAACGCCCTCTCTTACGCCGACCTGACCCAGCTTCAGGATTCGGGGAGCAATTCGCTTCCAGCTTCGCAGTGGGACCAGGTGATCGGCTGGCGCAATTACGCCACCACCCAACCAACGGGTGCTTTCCCGTCTCTGGTCATGTCTTCCACATCGGCATCGGCCTACAACAGCCTTGTTCTCACCAACCCTCACGGATTCCTTACGACGTCCAACACGTCGCTTTACAACAGCCAGTCCGACCGCGCGTTCTCCAGCCGGCAGCAGTTGATCACCATGATGACCCAGGGGATTGCCACTTCCTCAAATCTTGCCACAGTGCAAAACCTCCTAGCGTATCTCGGTACTTTCAGCCGCGATGTCAACCAGCCTTCGTTTGTCCCGGCGGTGCAGTCAAACGCCTCGGCTCCCGTCGTTCTCCCCGTATCCGCTCAACTGCCCAACGGCGGCAACAGTGCCGTCGGCGGTGACAAGTTCATCAACCCGAGCTTTCCGACTACACGTGTCCAAACCTCCTTCACGCGGAATGACGGCACCACGGCAAACGTCGGCGATCCGCTTGTCAACAAGCGCTTCGCCCTCCAGCGTCTGGCATGGATCACTTACAAAGGCCCGAGCGCAACCCGGGCTCAGGGCGACGCCGACATCCAGGCGGTCATCAACAACGGCATCCCCTGGTCCTATCTCCAGCTCGGCACCGCCGCAAACATCAACGCGTACTTCGGCCTCACATGGGATGCGGCCAACAATCGATGGAAATACAATGTCCACAACGGCGGCAGCACGGGCAAGGGGATCATCATGCTCGTCGGCCGGCCAATCGGCACGGCTGCGGACGCCACCAAATACGTCCAGGATGCCAATCGCGATCCCGATTTCTTCGAACTGCTCAAGGCTGGCATTTCAGTTGGCTCCCTGGGCAAGGCGGCCGCGTCGTCCAACACCTCGGTGAGTGCCGGCGTAGTTCCCACCGGCTACTCGGCCGCCCAAAATCCTGCCAACATGCGGTACAACTTCGATAGTTCCGTCGATTATCACGTTATCCAGATCGGGGCGAATATCCTCAGTGAGGTGAATCCGGCCAGCTACCCGGTACGGATCACCCTTGACGACGGAAGTGCCCGGGGTGCGTGGGAATTCCAAGGCGTCACCGACCTGCCTTATCTCAACTATGTTTTCAATGGTGTGATCCGGACGAAGGCACCGATTCCGGCACACCCTGTGGGCGGCAATCAGGCTGCTGACAGTTCGCCCCAACAATACCCAATAGCACTGACCACTGGGACTCTTACCGATCCCGGAAATGCTTACATGGTCCAGGTCCCCGCCGTGTGGAACCCGTATGATCCCAACGGCACGCCGGGCGTCCTTCGCCCTGCCAAATTCAGGATCGTAATAGATAGCAATGATCCGTTGTCGCCCAGCGGTAGTGGTGATCTGCCGATCTGCCATTTTGCGTCCGCTGCCAGTGATACCACTGCCGGAGGCGGCGGCGGCACGGGCAACCAGGGGCTGGGGCCGGCGCATGCGTTTTATTCATTCAATGCGACTGGATTGGGCCAGACCACGGAGAAGCTCAACGGAGGGCCCGGGTCGGTTGTCTATGATGCCATTACGTTCGATGACGGCAACGGCGCGCTCTATCGGGAGCCAACGACTATTTTAGATACCACCGCCCCCGGAAATGCGACGCGCGTGAACGCGCTGGCAAGCGGCACACTGGGGAATATTACGTCAATCGATTCGAATCCTCTCCCCAATCAACCTTCAGGCAGCTCTTCCTCAGGCCCATGGGCTCCGCTCGTTTTGGGACAAATTCCCCTGGCGTTCACTTCCGGCACCACCACTTACTACACCGGAATGGGCTATATCGCACTCGCCGCAGGAAACGGGGACAATCGGGTCTATTTTACCTACAGGCTTCAGTATCAGGACCCGGGCAACGCCAGCAACTGGATTACCTACGACACCAAATATGGCCGGACGACTCATGGTTTGGTCGGTTTCCAATCTGCTTGGGAACAGAACAATCCAGCATTTTCCCCATCTGTAGTTAAAGGACCCGACTGGTATAGCGCCTATAGCTGGGCTTCCGCCATCGATCCGCGTACTGCCCGGTTCGGGTTGTTCATGGAGACACAAAATGGAGGGAGATCCCGCGCCGCGGGGTATGCCCCTCCTGATACCGGCTGGATATACAATTCAGGCGGTGCAACGACGACCTTAGGGATCACTTATCCCATGCGACAGGATAATTCGTCCGGCTTTCGCGTTGTTAACTTTCCCCTTGTCAACCTTGACAACAGCAATGTGCCTCCCGGTGCGCCAAACGCAGACTCGGGCTCCGGCATGCTGCCGCTGTCCACGCAAGACATCCCGTTCCCTTCTTTTTCGGCCGGGTGGACTTCTCCCGCATATCCTGTTAATGAGGGCCATGGTGAATCTGACGCTTGGATGTTTGTTCCCGGCTTATACGCCCAGAATAATCCCGCTACTCCTGCCTATGTGGGAAGCAATAAAAACGGGACAGTGATTGAACCCTCCTACTATGCCGATGCAGACGGGGTGGTTCGCCGCGCCACGGGAGCTTATGTGCCCGTGGGAACGGATGTTAGCACCCCGAACCCGGTGGGATTGCCAACTTCAAGTATCTATGGGTTTTCTGGCCAAGCCACGTCCTTGGTGACTCCAGCAATCGCGGCGCCGTTTACCCAGTCCCAAAGCCGCCCACTGCTGCTTCATCGACCCTTCCGCACGGTGGCCGAATTAGGATATGTCTTCCGGGATTTGCCATGGAAGAACCTCGACTTTTCTACACCGGAGAGCGGTGATGCCGCTTTGCTTGATCTCTTTTGCATCAATGAAACCAGTGATGCGAACGGCATGGTTGCTGGAAAAGTAAACCTCAACACGCGTCAGGCTCCGGTGC
>JBAVPB010000088.1:0-28526 GCA_049692655.1 Chthoniobacteraceae bacterium | reverse complement strand
GTAGTGGTGCATTCAGATGAAGTGCCAAAACCAGTGGCTGTGCGGTATGCTTGGGCGGATAATCCTTATAGCAATCTCTACAACAAAGCGAATCTGCCCGCTTCCCCCTTCCGCACAGACGATTGGTAATGACCACGTCCTGAACTAAAACCCCTGAGCCATAGTAGAAGGACTTCAACAAAAAAGAGGCGCAACCTTTCGGTTGCGCCTCTTCTTATGAGCTTACGAATTTATTGCGCGAAGGGCGACCAGAATGACGAGTCAGCCACGTCGGAAAGAGCGTTGAACGCACTTGTTGGAACCTTTGGGATGGAATCAACCGTGAACGGGCCATACGTGTCTCCGAAAAGATCGGCTCCGGAATTATACAACGTGGTGCCTGTCTTCAGGTAGTTCTGGACATCGCCAAATGCCGGCGACATACCGCTAACCTTGCCGGTATCGATGGCGTATTGATCCATGGCGCTGTCAAGCATGCGAAGGTCCTCGAGGATTCGAGTAGCCTGTGAACGCTTACGTGCGCGCAGGAAATTAGGCACTGCAATCGCCGCCAGCAAGGCGATGATTGCCACGACGATCATGATTTCCACGAGGGTAAAACCCGCGCGACTTTTATTAATTTTCTGTAACATATTAATATATCCTTTTTTAATTTTTGATGAATTGCGGTTTAACTGACAAAGGTTTAAATAGCACTCTGCGTACCTATTAAGCAATTGAGATCATACCTTAAAAGTGATTTTATTTTTATAAAACCAGCCAATATCTATACAGAGTAAAACCGACAATATAGAAAATTTGCTTTTGCCTTTAATAGCATCCATCTCATATTGCTATCAATTTTGAGAAACGCCGTTATCAAATATGATACAGAATCCGCATTAACGAGAATTGATCCATCAATAAATCTCACCGATTTCGTCTATTTGAGACTGCTCGAGCCAAGTGAATCTCACTTTAAAAATGTAAAATCTCGCGATTATTCTAACCTCATGAAGTTTCAGCCATATCAATAGCAATGCGGCTTATTTTTTTGAAAAAGGAAAAATGGTTACGGACAAATTGGGGTTGTTATCACGATTATTTAAAACGATTTGCCGGCTGAATTCTGACAATTTGCGAATGGTTACACGCGATTTTCAGCACTCGGGAATTATCCTTAAATGAAAATTCCGGTTGCATCTGTAACGATTTCAGGCTGTCTTGAGCAACTTTATGACTAGCGAGAGAAGAGTTGTCATCACCGGAATAGGCGTTGTTACCCCCTTGGGGCTCGATTTGCATACATTCTGGAATAATATTAAAAACGGCGTCAGTGGGATTGATCGCATCACGGCGTTCGATCCAACTGAATTCGACTGCCAGATTGCCGGGGAGGTCAAAAATTTCAACCCGGTTACCTATTTCAAGAATCCCAAGGATACCCGCCGCACGGACCGTTTCACGCAACTCGGCATGGCTGCGGCGAAAATCGCGTTTGCAGATGCAGCGGTAGAGCCTGATAAAATCGCCGACCTCACCCGCTTCGGTGTGATCATCGGCAGTGGTATCGGTGGACTCAAGACATTGGAAGACCAGCACACAGCCTTGATGAACAAAGGGCCATCGCGGGTTTCTCCCTTCATGATCCCGATGATGATCAGCAACATGGCTAGCGGCATGGTTTCGATGGAATTTGGGCTGCAAGGGCCCAATTTTGCAACTGTCTCCGCATGTGCCACGGCCTGCCATGCGATCGGTGAAGCGTGGAGAATGATTCGTTTTAATGAAGCTGATGCCTTTCTCGCGGGGGGAACTGAAGCAGCTGTTGTTTCGCTTGGCATCGCAGGATTCTCCGCCATGAAAGCCCTCAGCACCCGCAACAATGAACCCCAACGCGCATCCCGCCCATTTGACAGGGATCGTGATGGGTTTGTGATGGGTGAAGGAGCAGGCGTGCTGGTGCTCGAAGAACTCGAACATGCCCGCAGGCGCGGCGCAAATATTTACTGCGAGGTGGCCGGCTACGGGCTTTCCTCAGACGCATACCACATCACCTCCCCTCTCCCAGACGGCGAGGGTGCAGCGCGGTGCATGCGTATGGCCCTGGAAAAGGGTGGCATCAATCCTGATGAAGTCGATTATATCAATGCGCACGGAACCTCTACCGGCATGGGCGATGTCTGCGAAACCAAGGCAATCAAGGCGGTATTCGGCGAACGCGCAAAAAAAGGTCTGCTCATCAGCTCGACAAAATCGATGACAGGGCATCTGCTCGGCGCAGCAGGCGCCGTGGAAATGGCGGCGTGCGTGATGGCAATCAAGGAAGGCGTTGTTCCTCCGACGATCAACCTCGATAATCCCGATGCCGAGTGTGATCTCGATTATGTCCCGCACACAGCGCGCGAGGCCAAAATACGAGTCGCGGTGAATAACTCATTCGGCTTCGGCGGCCACAATGCGACGCTGGTGGCGAAAGAGTTCCTGGGATAACGCGCTTGTTTAATCGCTCTCGCTGAGCCGCTTCTTTTGCTCCCCGTGGAGCATGTCGTGCGCCTCTGACAGTATTTGCGGGATGCGATCGATGAATGGGTTTCCATCCAGGTGTTTGCGAATTTCCTTTGCGTCAAACTCCGCGGCATTTTTTCCAGGAAACCAGTGCCCTGCATTTCCGAGAAGGTTATAGCGCATCCTGCCGAAATCGACCATGTCGAGGGACTTGGCGAGTGACCAAAGGCGCAGAATTTCCAGCAGATTGATGTCGCCGGGCAACTCGGTGTGCTCGGGGATTCCCTGCCACCAATTGCGGCACCAGTCAGCGCCCAGGGCCGACACCATCTCCTCACGCAATCTTTTTTCAATGGGGGCGATCACCTCGGCGGCGCGGTCGTAATATTCCAGCGCCTTGATGTGTTCGTCGAAATCCGACGGCTTGGAAGCGCCGATGCTGAGTGTGTGGATTTCCGGACGGGCGAGGCAGTAGAGATCGTTGAAGATCATGGGGGATAAGGGTTGGCAAAGGTTGGATAACTTGGGTGAGGGTTGATATAACAGGCCTCCCTTGTCGTTCGGGCTGATGATGAAAACGCCCATATCGTGCCGGCCGGCCGCCAGCACGGATGGCCAGTTGAAGTGGTTCACAAAGTACCAGTGAAGATTTACATAATCGAATTCACCCGTCTCGATTGCCTGGGTGATGATGCCCTCGGGGGCATGGGTTGAGAATCCGATAAACTTGGCGCGCCCTTCGGCCTGGATCTTACGGGCGGCAGCGAGGCAGCCGTTCTTGCGCAGCGACCAGTCGAGCGTTTCCGCGTTATTGACACCATGCAGCGACAACAATTCGACGTGATCGAGCTTCAGGTACTCCATCGACTTGTCGAATGTCTTCAAAAAGTCATCGGCATTTTCGCTTGGGGCCACCTTGGTCTGCACAATGATCTTTTCCCGGGGCAACTTGGGAAGCACCTGGCCGAGTTGCATTTCGGAAGTGCCGTAGCCGCGGGCCGTTTCGATATGATTGATGCCCAGCTCAATGGCACGATGGATGGTTTTTTCGAGATTGGCCTGATTATCCGCCGGAATGTCGGCCATCGGCTCGTCGTTCCACTTGTGCTGGTAACGCATGCCTCCGCAAGTCAGCACCGGCATGTTCAATTCAGTTCTTCCAAATCGGCGGTATTTCATAAAGTGATTTTTAAATGATTCGATGAACATCAAGCGCGCAAATGCGCCACAACTTCGATTTCGGCGGTCTGTGGAAACATGTCAAGCGGCGTCACGGAAATCAATTGGTAAGCGCGGCTGAGCTGCCCGAGGTCGCGGGCCAGTGTCGCGGGATTGCAGGAGACGTAAATCACCTCACCCGGCATGCCCGCCATGATCAGATCGGTTACGCGGGGAGTAATGCCGATGGCTGGCGGATCGAGAATCAATGTGGTCCGCCCGCGCTCCGCCGAAGCAAGCACTTCCGGCAAATACATCTCCACATCACCCGCATAATATTTCTCGTGTGGCAACGCATTGCTGCGGGCATGGTCCACGGCGTGGGTATTCTCCTCAATCCCGGCCACGTTTTCAAAAATCCCGGCAAGATGTTTTGCGAACAGACCGGAACCGCAATACGCATCCACCAGCAATGCCTGATCCCGCTTCACCAAGCTCGCCACAACGCCCAGCATTTCCCGGGCTACCTCGTTATTAGTCTGCTCAAAAAATCTTCCGCCTGCATTTTCAGAAAGCGTGTAATCGCCGTCGAACACCGCCCTGCTCCGAAATGTGCGCAAAGCAGCGTTCACTTCCGGGGATGCGATTGCGCATGACTCGATATCGATGAGTTCATGGGCATCACGCGCATAAAACCCCACCCTGCCCTCCTCGATATGCACGCGAATCCGGTTCCGGTAATGATAAATATCCGGCGACGGTATAATCGCCTGCATCGGCACCTGCTCCAGCTTGCCAACCCTCCGAAGGGTCTGCTCCACCTGGCGGCTTTTAATCTCCAACTGATGACCGTATGCAATATGCTGATAGCTGCAGCCGCCACAGGTTTGAAAATAAGGACACGGAGGCTCCACGCGATGCGGAGAGGCACTTACGACATTCTCCAGTGCAGCCTGGGCGAATCTTTTTTTCTCGCGCACGATCCGCGCGGTGATTTTTTCCCCGTCGATGACGAATGGGATAAAAACCGCCTTTCCCTCGTGGCGCGCAACACCGTTGCCGCCAAAGGCGACATCTTCGACGCTGACTTCAATCACTGATGAGGAAGGAGACATTTAGAACAATGAGGGGAATAAAAAAGAGGCTTCTGTGATGCACAGAAGCCCCTTTTTCAAAATGATCAAGCGATCAATAATCGTAATACTCGCGGATGTATTTGTATTTGGTCTCGAAGCCGAGCTCAGGAGGAAACTCGGCGTAGCCGCCATGGATCCAAGGGATATCGCTTTGATAAAACGGCCGGTAGGAACCTTTGTAGTTCGGGAACGGCCATGTCAACAATTCAGCCCAGCCTGCGCCTTCACGGGCAAAGCTGCGGCCAATGCCTTTTACCAAACCATAGGACCAGCCGCCGGAATCACCTTCGGTCTCAGTCATATTTTCCCACACATACGGGAGTTCTGTGGCGCCATAAAAAATGTTGGAGATTGCGCGGCCCAGCTTTCTGGTGGGGCCGTAATCATTCCCGGGAGGATCCTGGATATCCGCTAAGGCCATGGATGCGCAACCGACGACAAGGAGGAAACAGAGGAACTTTTTCATAGAAGTTAAATGCAACCTACACGGAAATACATTCAGAAGGCAAAGCCATTTTTCGAATTTTTCGCCTCATGGATTTATTGCCGGTTTTACAGCCGGCACCCTTGTGCAGCAATCTGTCCGGACGCTGTGGAAATATCAATATCCGCCCCATGGGCAATATTGTGAAACGCCCCTGCGAAAGCAGTGGGCAACGGCAAATCCAGCATCGGGATTCCTGTTTTAAAAACACCCATTCCACGCCCATAATTGCGAAAGGGTGTTTTTTATTGGCCAACTTCACAAACGTCTCTTATGTTCATCATTCCTATGGAACCAGAGATTCAAAAAGCAGTGGACGCCGGCAAAATTACTTCAAACGCGGGGGAGGCGCTCGCTGTGCTCAAGGCCGGCACTTACTGTTTCCACAAAAGCTGGGGATTTGGAAAAATTGATTCGGTAAATTTTCTGGTGAACCAGATCACGATTGATTTCAAAACCAAAAAGGGACACACGATGCAGCTTCAATACGCTGCGGAATCGCTTCAACCGATCCCCGAGGACCATATCCTCGCCAAAAAAGTCACCGACCTCGCGGGAGTGAAGGCAAAGGCGAAGGAAGACCCGGTCGGCCTGGTTAGCTCCATTCTCAAGGATCTCGGAGGCAGGGCCACACAAGACCAGATCGCACAAACATTGCTGGGTGATGTATTCAACGAAGCGGAGTTCAAACGCTGGTGGGATTCCGCAAAGAAAGCCTTGAAAAAAGACGGGCACTTTTCGCTGCCTGCCAAAAAGACCGACCCCATCGAAATCCGGCACGAAGCAGTTTCCCGCGCCGACGAGTTTCTCAGCACCTTCACGAGCGCGCGCCAGCTCAAGCAGCAACTGGCGGCGCTCGACCAGATCACCAAAAACATCGAGGTATTTGATAAACCCGCAGAGCAGTTGCAGTCCGTCGTCAACGCCATCGAGCAATCCGCAAAACAAAGCCAGCGGCTGCACTCCTCGCAGGCAATCGAGCTCCTGCTCGCCCGCGATGAAATCTGCGAAAAGACCGGCATTGCCGCCACACCCGGGGCATTGACCGTCTCCCAATTTCTCACCCACGAAGAACGCCGTCTCACGGAAATCCTCCCCGATATTCCCGCAGCAAAACAAAAACGCGTTCTCAGCGAATTTCCAAAAGCATTTGGTGACGAATGGCCGGGCAAGGCCCTTGCGCTGATGCTGCGGAGCAACATCCGTGTGGTGTCTGAAATCACCCGACTGCTTGAAGAGCAAGGAAAGCAGGACGAGTTGCGCAAGGAACTGGACCGCTGGATCCGGGATCACTCGATCACAACAGAAATCCTCTACTGGCTCTGCAAAGAGCGGACTGGAAATTTTGCAGACCTCATTCATCCGCGTGTTTTCAGCGCAATCATTTCGGCGCTTGAACGTGATCAATTCAACGACATTAAACGCGGCGGCAAGCTCCATGACCTTTTGCTCGAGGACCGGGAACTGGTGGGCGATCTCCTCTCCGGCGCGGAACTGGAAACCGTGCGCGATACGATGCGCAAACTGATTCTCACGCCGGTGTTTGAGGAATTGAACAAGCGTTCGCTGCTCGGCCGCATCATCCGCATCTACCCTGAAATGCAGTCGTTGCTGACCGGTGAATCCAACGAGAAGAAAGACGAGGCACTCATCGTCTCCTGGGAAAGCCTTGAGAAGCGGAAACTGGAATACGAGGATCTCATCAAGAAAAAAATCCCCGAGAATACCAAGGAAATCGCGGTGGCTCGCTCCTACGGCGATCTGCGTGAAAATTTCGAATTCAAGGCCGCCAAGGAAATGCAGCGCGTATTGCAGCGCCGCCAGAGCGAGATGGAACGGGATCTCTCGCTGGCACGCGGCACCAATTTTGAAAATGCCGACACTAACGTGGTCTCCATCGGTACCGTCGTCGCATTAAAAAATGTCGAGACAGGCGCCACCCAGAGCTATTCACTGCTCGGGGCATGGGACAGCGATCCGTCCAACGGCATCATCTCGTACCTTACGGCCATCGGCCAGGCGTTGCTGGGCCGCAAGGCCGGCGAGCAAATTGATCTTCCCACAGAAACAGGGACGGAAAAAATCGAGATCGTCTCGATTGAAGCGCACCAACATGCCACCGTCACCGCCTGATGTTGTAAACAAACACCACACAAAACATAAAATAACAAAATCACACAATGTCACTCACCAGCATCTCTGATATCCGCGCCCGCCAGATCCTTGATTCACGCGGCAATCCCACCATCGAAGTCGATGTCGAACTCGCGGGAGGCGCGATAGGCCGCGCCGCCGTGCCCAGCGGGGCAAGCACCGGGGAACACGAGGCATGGGAACTGCGCGACGGCGTCAAGACGCGTTACCTCGGGAAGGGTGTCACCAAGGCTATCGCCAGCGTGCAAAAAACCATCGCTCCCGAGCTTGTCGGACACGATGCGCTCGACCAGATCGGCGTGGACAAGACGATGATCGACCTCGATGGCACCGCGAACAAAAAGAGCCTCGGTGCAAACGCACTGCTCGGCGTATCGCTTGCGACGGCACATGCCGCCGCCGCCGCACTGGGCGTGCCGCTTTTCAAATACATCGGCGGCCCGAATGCGAAGGTCCTTCCAGTTCCTTTGGCAAACATCATTAATGGCGGTGCGCACTCGGATGCACCGATTGATTTCCAGGAGTTCATGATCGTGCCAAAAGGCTTCGATACTTTCAGCGAGGCGATCCGCGCAGGAACGGAAATCTTCCATGCGCTCAAGGGCGTGCTCAAGGGCCGCGGCCTTTCCACGGCAGTCGGCGACGAAGGCGGGTTTGCACCCGCCTTGAAATCCGCCGGGGACGCGATCGAAACGATCGGCGCAGCAGTAAAGGCGGCCGGTTATAAATTCGGCAAGGATGTCTTCATTGCCCTCGACGTCGCATCCAGCGAGTTTTACGATGCCGCGACCAAGAAATACGTCTTCAAGAAGTCCGATGGCTCAAAGCGCACAGCCTCGGAACTGGTGGCCTACTACCAGGAATTGCAGAAGAAATACCCGATCATCTCCATCGAGGACGGCTGCTCTGAAAACGATTGGGACGGCTGGAAAAAGCTGACCGAAGCCATGGGAAGCAACACCCAGCTTGTCGGTGATGACCTTTTCGTAACGAATGTCGATTTCCTGAGAAAAGGCATCAAGCTCGGCGTCGGAAACTCCATCCTCGTGAAAGTGAACCAGATCGGCACGCTCACCGAGACACTCGATTCCATCGAACTCGCGAAAGAAAACGGATACACATCGGTCATCAGCCATCGCTCGGGCGAAACTGAAGATACCACGATCGCCGACATCGCAGTCGCAACGAATGCAGGCCAGATCAAGACAGGATCGTTCTCACGCACCGACCGCGTGGCGAAATACAACCAACTTCTCCGCATTGAAGAAGAGCTTGGCTCGAAGGCCATCTACGGCGGCAAAATGAAGTAATCCTTTTTCGGGACCTTGCGCCTTTGACTTGTTTAAAGGCGCAAGGGCTCCGGGAAATATTCCGCAGTGTGGTTTGGACGGGCAGACGCCCGATATCAGACCCTGAGTCCGCCCAGCCGTGACCCGGCGGGCCAGCGCTGAAGCATCCGTGCGCCGTCTATTTTCCAGGTCTTGTCCTCGTAAATGAGACTGTAAATGGATGGCTGCACACCACCGTCGCGGCCAATGAAAAAAACCTGGATCAATGCACGCTGGTCCCTGCATCGCACCATGCCGAACTCAACACGATCCGCATGCACGATGCCCGCATAATTCTGGCGGATCATTTCGATGAATTGGTCCGGTTTGAATTTCTGCTGGATACTGTAGGAAGCCTGGAAATAGGCACGAGGGTAATCCGAGGCACGGAACGCATCGAGCTGGCTGTAAACGACCTGGTAGAGGTCTGACGGCTTTACCGTCTCGTGGCGGAACTGGAACGAATAATTTACCCACGGGACCGCGGCGCAAACCGCGATGAAAAACAAAAGGACGACAATCTTGCCGCGCAGATTCACTCGATCCCTCCCTGATTCACCGTGGCCGCCTCGAGTTGCTTCAAAAAGGTGAATGAATAAAGCCCGGTGTTGTGCCCATCCTCCCATGTGGGCTGCCATGCGTAGCTGCCGACGATTTGATAGCTTTTCAGCCTGTAACTGGCCGGCGTATGCGTCACTTTCGGCCTCACCACCCTGCCCAGCACATCCGGCTCGCCACCACACCCCGCGCAGGGACAGGCTTTGCGCAGATATTCAAGGGTAAGAAATGTCTCGGAGCCATCGTTCCACTTGACGGCCAGTTCATCACCGATGACCTGAATATTGGCGGGGCTGATTCTCATGGCGTTCAGAGGAGAGGATGGTAATTCCACTTAGCGCGTGGGTCAAGCATCCACCTGCCGCCTCCCGAGCAGGGTATTCCGCACACGCCTGAGGCCCCGCTCGAGACCGCGGAACATCTCCCGGATACGGCGGTGCGACAGGAAACTGGCAATCTCTTTTTCACTCACCATGAGGCTGCGGTGACCGGTAATCATTGAATAAAGCTCATGCTTGCCGAGATCGGCCTCGACGAAGCTCTCAGGCTTCACCGCCTTGATAAAAACGCCCGGGCTGAGCGGATCGCTCATTACTTCAATAACCTGAAAATCGGAAAAAAGGACGCGCATGTCGTCCGTCTCATACCGCCAAAAATCGTAGGGATAAGCATGGTAACCAAAACCCAGGGAACGCGTGGTGATGACCAGCAACCCTCCTTTTTTGACCACTTGCTTGAGATTGTGCAGCACGACGCGCCAGTCGAAGACGTGCTCCATCATCTCCGTGGAAATCACGATATCAAAGGCATCCGGCCCGAAACGCTCCACCAATTTCTCAGCCGGGCAGACTTCATCCACGCCCACTCCCGCCTGCATGTCCACGCCCAGATAGCTGCCGGGGTGCAGGGCCTTGACCAAAGAACGCGGTGAGCCGTTGACATCGAGTGCCCCGACCTCAAGCACGGAGCGTCCCCGCACGTCGGCTTCCGTCAAATATCCGGTAATGAATTCCAAGCAGGATCTAGTACACATGGCGTTCTCTTTTTAATCGCTGGAAAATGCGCCTCCCGCCAGCAAATTCTTGCTGCTGCGCGGCCCGAAAATAGCCGTGCCCACGCGCACCATCGTGGCGCCTTCCTTGATGGCAGCGGTGAAATCGCCGCTCATGCCCATGGAGAGCTGGGGCAGCGGGATGCCGAATACCTGCTGCAGGTCGTCACGAAGCACTCGCATATCCGCAAAATATTTCCGCGCTTCCTCCGCTTCCCCGACCATCGGGGCTATGGTCATCAGTCCCTCGATTTGCACTCGGTCGAGGGCAAGGAGTTCCTGCATGTCCCGGTGAAGATCCAGCCGCTTGAAGCCAAATTTCGTGGATTCACCGGCAACGTTGATTTCGAGCAGTATCCTTGGGAATAACCCGAGTTCAGATGCGATGCGATTAATGTCGCGGGCGAGTTCGAGCGAATCCACACCATGGATCAACTCGAACAAAGGGAGTGCCTGGCGGATCTTGTTTTTCTGCAGATGACCGACGAGGTGCCAGCGCGTGCTTGATGGAAGAAGAGGAATTTTTGAGCGGGCCTCCTGGACGCGGTTCTCGCCGAAAACCACCTGTCCGGCATCGATGGCTTCGCGGATTGATTCAGGGGGATGCGTCTTGGTAATCGCCACCAATTCGACGCTGCCGGGGTCGCGACCGGCTGCTATGGCGGTTTCTGCGATGGCAGACTTAATGGACTCGAGACGGTTGGATATGTGTGGCATGGCCATGCAGTGTAATGAATTTTACTACAAATTAGTTGATTGCGTTACATTTGACTTTAAAATTAGATAGACTTATCTTCGTGGGTTGTAATCCGTATGAATGTAGAAACTTTTAAAATCTTTTGCGATCTCGCCGATACCTCCAGCTTTTCAAAAGCGGCGAAGATTAACTCAATTACGCAAAGCGCGGTAAGTCAACAAATCCGTTCGCTTGAAAACCGCTACAGCGTGATGCTCGTGGAACGCGGCCGCCGCAATTTTTCGCTGACAGCCGAGGGGCATGCATTTCTCGCTGCGGGCCGGGAGATTCTTAATATTTACGACAATCTCGGCAATAGGCTGCATGAGTTGCAAAATGTCGTGGCAGGCGTAGTGAAAGTCTCGTCGGTTTACAGCATCGGGCTGCACGAACTCCCGCCCTATCTCAAGGAATTCCGCCTCGCCCACCCGGATGTCGAGGTGCAGGTGGAATACCGGCGCTCGACGCAGGTATATACCCAGGTATTGAACGGCGAAGTCGATCTCGGCCTTGTCGCGTACCCTGCGCGGCGCAAAGGGTTGCTGGTGGAGCCTTTTATTGAAGACAAAATGGTGGTGATCTGCCACCCGGAACACCGGCTCGCACAAAAGAAACGCCTGAAGCTGGAGGAGTTGAACGGGGAGAAGTTCATCTCATTCGAGCCCGATCTCCCGACGCGCAAAGTGATCGACAGACATTTGAAATCACACGACGTAACCATCGAATTTGCGATGGAGTTTGATAATATAGAAACGGTCAAACGCGCCGTTGAGATTGAAAACGGCATCTCGATTGTGCCCCAGAATACCGTGGAAGCCGAAGTGCGCGCCGGCACGCTGGTATCCGTGGAAATTGAAAAGCCGGAAATTGTGAGACCGCTGGGCATCCTGCTCAAGCGCAGCCACCCGCGTTCGCCAGCACAGAAGGAATTCATCAAACTGCTGCAAAAAGGCCACGCAGAAAAAAGCTGAACGGTGTTTTGGCAACGCAGTTTGCGAATGCGATTTGATTTTCGTGTGATCGCCGCCTGATCTCTGCTTTAATCCGGGCGATGAATGCAGCTAATATTGGAATTATCGGCGGTAGCGGACTTTACCAGATCGAAGGGTTGACTTCGCCTATCCGGCACAACATCAACACCCCCTACGGAAAGCCATCCGATGTAATTTTCGGAGGCAAACTGGCAGGACGGCAGGTTTATTTTCTTCCCCGGCATGGACGTGGCCACCGGCTGCTACCGCATGAGTTGAATCACCGTGCGAATATTTACGCTTTGCGCTCACTGAATGTGCGATGGATCATTTGCGTGACAGCGGTGGGCAGTTTGCAACCGCAATACGAGCCGCAGGACATCGTGCTGCCATCGCAATTTTTCGACCGCACGAGCCGGCGCACGGAACACACGTTTTTTGGCGAGGGCATTGCCGCACATGTGAGCTTTGCCGATCCGATATCCGCGGAATTGCGCAATCTCCTGGCGACCACGGGCAGGGAACTCAAATATCGCGTCCATAATGGCGGCACATACGTGAATATGGACGGCCCTGCGTTTTCAACACGCGCCGAGTCGGAGACAAACCGCAAGCTTGGTTTCGACGTCATCGGCATGACCAACCTCGGGGAAGCCAAGCTTGCGCGCGAAGCTGAAATCGCGCTTGCGACCATGGCGATGATCACGGACTACGATTGCTGGAGAGTCGAGGAGGCTGCCGTCACCGCGCATACCGTCGTCGAGCATTTGCACGCAAACGCCAAGGCTGCGAAGGCGATCATTTCCAAATTAATCCCCAGGATTCCCCTCACCCCCGACTGGCCCGACCACCATGCGCTCGATCACGCCCTGATTACCGACCGTTCGCTCTGGCCGGCAAAGACGTCGAAAAAGCTTCACATCATCCTTGAGCGCTTCCTGCCGGCCAAGGTAGGGGCAAAATCAAAACCAAAGGCCGTACGAAAGAAATCCCGTGCGAAAAAAGCGGCGCGTTGATCCGGGGTATTTTCCCAAAGGCTCTGCAAGCTTGTCCGGCATGAGTGTTCGTTGTTGATTTTGGATGGGGTTGCCGTAAGTATCTCTTCCACACATATTCCATCCCATGTTGCGCCTGATCTTTTCCGCATTTTTTTGTTTCTGCCTGGCCTCCGTAACAGTCCGGGCCGCAGATCCCTCACCGACAGAACCCTCCCCTGAATCCGAATTAAAAAGCGCGCCTACGCCCACGAAAGAGATGCTCGCATCGGCACCGGGCGGCTACCTTGATCTCCCGCAAAAGGCGAAGATCGGCTACAGCTCGGTGCATGTGGACGGGCCGTATATCGCGATGACTTTTGACGATGGTCCGAGCGCCGTACTCACGCCGAAGCTGCTCGACCTGCTGAAATCAAAGGGAATCAAAGCGACGTTTTTCGTGCTGGGTGAAAACGCAGTGCGTAATCCCGAAATCCTCAAGCGCGCAATCGCGGAGGGACACGAAATCGGAAACCATTCGTGGTCGCATCCTGTGTTGTCCAAAATGTCGTATGACGCGGTGCATTCCGAATTGCAAAGGACGAACGACGTCATCCTCCAGGCCACCGGTAAGAAACCGACATTGATGCGGCCTCCCTACGGAGCGATAACCAAGGAGCAGAAGGACTGGATCCACAAGGATTTTGGTTACCAGATCATCCTGTGGGACGTCGATCCGCTGGACTGGAAAATCATCAAGGGAGAAACGGCTGCAGAACGCACGGCGCGGGTGGAAAATGTAATTCTTAATGGGAACAAGGATGAGCACGGCGCCCGCAGCGGTTCGATCGTGCTCTCGCACGACATCCATGCAACCACGGTGGATGCGATGCCGGCAACACTCAGCGGACTCCAGGAAAAGGGTTTTAAATTTGTCACTGTCTCACAATTGATTGCGATGGAAAAACCGCTTCCCCCGAAGCCTTCGCCAAGCCCTGTGAAAAAAGAGGCGGGAGCAAATTCCGCGGCAGCTTCCCCTGCCCCGGCGGCTACCCACTGAGCAGCCCCCCCCGGAGCGTCATGCCCGACTTGAGAGAGAAATGATCGGCGACGAATACCTCCAGGTGCGGGCACAGCTTGGGACAGCGCTGTTCTCGCTATCCACGGTGGCGCATGGACTTGAGATGGGGCGGGACGTATTGCAAAGCCTGCATGACATAAGGGCCAGCCTGCGCGAGCCATTCCTCTTCATCCTGCTGGGCAATGCGAAATCGGGGAAGACTTCGCTGGCGAATGCGCTTTTTGGCCAGGAAATGTTGCCGACTGGCGCGCAAACGGCGGAGGATAAAGTCCATCTTTTTAAATACGGTCCCGAGGAAAAAACCGTGCAGATCAACGATCATCTCATCGAGTATCAGCATCCCGGAACTGTGCTGCGCGATTTCAATATCGTGGACACGCCGGGAATTCTCCACCCTGAAAAAGAAGCAGTGATCCGGCAATTTCTGCCTGCCACCGAGCTGGTGCTTTTCGTTTTCTCAATCAACGACCCATGGGAACCTTCCGCGTGGGAGTTATTAAAAACCATCGGCATGGCTTCAGCAAACAATGTCATCTTTGTATTACAACAATGCGACCTGCGGGATGATTTCGAGGTGAATGCCGTGACCAGGCATCTCGAACAAACCCTCCACGAGAAGTTCTCGCCGGATTGCCGGATTTTTCCAGTATCGGCAAAGAAAGCCTTTCTCTCCAAGACCACGGGAACTGACAGGGAGGGGCTTCTCCAGCAGAGCGGCTTCAGTGCGCTGGAATCGTACATTAACGATACCGTGACACAAAGTGATGCGCGGAAGGAGAGGCTGCGGCACATCTGCCGGACAGGGCAAGCCCTCCTTGCAGAGGCCGGGGAAAAAAACAAAGAAACGCTGGCTTGCATCAAAAAGGAAATCGAACAACTGAGTGAATTAAAAGTGGGTCTTGAAGAACGTAAAGAGCAGTCGTTCCGGCAGATCAATGGAATCCTGTGGACGCTCGCGCAGTCTTACGAGCGCCTGCAAAAACATGGGGAACAGCTTTTGCAGCAATTCCTGCCGGTCCAGTTAATGCCGAAATTCACGGTAAAACCCCCGCAGGAAAAAATTCCCCAATCGCTCGACGAGGGTCTCCAGGAATCCATCCAGCGGCAGATCCAAAGTGCCATAGAGCTATTGGCCGCGGATTTGCAGAAAGTATTGCGGCAGGTGTATGAATCGACGGTCAAACGGTTCCCCACGGCAATCGAGGGGACATATCCCGGGGAATTTATCCAGGACCGCATGGAATTATTGCTGAGCATTCAATCGACGCTCACGGACAATATGTCGGAAGTGCATTTGCAATGGCAGATGACGGAATTTTTCACGGAGACGGCGGAATGGTTGCAAATTCACCGGGATGCAGGGCCAAACGGGGTGACTACCGCTCTGGCTTGTTTTGTGGCCGGGGATTTCAGCAGGGCGCTGGCCGGAGCCGCCGCATCAGCAGGATCGATTTCGGGGTTGATGAAGCGGGGGAAAATCCAGATGCAATTCCGGGCGGAAATGGCGCACCATCGCGAGGAATTACTTGCGGCCATGGAAACCCACTTGCGCCGGGCGACCAGTCAATTCTACAAGGAGGCCGGTGAATCGCTGCAACCACTGCAGGTTTTTCATACCGCACAAAAGACGATCTACGAAGCGCGGACGGCTATGGTGGCGCAGATAAGGGAAACTTTTGGCCAGACCGAAAGAGGGCTGGGGTAGAGCTGATTATTCAACAGGCAAATTGGGTGGCTGCTTTATGTGGAAAGTAAGGCGGGCCGGAATGCAGTGATTGAGGGTTCATAAAACTGAATTACGGCTTGTCATTCTGCCTGCCAGAGAGGAATCTCACGCCTTTTGCGGGACTAAATCGAATGCAGAGCGACCAAAATACGGCCAAAAGCAACAGACTGGTGTTTCTATCCCGTCTGGGGAGTTCGCTTGCCCTCTGGACGTTGGCGCTTTACATCATTTTTTCGGGATATGAGATCGGGTTTTTCCTGCTGATCTCCAGCATCGGCATGGTGGGGTTGTGGGAGTTCTACACGATGCTCGATAACAAGCGGCTGCCAAACTTCAAGATCACCGGGATGATCTGCGGTGCGGTATTCATCTGCGGCAGCTTTTATTACTACAGCCGGGTGAGCCGGCTGGAGTCGTATGAGTTTGAGGCTGCGGTATTGCTGCTTTTTATGTTCGTTGTTTTTGCGAGACAGATGTTCCAGAAGACCCGCGATGTTTCACCCATCGAGACGATGGCTTACACATTGTTTGGGCTGCTGTATGTGCTGTGGCTCTTTAATTTCATCACGAAGATCGTGTATGTGGTGCCACATCCACCAGGCAGGGTGATGGGGCATTTTTACGTGCTTTACCTTATCGTAGTCACCAAGTTCAGCGACATGGGAGCATACCTTACAGGCAGCGTGGCGGGCAAACATCTGCTCATTCCCCATATCAGTCCAAAGAAAACGTGGGAGGGATTTTTTGGAGCGCTCGGTTTTTCGTTGCTTGGCAGTTACGCGATGCTGGCGCTCATGCCACATACGCTTTCACTCATCAATTATGCAAACGGTACGGCGCTGGGGTTGCTGCTGGGGTTTGCGGCGATCATCGGCGACCTAGCCGAATCAATCATCAAGCGGAGTTGCGATGTAAAGGACTCCGGCAAGTTGCTGCCGGGAATCGGCGGGGCGCTGGATCTGATCGACAGCCTGCTCTTCACTGCGCCACTGCTCTTCTTTTACATGCGTCTTATAATCAGAGTCCCATGAGAAAGAGAAAAGTAGTAGTGCTGGGGGCCACCGGCTCGATCGGGGAGAGTGCGCGCAAAGTCGCTCAAGATATTCCTGAGCGTATGGAAATCGTCGGCATGTCAGCGCACTCCAATGCGGACAAATTGCGCGCGACGGCGGAAAAGGATTTTCCCAAGGCGAAACTGGCCGTATCCAGCGGGCCGGATGGCGTGGACCGACTGGTGGAACTGGCGACCTTGCCGGAAGCCGACATGGTTCTTATCGCAATCGTCGGCACAGGGGGATTGCGCCCCGCTCTGGCTGCAATCGAGGCAGGCAAGGACATCGCGGTAGCAAGCAAGGAAATCCTAGTGATGGCGGGCGAGATCGTGATGGAAGCGGCCCGGCGCAAAGGGGTGAAAGTGCTGCCAGTCGATAGCGAGCATAATGCAATTTTCCAATGCCTCGAAGGCCGCAACCCGAAGGAAGTAACACGGTTGATCCTGACAGCATCCGGCGGCCCATTCCGAAAACTGCCGGCTGAAAAACTCGCCGACGTAACCTTGGAGCAGGCGCTTAAGCATCCTACGTGGACCATGGGGGCAAAAATCACCATCGACTCCGCGACCCTTTTCAACAAGGGCCTCGAGATGATCGAAGCCCGCTGGCTCTTTGACGTGGAGATGGGACGCGTGGATGTAATCGTGCATCCGCAGAGCATCGTGCATTCGATGGTTGAGTTTGTGGACGGCTCGGTGCTCGCCCAGCTATCGCACTCTGACATGTGTTTCCCGATCCAGTATGCGGTAACATGGCCGGACCGGGTCGCGAATACACTGCGTACGTTGAATTTCGCGGAACTGGCAAAGCTGGATTTCGAAGCGCCCCGGTATGCCGATTTTCCCGCATTGAACCTGGCCCGTCGCGCTGGAGAAACCGGGGGAACCCTCCCGGCGGTGATGAACGCGGCAAACGAGGTGGCGGTGGCGGCCTTTTTAGACCGCAAAATCTCCTTCCCTGGCATCTGGAAAACAGTGGAACAGGTGATGAACGAACACCGCACCGTTGCGCATGCCGGGCTGGATGCTATATTGGCCGCTGATTCCGAAGCCCGCGCGCGGGCGGCAGAATTGATCTAACTTATGCTGTATAATACCCTCAACTTTCTCTTCATCCTGGTGGAAGTGCTGCTGCTCTTCAACCTGCTCATCCTCGTGCATGAGCTCGGGCACTTCCTCGCGGCGAAATGGCGCGGACTTTACATCGACGGATTTGGCATCTGGTTCGGAAAACCGATCTGGCAAAAGAAGATCAATGGAGTAACCTACAGCCTCGGATCGATTCCAGCGGGTGGTTTTGTAAAGCTGCCACAGATGGCGCCGATGGAGGCGATCGAAGGCGAAACCGCTGTCGATGCCAAGGACATGCCTCCCATCACCGCGCTCGACAAGATCATCGTGGCATTTGCAGGGCCGCTTTTCAGCTTCGGGCTGGCGTTTGTATTTGCTGTGATTGTCTGGCAGGTGGGGCGGCCCGTGGGCGAATCCGAAGGAACACGCACTGTCGGTTATGTGATGCCCGATTCACCTGCGGATAAGGCAGGCTTTCAAGTTGGTGACGAGATCCTGAACATCGACGGGCACAAAGTGGATCACTGGGGCGGTATGGGATCGGGCAGCATCACCTGGCTGATCGTGCGAAGCGAAGGAAAAACCGTCCCCATTGAAATCAAACGGGGCGACAAAGACCTGACACTTCTTCCTGAACCGAAGATCCCTGAAAAAGCACACTGGTGGAACCGCAAGGCGCTGCGCCAGATCGGGCTCATGGCGGCGGGAACTCCAGTAAGCGACAAGCCGGAACCAAATTCACCGGCTGAAAAGGCGGGTCTCAAGCCCGGCGACAGGATCGAGGAAATCGACGGGGAAAAGCTGAACAGCCCGATCGGTATTTACGATTACATGAAGCGCCATCCCGCTGACACCTACACGCTTACGATCCAGCGCGGCACGGAAACCATCCCCCTCACTTTCACTCCACGCGGCACGAAAGTAGCCTCGCTTTCCGATGATCCCAACAGCCCTGCGTCTCTGGCAAAACTTAAAGTCGGTGATATCATCAACAGCATCGACGGCGTGAAGTTGATGGGATCGATGGCGATCACGGATTACATCCAGACGCATGGAGAAAAGCCGCTCACGCTGAACATCACGCGCGACGGCAAGCCGCTTCCCGTAACCGTCACGCCGCAAATTCCCGAGAATGCCCCGGATGGCGAGTCCAAACCGCGCATCGGAATCGTGCTGGACGATGATGACGGCTTTATGCTCGATGGCATGGGAATTCTGACTCCCACTTACCCCACTCCTGTGGAACAAATCCGCGCCAGCATGAAGATGATCTTCAACACGATCGACGCGATTGTTTCGCCAAAGTCGAGCATTGGCATCCAGCACATGGGTGGCCCGGTGATGATGATGCGCGCCTATTACGTGATGTTTGAGAACAAGGAAGGCTGGCGGCTCGCGCTCTGGTTCAGCGTTGTTCTCAATGTAAACCTCGCGATGCTCAACCTGCTGCCGATCCCGGTGCTGGATGGCGGCCACATTGCCCTCGCGCTCATCGAGGCGGTGCGTCGCAAGCCGGTGAACTTGAAGGTGCTCGAAATGATCCAGACGGCATGCGCGGTGGTGATCATCGGCTTCATGTTCTTCATCTTCTTCTTCGACGTGCAGGATTTACCCTGGTTTCCAGCCAGCAAAACCCCGCAGATGAAATTCAGAACTCCGACACCTGATACACAGAAATGAACTACTGCCAGAATCCCTTTGTTTACCGGCGCCGCCCAACCCGCAAAGTCGCAGCGGGAACAGTCTCCATGGGTGGTGACAACCCGATCCGCGTACAATCGATGATCACCTGCGACACGATGGACACCGCGGCGAGCATCCAGCAGACGATTGATCTCGTGAACGTCGGCTGTGAGATCGTGCGCATCACCGCGCCCACGGTGAAGGACGCCGCAAACCTCGAGGCCATCAAAAAGGGTCTCGTGGAGCAAGGTTACACTGTGCCGATCGTGGCGGACATCCATTTTAAACCCGATGCCGCCATGGAAGCCGCGAAGTGGGTGGAAAAGGTGCGCGTAAATCCCGGCAACTACGCCGACTCCAAGAAATTCAAGATCATCGAGTACACCGACGAGCAATACACCTCCGAGTTGGAGCGCATCCGCGAGCGGTTTACGCCACTGGTGTTGCAAAGCAAGGAACGCGGCCTCGCCATGCGCATCGGCACAAACCACGGCAGCCTGAGCGACCGCATCATGAACCGATACGGCGACACGCCGCTCGGCATGGTCGAGAGCGCGCTGGAGTTTGCGCGTATCGCCCGCGACCTTGGCTACCACGATTTCGTGTTCTCCATGAAGTCTAGCAACCCGAAGGTGATGATCGAGGCCTACCGCCTGCTCGTCGCGCGTCTTGCGGAAGAGGGGCCGGATTGGAACTACCCGATCCATCTCGGCGTGACCGAGGCGGGCGACGGCGAGGACGGACGCATCAAGAGCGCGATCGGCATCGGCTCACTGCTCAACGACGGCATCGGCGACACCATCCGCGTTTCGCTCACGGAGGACAGCGTGCATGAGATTCCCGTGGCGCAGGCGCTGGTGAAGAATGTCCGCGCCAACACCTCAACGGCGGAATTGAATGAGACGGTTGCGCTGAGCTACGACCCTTTTTCCTACGGGCGCCGGAAATCGCATGTCATCGAGCGCAGCGGTATCAAGGTCGGCGGCGATGAACTGGTGCGCGTGCTGATCCGCCAGGAGAAGTTCGACAAGATCGCGCACAAAGTCGCGCAGATGGGCGATTACAAACCCGAGATCGTTTACGAAGACGCGCAGATCGCCGAGGTCGATCCTCGCGACAATTCCGCCATCTCTCTGCTCAATGAGAGCAGCAACGACCACTTTGTCACCGTGAAGGATGGCATCGACCTCCCGGTGATCGCGGCGTTCCGCCTGCTCGCCTCCAAGCTCAATGCACGGCATCCGATCCTGCTCAAGGATACGCTCACTCCCTCGAATGATCCCAACGCCGAATTCCTCACCACCCTGCTCACGGCGGCTACGAATATCGGCGCTATGCTCTGCGATGGCATCGGCGATGCGGTGCTGGTGCAGGGCGAGCATGCGCCGGGACAGGCGCTGCGGCTGAGCTACAACATTCTGCAAGCCGCTGGATCACGCATTTTCAAGACTGACTACGTCGCATGCCCGAGCTGCGGACGCACGCTGTTCAACCTGCAAACGACCACCGCCAAGATCAAGGCCTCCACGCTCCATCTCAAAGGCGTGAAGATCGCTATCATGGGCTGCATCGTGAACGGCCCCGGCGAAATGGCGGATGCCGATTTCGGCTACGTGGGCGGCGCGCCGGGCAAGGTGAACCTCTACGTGGGCAAGACCCCTGTGAAATTCAACATCCCCGAGGCCGAGGCCGTGGACCGGCTCAAAGACCTGATCCGCGAGCATGGGAAGTGGGTCGAACCTGAAGCCCAGCCGGCGGAAAGCGCCGTTTAACAAACGATACACACCTCTGCGTGGGTCAAAACCGCATCCCACACGTTACTTCACCACCAGCACGATGATCAACTGCCCGTCTCCATAGGCGGGGCCGCGGATGAAGAGTAGGTTCTGCCCGGAGAGCCTGCCTTCCATGCCGGCCAGCAGTTTCTTCTCCTGGAACAAATCGAGCTTGAGGCGGTAATTAAAGCCCGGTTTCGAGGCTTTGCGGGCAGTCACGCACAGCGAGAAATCCTTACTCGGGATCAGCCAGTGCTCGGAGGGACTGTCCATCACCTCCACATGCTGGCCCATCAATTGGTACTGGTTGTAGCCAAAAATGTCCTTCAACTGGCCCGCGTATTTTTTCAATTCCAGAGGCGCTTCCGCGGGATGTTCCACCGTGGTCGCCAGCACCAGCCCGCTCCATACCGTCTCATCCGCCCGCGACGCGGGTGCGAGACACATTCCTGCCACGAGCGCGACCGCCAGGACAAAGTATTTCTTACCAGCCATCAAATTACTTGTGGCTTTCCGTGGCGTTTTTTTTAACCGGCGTGTACTTCGGACCGTCGAGCCAGAGCACGGTCACGTCGTTTTTCTGCGAATAAAATGCGCTCGCGGTCACATCCGGATCACCCGACTTGGTCTTGATGATCTCATCCGCGACATTGCCGCCCTGCGGGGATTTTTCGCCCACCGGGATCACGTAGTGGAACAGACCGCCAGCCACCAACAGGCTGAACGCACCCGCCAGGACAAGACGCGGCAGCGACCATGAAAATCTCGCCCGTTGCGGCTCCGCTGCCTTTGGCTTCGGCATTTCCGCCTCGATCTGCTGCATGATCTGGAGATTGAAAAAATCCGCATTCTGCAATTCCCGCGCCGGACCGTGTGTGCGAAGCAGGTCGCCGAGTTGGAATGCGGCGGCTTTTTGCAGTTCGGCATCATCCGTCTTGAGAACTTCAGCCTCGAACGCAATGAGTTCGTCGCCTTTCAACTCCCCATCGATCCATGCTGTGAATTTTTCTTCAAACGTTTTCATAAACATCCTTCAGTAGCGACTGTAGTTTCTTCCTCGCGTAAAAAAGCCGCGACATCACCGTGCCGAGCGAACAGCCGAGCGCATCCGCGATCTCATTGTATTGCAGCCCGTCCATCTCCTTCATCACCACCACGGCCCGGTGTTCCGGGGAAAGCTTCTCCAGCGCCTCGTCGATCCGCTTGCGGATCTCCGCGTGCTCCATCTTCTCGCTCGGCAGCGATTCAGGCCTGGGCAACGTCGCCGCCCCTGGCTCGATGTTCTTCAACTCGATCGTCTCGTCAAAATCGGCGTCGCCATGGATCTGCTTCTTGCGCAGCCAGTCGATCGTCACATTCGTCATGATGCGGTAGAGCCATGTGTAGAACGCGGACTGGCCCCGGAAGTTGGCCATGGATTTCCACGCCTTCAAAAACCCATCCTGTGCCAGGTCCCATGCGTCCTGCTCATTGCGCACCATGTTATAGATCATCGCATACACCTTTCCCCTGTATTTCGTTACCAAATCATTAAAAGCCTTCGTGTCACCCGCCTGGCATTTCTTTACCAGCTCGATGTCATCCACCTCTGTAGTGACGTTTTCTATCTCTGTAGGCATAGGGTTAGACGAAGCCATGGGGACTTCATTCAATTTATTTACCGTTCTCCAAAACGCTTCCGCCATTCGGCACGATATTCACCCATCAGGGCGATGATTCCATCCCGGATCTGGAAAAGACGGTGGTCCAGCGCGGCCATCTTCTCGCGGTCAAATCTGACCTCTTTCTTCAATTGCAGGGCGGCCTCCATCGCATTGGTCACGGCCTTGAGGGCGCGCTTGAGGTAGGCGATGGTCATGCCGATCTCGTCCACGTCGTCATCGCTCAGGGCCGCAGCGAGCTTGGCGCTGGCGATGGCCGTCTGCGTGGCGAGCCGGACTGCGGCGGGCTGGTTCTGCAATTCCCCGAGTTCCTCGAAAAGCTGGTCAATCCACACGGTCAGGGCAAAAGAGGCCTGGTAAAGCGGATGCGACTCAAAGCTCTCCCCATCCATATCCTCCTCATCCGATTCTTCGTCCTCCCCCTCTTCCTCGTCCCCGGTTTGCTCCATTTCCTCTGTAAAAAGGTGGTCCACATTCTCGGCCCAATCCTTGCCTTCATCGTCGAGCAAATGGTACCAGCCCATCTCGCGGGCGATGATCTGGTCACGGTTCGGGTCGTCGATGTACTTCTCCAACAGCTCCATGTACCGCTCTGTCTTGCGGTCCTGCTGCTGGAGAAAACGCTCCCAATCGTATTCGTCCCAGATTTTCTCGGGTTCCTGATCGTCCGGCATATCGCTTAATTATCGCGTGTCCGCGTTTTCTGCAAAAGATTTATCACGCGTCACCTGCAATCGCAATTGACCGCATGCCGCATCGATATCGCCCCCTTTTTCGCGGCGGATCGTGGCGACCACATGCTGGCGCTTCAGGATGTCCAGAAATGCATCCTGCCGGCGGATCGAGGGACGATCCCACGGCAACCCCTCCACCTTGTTGTAAGGGATCAGGTTGACCTTCGCCTCCAGCCGCTTTGCATGAGCCGCCAGGGCCACGGCCTGCTCCTCGCTGTCGTTGATGCCGTCGATGAGGATATATTCAAACGTGAGCCGCTGCTTCTTGCGCTGCTGGTAGTAGGCGCAGGCGTCCAGCAGGGTCTCGAGATTGTATTTCTTGTTCACCGGCATGATCTGCTGCCGGACCTCGTCCGTGGCGCCGTGCAGGGAGATGGCGAGACGGATTTGCAGCGGCTGGTCGGCAAAGTCGCGGATGCGCGGCGCGATGCCACTGGTGGAGACGGTGATATGACGCGCCCCCAAGCCGATCCCCCACGGCGCATTAATGATCGTGATCGCGCGCATGAGGTTGTCGAAATTCGCCATCGGCTCCCCCATGCCCATGAAGACGATGTTGTTGATCTTCTCGCCGCCGATCTCTTCGACACGCAAAATCTGCTCCACGATCTCGCCAGCATGGAGATTCCTGGAAAATCCATCCAGACCGCTCGCGCAGAATTTGCAGCCGTAAGCGCAGCCGACCTGGGTGGAAACGCAGATGGTGCGGCGGTCGGAGGTTTCACCGTAGAGCGACGGGGATGCCGGAATCAACACCGACTCGATGAGGCTGCCGTCGGAGAGCTTGAAGAGATATTTCCGGGTGGTGTCCTCGGAACCGAGCTTGCGGACGGGATCGAGGTCATCGAAAGCAAACTCCTCCACGAGCTTCTCGCGAAGCGCCGCCGGCAGGTCGGTCATTTCGGCGAAGGACTTGGCGCGCTTCTGGTAGAGCCACTGCATCACCTGTTTCCCGCGGTACGCAGGCTGCCCCAACTCGCGAAGCCGGGCTTCCAGCTCGTCGAGTTTCAGGGATTTGATGGGTGTCTTTTTTTGCACTGGGTAGAAGGCGTATTTTGTAAGGGTAATGCTGTCCATCTATAAATGCATAAGGAAATTTAGGAAGTGAACTTCCAAATCGAATGAGGTTCGGTGAAATTTTTTACGTTTGTTTTGCTTGGATCTGGTTTTACTACTCTGATGAAGGGGTGGGATAAATCCGGGTTCTGCTCAATGTTTGGACCATTTTTTCGGCGTCGAGCTTTGCCCTGGCGACGAGGTAATCGGCGCGGCGGAGGCGGCAGAGTTCCGCGACGACCTGCCGGGTGTTGCGCCAGCGTCGATCGAAATCACCCCCTCTTTCGTCCATGAGAGGCATTGATATCTCTGCGAGTTTGACGGCCAGGACCGTGCCGAGGCGGTCGCTGAAGCGCCCACCATCCGTGAGCTTTTCGATGGAGTCCGCCTGTTCCACCAGGTCGCGGCGCAGCATTTCGACAGTTTGCTGGCGGTTCAGCCAGTCGAGGAAGCCGCCATTTCGCCACGCGCTGAGGTTCTGCTTGCTGATGGGACGGGAATCGAATTGATCACGAAGGATGTCCTGAACCTCTTTTTCGGCGTTGAGCCATGCGAGGAGAGGTTCGGTTTCCATGCCGTCTGCGAGGCGGGTGTTGATTTGCTCACGTATTTTTCGCGGGAGGCGGCCGATTTTGCCTTTGCGGAATGGTGTGGTCGCCGCCCAGAGGGATGGCATGGATTCCAGAGATGATTCGGAGGTTGGTTCGCATAATGGTTTCATATGTAATTATTAAGTTAACTCTTTTCGTCATAATAATGCAAGAATTATTTTAGGTTAGTGGTTGGCGAACTGTCATTTCAAGGCCATCATTGTGAAGTTAGAGCCTCGTAACGAAGGACTTGGAACTGACGAGATATTTGATCGAATTATATCACCCTTGCTCTCCGATCCGGTGTCAAATATCGTGGTTCAGGCATGAATGAACGGCTATTTCAGTGGCTTTGCCAAACCTTGGCGGCGGATGTTGCCTACTCGGATACAGCAAACCTCTGCATGGCACTTTATTGCTCACTTTGTTATCTGCCGGAATCATTGCAAAAAGAGATGCTCGATAAGCGAGCACTGGCTGAAACGTTCGTCGAGTTCATACGTAGCCGTAATTTCCCGTCCAATTATGGAGAACTATGGTGGCCTTATTATGGCTCAACTTTTCATGATCCCAGAGATCGAGGACACTGGTTGGAAGTCATGGCATCTGCGTTCAAGATGGGACGTCAACCCGACCATGAACGGGCGAAAAGGGTTTGCGGTAAGCAGGCTGGGAAGAACTGAAGATTAATGCAACCCGTTATTGGCGCAACCACCGTTGGGGTTGGGGACTTTTTCTATGTGAACCTGGGGTAGCCTCGCAACTCGGCAACCCCAGGCTGGAGGGCGAAATCCCTTTGGGATTTTTGGGGAAGGATCGAACTTCCAACGTCCAATGATGAACGCGAAGAAGACGGCCCACAGGGCCGTGGCTACAACGGTCGGTGCGGAGCCACGACAATCACGGTTGCAATTGCCTTTTGCCAATCCGCCGGATTTCTGTAGCTTCCACGTTCCACATGCATACGGAAAAAACACCGCTGCTCATCGGCTTACGGGCGGCAAAGGCGAATATCATCCCGGGATTGATCATCCAGGCGATGATGGCTGCGCTTTTGCTCGCCTACTACACCCAGCCGATGGTGCATGACTGGCTGTCCGTGCTGGCGGTGGCGAAGCAACGCGGCGGCTACGCCTTCAGCATGGCGGCCTCGGCTTTTGCGGGCGGGATTTTGCCGGAAATCCTGATCATCGTCGCCTTCCAAAAAGGCAAATTCCAGTGGTCCAATGCGCAGAATCTCATGTTCACGATGCCTTACTGGGCATTCGATGGATTGATGGTGGATATCTTCTACCGCTACCAGGCGACGCTCTTCGGCAGCCACGTCGATTTCCCCACGGTGCTGAAAAAAGTGCTGCTCGACCAGGCGATCTTCACCCCCTTCGTCACGACGCCGATCGGCATGGCCTGTTACGAATGGAGGAACCAGAATTTCTCCTTCCGCGGCATGTCGAGGGCTTTCACATTCACTTTTTACAAAAACAAATCATTCCCGGCCCTGATCGCGTGCTGGGGGGTCTGGATCCCACTGGTCGCCATCATCTACTCGCTACCGCCACTGCTGCAGGTGCCGCTCTTCAGCCTCGGGCTCACGCTCTGGGTGATCCTTTTCAACTACATCAACGCAGCCCATAACACAAAAAGTGAGCTTTCTTTTTCCGTCCCGGTCATCGATGCTTCACGCCTTCAACCATGAGTAACAAACTGACCCCTTCCGACATTTTCCAAAAGACGAGCCCCGCGCTGGTCGCAAATCTTTTCACCTATCTCCAGGAAAACGAAAAGCCGCTCTACAAGGCGACCATCGAGGCGATCGCAAAACAGCGGAAGCTCCGCCCCGTATTCATCGAGCGCAAGCCCCGCAGCGAACGCAACGTATGGCTGCACGAGGCGCTGGGCCGCAAGATCAGCGACGCAATCGCCGCGCACATCCTGCAAATCTGGCTCGTCGGCCAGCATACCGCCTTGCTCTGCGATTTCCTCGACGGACTCGGCATCAAGCACGACGACAACGGGACGATCGAGAATCTCCCCCCCGCCCCGCCAAGGGAAGCGCTGGAAAAAGTGATCAACGACCTGCTCCAAAAGCACGACCAGGAAATCGTAGCCGTCTATCTGAACGCTTTCCAGGCCCTCGACGACACCGGCTGGACCACCCTGGACGAGATCCTGCAAAGCGACGAGCGCGTGCAGCTCGGCAAGGCCGCAGTGGCGTAAAGGCCCCGCGCAGCCGCGACTACATAATCACATCGAGCGCTCCGGTATCTTCAAAACAGCCCCTTCATCCGCGCTGGAAACCATGCTGGCATAACGCGCAAGATACCCGCGCCCGTTGTGCTCACAAGGACGCGGACGCCACAGGCGCGCGCGTTGCTCAAGAACAGCATCATCCACCTGCAAAGTGAGCCTGCGCCCCGGAATATCGATCTCGATAAAATCCCCGGCTTCAACCAGCGCAATAGCCCCTCCGGCCGCCGCCTCCGGCGAGACATGCCCGATCGCACCGCCGCGCGTGGCCCCGGAAAATCGTCCATCGGTAATCAGCGCCACGGAGTCCGCAAGCCCACGCCCAGCCAGCGCCGCAGTGGGCGCAAGCATTTCCTGCATCCCCGGCCCGCCTCGCGGCCCTTCATAGCGGATGACCACAACATCCCCGGTCTTCACCTGCCCCACGAGGATGCCAATGCGCGCAGCTTCCTCGGATTCAAAAATCACCGCCGGCCCGCGAAAAGTCATCATGGAAGGCGCCACTCCTGCGGCCTTCACCACGGCGCCACGCGGGGAGAGATTGCCAAAGAGAATCGCCAGACCACCGCGTGCAGAATACGCATTCTCCAGCGGGCGGATCACATCGTCATCGCGAACCTCTGCACCAGCAATGGTTTCCCCGAGCGTACGACCGCTTACCGTGATCGCATCCAGATGCAACAACCCCGGACGCGTAGCAAGCGTCCTGAGAATCGCCGAAATACCGCCCGCGCGGTCGATGTCTTCCATGTGATACAGCCCTGAGGGCGCGACTTTGCAGATGTGCGGGACGCGGTCCGAGATGGCGTTGATC
>JBAVPB010000087.1:0-4474 GCA_049692655.1 Chthoniobacteraceae bacterium | reverse complement strand
CGGCAAAGCCTACGTCCAGGCGGGTGGAGGAGTGGTTGCGGATTCCACGCCAGAGGGCGAGTATCAGGAGACCGTGAACAAAGCCATGGGCATGATGCGCGCCATCGAACGCGCCAACCAGATTGGGAGTTAATATTATGATGCTCGTTTTAGATAATTACGATTCATTCACCTACAACCTGGTTCAGTACTTCGGCGAACTCGGCGTAGAGATGCTCATCAAACGCAACGACGAAATCACCATCGAAGAAATCAGCGCGTTGAAGCCCGACCGCATCTGCATCTCACCCGGCCCCTGCACACCGAAGGAAGCCGGCATCAGCAACGAAGTCATCCGCACATTCGGTGAAAAAACCCCACTGCTCGGCGTCTGCCTCGGCCACCAATGCATCGGCGACGTCTTCGGTGGCGATGTCGTCCGCGCAGGGCGCCTCATGCACGGCAAGACATCGCCCATCCTCCACGACGGCAAGGGCATCTTCGCTAATCTGCCAAATCCATTCGAGGCGACCCGCTACCACTCCCTGCTCGTAAAACGCGAGACCTTCCCGGATGTGCTTGAGATCAGCGCCGAAACCGCCGAGAAAGAAATCATGGGCCTGCGCCACAAAAAATTCCCGATCCACGGCGTCCAGTTCCACCCGGAATCCATCCTCACGCTCGAGGGCAAAAAACTTCTGCAAAACTTTTTGAATCTCTAGCCATGTCAAAACTCCAGCCTCTTCGCGATGCGGTAGCCGTTTCACCGGATAATGTTCCCTTGCTGCTCCTGCTTGCCAATGCATGTCTGGAGGAGTGGTCCCTCGACGAGGGCCGCGAAATGTTCGAGCGCGTTTTACGCACCGACCCGGCCCGCGCCGAGGCAAAGCTCGGCATCGCAAAAATCCTCCATCTCTCCGGCAAAATCTCCGAGTCGATCGTCCGCACCGAGGCCGTCACTCGCGACCATCCCGACTACGCCGCCGCGTGGATCTTCCTCAGCCGCCTGAATCTCGTGGACGGAAACCGCCAGCAGGCGCAGTCAAACTACGAGCAGGCCCTAGCCCTCGATCCCTCCAGCAAGGACGCCTCCCTCGAGCGCGAGCTTTTTTCCACCGGCTCAAAACCCACGCCTCCTCGCGGGGAACCGGAAAAAGTCTCCGTCACCGGCGACTCATGGAAGGATTCCGGCGAAGAGGAATCCGCCGGCCCGAAAGCTGCGGACATCGAGACCCCCAAGACAAATTTCAGCGACGTCGGCGGCATGGATGCCGTGAAGGAGGAGATCCGCATGAAGATCATCTACCCCCTGCAAAAGCCCGAGCTCTTCCGCGCCTATGGCAAAAAGATCGGCGGCGGCGTCCTCCTCTACGGCCCTCCCGGCTGCGGGAAGACGATGCTCAGCCGCGCCACCGCCGGCGAGATCAAGGCGAATTTCATCTCCATCGGCATCCACCAGATCCTCGACCTCTATCTCGGCAACAGCGAAAAAAACCTCCACCAGCTTTTCCAGCTCGCGCGCGACAACGCCCCCGCCGTCCTCTTTTTTGATGAAGTGGACGCCCTCGCCGCCGATCGCAACGACCTCAAGCGCAGCGCCGGCCGCACGCTCATCAACCAGTTCCTCGCCGAGCTCGATGGCAGCGTGGATGCCAACGACGGACTCCTCGTCCTCGGTGCGACAAATGCCCCGTGGCATATCGATCCCGCATTCCGCCGCCCCGGCCGCTTCGACCGCATCCTCTTCGTCCCTCCGCCCGACGAAAAAGCGCGCGCCTCGATCATCGAGGTCATGGCCCGCGACAAACCCGTCACGAAGCTCAACACCGCCGAGCTCGCAAAGAAAACGAAGGACTTCTCCGGCGCCGACCTCAAGGCCGTGTTCGACGTCACCATCGAGCGCTCCCTCGCAAACGCGATGCGCGAAGGCCGCGTCATCCCCATCACCACCGACGAGCTTTTGCAAACTGCGAAGACGCTCAAGCCCTCCGGCCGCGCATGGTTCGAGAGCGCAAAAAATTACGCCATCTATTCAAATCAGGGCGGCTTTTACGACGACGTCCTCACATTCCTGGGGATCAAAAAGTGAACCTCGGCGAAGCCTCAAACTCCGGTTACGTCCAGCGCGGCCTCCTCCTCAGGGAGCAGGGCCGCTACGCCGAGGCCGAGGGATTTTTCCGCGACGCCCTCGCGCAGAATCCCCACGATGCCTTCGCCCTCATGCAGCTCGCTGGCTGCCAGTTGCAATTGCCCGATCGCGCAAAGGATGCGCTCGCCTCCATCGACCGCGCCCTCGCCATCGAGCCCGGCGAAGCCATCTACCACGGCATGCGCGCCTACATCCTCTGCCGGCTCGACCGCCCCGCCGAGGCCCTGCAATCGGCCCGCGCAGGCATCGCCATCTCGCCGGACTCCGCATTCGTTTTCACCGCCGAGGCCCATGCATTTCTGCTCATGGAGAAATGGGCCGATGCCGAAACCGCCGCGCGCCAGGCCCTCTCGCTGGATGCCGATAACTCCACCGCCGCAAACCAGCTCGCCCAGGCCCTCCGCCTGCAAAACAAAATGGCCGAGAACGCCGGCCAGATCGCCGGAATGCTCGCCCGCGATCCCGAGGATGCCCATACCCATTGCAGTGCCGGCTGGGCCGCATTGCAGCGCGGTGAGCGCAAAATCGCCGAGACGCATTTTCTCGAGGCCCTCCGCCTCGACCCCGATTCCGAAAACGCCCGCAGCGGCCTGTTGAACAGCTTCCGCGCCCGCTCCCCCCTCTACCGCGCCTATCTCGCCTACAGCTTCCGCATGCAACGCCTCAGTCGCGGCGCCCGCTGGGGCGTCATCATCGGCCTCTACGTCGCCATGCGGTTCGCCCGCCAGATCTTCGCCGGCTCACTCGCCCCCGTCGGCATCGCCATCGGCGTGCTGTATGTCATCTTCGTCCTCTGGGTCTGGATTGCCAAGGGCGTCGGCAATTTCATATTGATGTTCGACCGCGTCGCAAAACACGCCCTCCGCCGCAACGAAAAAATCGAAGCCTGCTTCGTCGGAGGTGGCATCACCGTCGGCATCCTGCTCCTCATCATCGGCTTCGTCACACAGCAGGAATCCCTCTTCATGCCCGGCGTCGCCCTCGTCGCCACCGCATTCCCATTCTCGATGACATTCACCAACGAATCCAAAATCGGCTCCATCCTCTTCGGCGCCATCGGCTTCACTGGCCTTCTCGCATTCCTCTCCCTCCTCCTAGCCTCCGTTGTCAAAAACGACACGCTCGGCGACATCTCCCTCGTCCTCTTCACCATCGGCGCCGGAGGGGCAGTCGTCTCCACCTGGCTCGGAAACATCCGCAAGCTCAGGGAGTGAGTAATAGGAAGTAGGGTTTAGCAAAGCTTAGCCAATATTCTGTTGGCTAGAGTTGAAAAACGAAAGTTTTACATCTTGTCGTGAATGGGAATGTTTTGAACTATTGCGCTTTAAAGGTGGGTGCCTTCGATATTTTTAGATTTATCGTCATAATTCGCCAAAAAGGCGTCTTTTATACGATTTCTGGTCGCATCATAATCCCATCCATTACTTTGCATCATTGCGTTGGCGATATGCTTTGTCAGATCAGACAGCAATTCACCCCACGCATCTCTCTCGTCGATTTTGCAATCCTCAGCATCATTCCACATCCCTACTAGTAAGGATACATGCAGAGCATTGTGAGCCAGCCACATACGGATCATTTCGGTGGCATTTTCATCGCCTGCAATTTCGACAGGTCGTATTAATTCTCGTATCATGCAAGACCGATATAGCGTTATCAGCCTGGCCGCGCAATGATCTCTTCCATTCTAGTAAACAAGGAAAGGGTTGGTTTCATCTTCTGTAAGGGGGCAGTTCCAAGTATTTCCAATAACGTAAAAAAGTCGCAGATTCGACGTAATCGAACCCTTGATTGTGAACCGACATTCGGCCTCTCCAACTTCCTAAATCCTAAATCTTACTTCCTAAATTCTCTCCGCCTTCAAATCTCCGCAGAAAAATCTCCCCCGCCTTCCCCGCAACCTCCTCAACGCTGATCGCCCTCCCCGCCTCGCGCTCCATACTGGTAATCTCCACCCCCGCGATCCCGCACGGCGTGATATGCTGGAACGCCGATAAATCCCCACACACATTCAGCGCAAACCCGTGCATGCTGATCCAGTGCCGCACACCCACCCCGATCGACGCAATCTTCCGCGGCCCCACCCACACCCCGGTCAACCCCTCCTGCCGCTGCCCCGCGATTCCATAAACCTCCAGCAGCTCGATAATCATCTCTTCCAGCGCCCGCAGGTATAGGTGCAAATCCTGCCCATGTTTCTTCAAGTCCAGGATCGGATACCCCACGAGCTGCCCCGGTCCGTGATAAGTCGCCTGCCCCCCGCGATTGATCTGCACCACAGGGTGCGGCAGATGCGCCGCCTCGCGCAGACTCGACTGGTCCGGCGTCCGCCCGATCGTATAAACC
>JBAVPB010000086.1:0-5762 GCA_049692655.1 Chthoniobacteraceae bacterium | reverse complement strand
GGAGCCGGCGATGTGCGTGGTGAGATGCACGTTTGGAAGGGAATAGAGCGGCGAGCCCTCGGGTGGAGGCTCGAGTTCCGTGACATCCAGGAGCGCGGTGATATCCGGCCGGGCCTGGAGGACGCGGATCATGCCGGCCTCATTGGCAGTGGAGCCGCGGCCGGTATTGATGAAGGTCGCGTCGGGCCGCATGCGGGACAGGAGGTCGTGGTTGAGGAGTTGCTCGGTCTCGGGGACGCCGGCGAGGTGGTTGCTGACCACGTAGCCGCGCTCGAATGCGGCTTGCAGCGAGACTTTTTCCACGCCGAGCAGCGCTGCCCTGTCCTCGTCGAGAAACGGGTCAAACACGATCACGCGTAAATTAAACGGCTGGAGGAGTTCGATGACCTTGCCGCCAATGGCGCCTGCGCCGAGGATGGAGATCGTCTCACCAAAATTTCCGCGACCGCGAAAAGCGAGATCCCTGTTTTCAGGGGATTTGTAGGCGTGGGTGTTGCGGAAATAGCCTTTCGCCGCGAGGAGGATTTGCGCCAGCGTGAATTCCGCGACGGGCACGGCATTGGCCTGCCATGCGCTGACGACGATGATGCCGCGTTCCAGCAACGGGCGCGCGAAGGACTGGACCGAACCGCCGGCAAAAAAGACCGCGCGCAGGGACGGCATGGAATCGAGCTGTTCCGGCGTCAGGCACGGCATTCCCCATGTGGTGAAGATCGCTTCCACGTCGCCCAAGGACTGCGCGTGTTCGTGGAAATTTTTGTCCTCCACGACGTGGGCGTGGAGGCACGTATGGGCGCCAAGTATATCGAGATATTTTTTGCCGTAGATGCGCTCGATCCAGTCGGGCCATCCAAAGAGGGCGGCTTTTTTCAAAAGCTTCCGCTCCGTGGAAACGATGCCGATACGGGCTGCCTGGGGCAGATCGTCAAGCGACGAACCGGAGCCATGGTGGTCCAGGGAATTCAACGAACCACCTTTCATACGCCGGGGCATCGGGAGTTATTCCAGTTTCAGATTTGTGAAAATTGGCTCGAGGGCGTCATGCCATTTGGCGTATCCCACGGGGCCGAAATGGAGTTTGTCGGGGCGGAAATATTGCGGGTCGGGCGATGATCCGTCGGGCAGGACGAAGAGAGGAAAAAGATCGAGGAGCGTCACGTTCTTCTTTCCCTGGGCGAGCTTGGTGATGTCGTCGTTGAGTTCTTTCAACTGGGAGACGTCGATGGGGGCTTCCTTGCTATCGCGCGGCGGAATGGTGCAGAGGATGATCGGTGCGGAAGGGGCTCCCTTTTCGGCCAGGGCCAGGATGTCGGTGATATTTGAGATGGCGTCGGACGGGGCTTCCTTGGCGCTGAGGTCGTTTGAGCCGATCAGGATCACGATGGCTTTCGGATGAAGATCGAGCACGTCCTCCTTGAAGCGGAAGAGCACGCCACGGCTGACATCTCCACCGATGCCGCGGTTGGCGACGTGCATTTTTTGAAACATTTTGGCCACATCGCCCCAATTGCCGGTCAGCGAATCGCCGACGAATACGACGGCATTCTGTGCTTCAGCGCGTTTGGTCCAGAAGTAATTGCGGTTATCGACCATCCATGGGAACACGCGGATGACCCCCTTGCCTTGCCATAGGGGCGAATCTTTCGCGGGGAAAGGAGTCGGGCCGGTGGGATCCTGAGCGTAGCAGGAGCCGGCAAGGTTGAAAATCGCAAGGAAAGCGGATGCACAATAGGGGAGGTAACGTTTAAGTATCATGTTTGTGTTTGGAGGATTTGGTGTCCACACAGCTTTGCCGCAATGGCAGTCGGTTTCAACGAATTGCATCGGTATTCAATTTTACGACAAAGTCATCGGGGCGTGAAAATGACGAAGCTCGAAGGAAGAAAAAGTATCGCGTCCTGGCGGTTTGGATTCGTTCATGGTTTTGCGGTTTTTTTAAGTTTCATGTTTCAACGGCGTCGTTTCGAAGAACAAGAAGAACAAGTTAAGCCGCCCACCTCCGCCCATGCCTCTCGGCTTCTCCAAGAGTCGAGTATCTCGGAAAGACTCGATTTACTCTGGCGCGCCTTTACCGGGTTGGACTGGGTTGGACAGTTTTAGGGGGAAGATTCTGGATACTAGATACTGGATCTCGTGGCGGGCGTTTTGTCCGGATTGGTTGGTTTTATGAACTTTTAGGTCGGTTTAACCCGGTATAGGTCGGTAGCTTGTGGCGTTTGCCGCTACTCGTTTTCATTTTTTAAGTCCATTTTGGCTTGAATTACCTTGATTCACCTTGATTTACCCTGATGGCGGGGAAAGGAATCCAGACCGGGCCTGACATTTCACAGGAGAAAACACGGCTTCGCGGGGTTACGCCGGTGTAAGGAGAGGAAACTGAAGGCTTTATAAAGAGGACGATTTTAGGTTCGTTTGGCAGAAAGGTGGTTTTTCGAAGTTGCCGATTTGTTGTTAAGGTGAGTTAAAGGGCAAAAGAGTTCGGCGAGGAATGTTCCTTATGTGTTATTTGTTAACTTCAATATTACATAAAAACGCATTCATGTCAAGTGTCTGTGCAATTGATATGATTATTCAGTGTAAATATTAGAAGGTTAGGCTTTGTTTTCAGCAGTAGGAATTTTCCAAGCCATCACGGGATAATTTTGTTACATTGTCGCTCGTGCCCCCCTCGACCTTCCCCAGAGTCGATGTCCCAGAGTCGAGTCTCATTGCGTTCGGAATGACAAGAAAGACGCAGTTTCAGACTTCTTTCACAGCTTCTTACGCGCCCGGGCGGCATCACCAAGTGGATGAAGTTTGGGCTTGGAATGCGCAACGACAGGCGCAACCAGACGAATCACCGGAAACTATCGCATAAATCCTGCAACAGCACCCCGGATCAGTCTTTGAGGAACGCTCTACCATGGCCGTTACTAAAGCCGGTATTTTGCTGTGCTTATCTGGTGCGCAAATTTCTCCCATGTAATTACCGTGTCCGCCGGGCTTGGCAAATGTGACCGTGAAAAAGCACTCTCACCAGCGAATTCAATATGCGTTTTGAGGCAGAATTCCGTTTTGAAGACACTTTGAGCGATGTCGCAATACCAAGCGCAAAAGCAAAAGGATTACGGGAGCGCGGGGAAGCTCTGGAGTGCTGCCGTTGCGACTACGGAGAATGGGGATTTTCTGCGCGGCGAATGGCATTCTGGCGGGGACTCAAGAAGCGGTATCGTTGGCTTGGCCGGTGTGAACTGCTTCCAATTAAATCCACTGCGGAGGCTGTTGCAAGATATACGGGCGGATACATTGCAAAGCACATGCAACACCGAAAACCGGAGGATAAAGGCGTCAACCTGGTGCGTTACGGAAAAGGAATGCACTGGGTGAAATCACGCCTCGCGTTTAATTCTCCGCGGTGCAAGTTGTGGCGTTTGAAGCTGGGAATGTTTGCGCTTCAAAACGGATGCGGCTCCAGGGAAGCCTTAAAGAAAAGATTCGGTCCAAGATGGGCTTACCGCTGCGCTCCTGCGATTGAAGCAGTGCCGTTACTGGTACAACTCGGTGATGCCGGGGTAATAGATGCGGGAGAATACGGCCCGGAGTTGGCGCTTCAGCTTTACAGCCGTGCGCCTCACGCCAGCAGTATGAACTATCGCCCCGCACGGCTGCGACTGTCTGCCTCCGGTCAAGAAAGGCACGAATGGAAGGCTGGCGTGATTTCAATGATGCGTTGCGTCTTTGGTAAAGGTGCCGAGGTGTTTTGATGCTCGCGCCGGTTGTTATCCGGCAAAGGATAGATCCGCGAGAGAAATTAAGCGAAAATCTCTTGGTGGTGAGGTGACGGGATTGACTGGAAACGGTTTCGCAACCATAAATTCAACCCTTTAACAGAAATTTGACGGCTATCGCTTTTTGGCAGATTTCTTTTTGCTCTTTGGATGAGACGGAGTTCGTGTTTTTTTAGTAACCACAGGTAGATGGGTTACAGTTTCTGCTTCAGATGAAGGAGGTGAATCTTCAGATGAAGTGGATATTGATGGGGGTGAGGCGGGTATTGGTAATAGCAATCTTTGTTTTACACTCGTTATTAGCTTGTCATTTGAAATTAGTTCAACAGGCTGAATTTCTTGAGGTAGAGCCCCTTCTTTATAAAGATCAATCATTGATTCCAAAACGTGGTGTTTTATACGCTCCTTCTCCTCGGGATTCAGGGATCTGTGCTCTTGCAATACCTTGAGTGTGTGGAGGCCATCCAGTGTTGCCTTGGCGTTGTGATGAAAATCATCAGCTTTCCTATGCCTGATTTTCTCCCATCCCTCTATAAACAGTTCTTTAACGTATTTGACCGCATCTCCAATTCCTTTGAGGTCAATTCGGACGGTGCTGCCGCTTGTTATATAAACTATCTCCAAACCCGGTGCGCTTTCGGCTTGTATTGCACGCATAACAGATTGGTATAGGGTATTAATACTCTCAAATATAGTAGCTAGCGACGCGGCATTTGGCATTGCAGTGCCTTCTTGTCGTATCTCCAGGATAAGTACAGTGTCATTGGTACGATCGTTAAGTACGTTGGCAGGAAGTATTGCTGCTTGTAGTGGTCCGAGACTATTACTCAGGGTTTGCCAGTTAGTTGCGATTGTGCTGACTGACACGTGAAAATTCTGAAATTGCTCTTGTGCCGCTTTTTCTCCTCCGCCACTTAGGGTTACTACATTCGACGCGAAATTTAGTGAAAAGTTTTCGTCAAGTAGAGAACTCAGATTGAAGGCGATCAGAATTTTTTTGGCATTGTCGTTTTTCAAGATGGATTGTTGAATAGAAGCGAATTCATGCGTAGCCTTTAATGTCTTCTGAAGAAATTCCGTCCTATTTTGTGGTGCTGCCGAATTTTGTGTTTGCAGCAACTGATGAACAACGCTCGTTGTAAAAAGGGCTTGGGGAATTTCCGAGCCGATTTCTGAGATCAGCCAATTCGCGTTTTCGAAATATTGAGTCGTATTCATTGATGGGTTTTTATCTGGCCTCGCCAAAATATTCGGCTCCGTTTACAATTAAAAGCTCAATTTTCTCCACTTGTTACCCGTTGTTACAGGCTGCGATAGCATTGTACCCCGAAAACCGGTTAATCTATTATTGAAACCGCAGTGGATTTCGGGGAAGTATGGGTCGTCGTAGCTTTAGCGAAGCGATTCAATCTTCGTGGTGGGTCCTGTTGGTGGGCGGCGGCGAAGTCATTGATTTTTGGAGCGGCGGCCCACACAACCCAAAGCGGAAAAAGGCAATGTCTTCGGGCAGAGGATTGGAGGCAAGCCATGCGTTCGCTGACTTCGCGTCACTGTTGGCACAATTATGGGGCTGGCGGCTTCCGGGCGTTCGTTGGAGGAAATTTTGCATCTTTACCCGTATCTCCGCAGTGGAGAATATCCACGAGGCGCTGGCTTATGCGGCGTGGCGGGTGGAGGAATTTGAG
This sequence comes from Chthoniobacteraceae bacterium, assembly GCA_049692655.1. Taxonomy (GTDB): domain Bacteria; phylum Verrucomicrobiota; class Verrucomicrobiia; order Chthoniobacterales; family Chthoniobacteraceae; genus DASZPK01. The sequence continues at coordinate 310 of JBAVPB010000086.1, read as the reverse complement.
GTTCCGCTGGCTGTGGCATGAAATCAAGGCTGCGCCTATAAATGGTTGCCTTACTAGGATTCGAAAATAGTGAGAAACCCTGTGAAATAGAGGCTTGGCAGGTGGCGCACACACAAATAAGCGCACAAGAATTTGAGGCGATGAAAAGCGAGGCGTTGGAAGTGCTAAAATCGTGGCCGAGACTGCCACTCCCCTTGAAAGCCGCTATTTTAGGGATTATCCGCTCCTTCGAAACCCAGTAAATTGTTGTTTTTGCCTTGATTTCAGGGGGGCGACAAGTTCACGTTTTTGAGAGTAGCTTGAACTATGA
>JBAVPB010000085.1:0-16133 GCA_049692655.1 Chthoniobacteraceae bacterium | reverse complement strand
TCCCTGAGTCCTGACTCGCCTTTGAGCTGATCCCCAAAAATTAAACCAATTCAAGGTAAATCAAGCCAAATCAAGCCAAAATGGACTTAAAAAAAGAAAACGAGTAGCGGCAAACACTACAAATTACCGACCTATACCGGGTTAAACCGGCCTAAAAGTTCATAAAACCAACCAATCCGGGCAAAACGCCCGCCACGAGATCCAGTATCCAGCATCTTCCACTTTGCGTGCTTCGCGCCCTTCGCGGTTAAAACTCTTTCCTCCCATAAACAATTGTGCCAGCCGCCCCGATGCTGCATATTACCCCTCCAATGAAAAAGCAGACTGATTTCGATCCGATCGAAGATGTGATCGCCGATATCGCGAAAGGCCGCATGGTGATCGTGACCGACGATGCCGATCGCGAGAACGAGGGCGACCTGGTGATGGCCGCCGAGAAGGTGACCACTGAGGCGGTCAATTTCATGGCCACGCATGCGCGCGGCCTGATTTGCGCGCCAATCACGGAGGAACGCGCGGAACAGCTCGGCCTGCAGCGGATGGTCGCCCACAATCGCGAAAGCCAGAAAACCGATTTCACCGTCTCCGTCGATGCAACAAAAGGCATCACCACCGGCATCAGCGCGGGCGACCGGGCGGCGACGATCCGCGTGCTGGTCGATCCCAAGGCGAAGCCGCTCGATCTCGTGCAACCCGGCCACATTTTCCCGTTGCAGGCGCGGAGCGGCGGCGTGTTGCGCCGGGCGGGGCACACGGAGGCTGCTGTCGATCTCGCGCGGCTGGCCGGCCTGAAACCGGCGGGCGTGATTTGCGAAATCCTGCATGAGGATGGCTCGATGGCGCGGCTCAAGGAACTCCAGAAGTACCGCAAAAAGCACAAGCTGAAGCTTTGCAGCATCCAGGACCTCATCGCCTACCGCCGGCAGCGCGAGCGGCTCATCGTGAGCGAGCAGATCATCAAGATGCCGACCGACTACGGCGATTTCGACCTGCACATGTACCGCTCGGTGGTGGATGGCACGCATCACCTCGCGCTGGTGAAGGGGAAGATTTCCAAGACCAAAACCACGCTCGTGCGCGTCCACAGCGAATGCCTCACGGGCGACATCTTCGGCTCCAGGCGTTGCGATTGCGGCAACCAGCTCCACGCGGCACTGCAGCAGATCGACCAGGCGGGGAGCGGCGTGCTCGTTTACATGCGCAAGCACGAGGGGCGCGGCATCGGCCTCCCGGCAAAAATCCACGCCTACAAGCTGCAGGAGCAGGGGCTCGACACCGTGGAAGCGAATGAAAAACTCGGTTTCCCCGCCGAGCTGCGCGACTACGGCCTGGGCGCGCAGATCCTTGTCGATCTCGGCGTGCGCAAGATGAAATTTCTCACGAACAACCCGAAAAAAGTCGTCGGCCTCGAAGGCTACGGCCTCGAGATCGTGGAGGTGGCGTCGCTGAAGATGAAGCCAAATCCTTTCAACGCAAAATACCTCGACACCAAACGCACGAAGATGGGCCACTTGTTGTAAAATTTACTGTAATACAGGTTGCACTCCCGCGATTTCGTCACTTTATTGTCCGCTCTCATGTCAGAATCATTTCCAGAACGTCCGCCGCAGAATACACGCAAGAGCCGGTTTGCCATCGTGGCCAGCCAGTATAACGGCGTGTTTGTGCAGGGCCTTATCGACCACGCAAAGGGCGAGCTCGCCGCCATTTACCCCAATGCCGAGGTGGCAATCCATCAAGTCCCCGGTGCATTTGAGATCCCCGTGGTCGTGCAGGAAGTGGCGGCTGCGAATAACGTGGATGCCATCATCGCGCTCGGCGTGATCATCCAGGGGGCGACGAAGCATGCCGAACTCATCGGCCGCTCGGTGACCGATGCCCTGCAACAGATCGCGCTGAAACATCGCACGCCGGTGATCCATGAGGTGCTGCTGTTGGATGACGAGGCGCAGGCGAAGCAGCGTTGTCTCGACGAAAAATTGAACCGCGGCACCGAGGCCGCACGCACCGCATCGCGCGTGGCGGAAGTGGTGAACGGATTGAGGGGACGCTGAGCCATGGGAAAACGCCGCGATGGCCGTGAGGCCGCAGTCCAGTATTTGTTCCAGTGCGACGCCCACTCGGCCAGCCCCGGGAAGCTCGAGGGTGATTTCTGGGAACTCCGCCCTTCCACGCAAAATGTGCGCGATTTCGGCGAGGCGATCATCAAGGGCGTGCTCGCAAACAAGGCCGAGATCGACGAGCGCATCCAGAAATACACGGTGAACTACGAGTTGCACCGCATCGCCGGCGTGGACCGCAACATCCTGCGCGTGGCCATTTACGAAATGCTCTTCTGCAATGACGTGCCGCCGATTGTCGCGATCAACGAGGCCATCGAGATCGCGAAGCGCTACGGCGCGGAGGAATCGGGGCGGTTCGTGAACGGCATCCTCGACCGCGTGAAGCACGAGCTCACGCGCCCGTCGCGCACCACGAACTAAAAGCAGCGCACGGACATGCCCATCGGATTTTTCAAATCGATCATCCAGAAATTCACCGGCAAACCCGTTGACTGGGATGAACTGGAGGAGATGCTCATCCGCGCCGATCTCGGTGTGCCGATGTCGATGCGCATCCTGGCAGCGCTGAAGGCCCGCGAAAAAGCGATCACCGCAAACGACGTGAACGAGGTCGCGCGCGAGGAGGTGATGAAGATCCTCCCTCTCGACAACCCCACGCTGCGCCCCTTCCCCGCAAAGCCGAAAGTGATCCTCGTGGTCGGCGTGAACGGCACCGGCAAGACGACCTCGACCGCCAAGCTCGCGCACCTTTTGAAGTCAAAGCGTCACTCCGTGATGCTCGCCGCGGCCGATACCTTCCGCGCCGCGGCCATCGAGCAGCTCGGCGTCTGGTCGGAGCGCATCGGCGTGGAAATGATCAAGGGCCAGTACAACGGCGATCCCGCATCCCTTTGCTACGATGCCTATGTCGCCGCCGAGAAGAAGAACATCGAGTTCCTCATCTGCGACACCGCGGGCCGCCTCCACACGAAGAGCAACCTGATGGGGGAGTTAAACAAAATTAAACGCACGCTGGCGAAGCACGACGAGAAAGCCCCGCACGAATGCCTGCTCGTGGTCGATGCCACCACCGGCAGCAACGCCCTCTCGCAGGCGCGCGAATTCCACCAGGCGGTCGGCCTCACCGGCCTGATCGTGACCAAGCTCGACGGCAGCGGCAAGGGCGGCGTGGTGATCTCCATCCAGAACGAGCTCGGCATTCCCACGCGCTTCATCGGCACCGGCGAAAAGCTCGACCAGCTCGCCGCATTCGACGGCCGGGCGTTCGTGGAGCAGATGTTGTAGCCGTCTTGCCTTCCCGCCTGTCTTTCATGGAATAGGCACGCTCAATTCGTCAACTCATCGTAATTTGCATGAGTGCCGATCCAATCCCAGATCATGGTGTCGCCAACAAATTCACCGATCGCCCGGTAATGCATCCCGACTCTCACTGACCATTTCTCTCCACCGACTTTTTTGAAGTGCAGAGAAGGATGAAATGCATCTTCTTTCCAAAGCTGGAAAGCTTTGCGGGCAGCAGTCCTGGTATGGACAGGCAGCGCCCTGTAACGAAGCCAAAAATCCGCCGTGCCAGCGCTGGGAAATTTCACGCTTCCTTTTCGAACCCTGCTTCCAAAGGCAGCGTGGTTCCCTTGGAGACAGCGTCATGGACATTGCGATCAATAAAATCGAGCCTTCCGGATTCCGCATCCACCTTCATTTGCCTGTCCCATTCGTCGTCCGTATGCGGCACAAGCTCAGCAAGCAATTCGCAATATTCGCGGGGCGATAGTTTTGCGATGGCCTCCTTGATTTCAGCAACCGTGCTCATGTGGGAAATGAACCACAGGGAGGCTGTGGGGTCAATTACGGATGATCCTACATCCGCTTGCGGTAATCCCGCGGGCTCGCTCCAAACTGCTTCTTAAACCTTAGCGAAAAATAGAACGCGCTCGCAAATCCACATTGCTCCGAGATCTCCGCAAGATTCAGCGACGTGTGTTCCAGCAGCTCCCGCGCGCGCCGCAGCCGCTGCTGCTCCAGAAATACCAAGGGAGGCATGCCAGCCTGCTCGGAAAAAAGCTCCGCAAAACGTGAGCGCGAGAGCCCGCATTTGCGCGCCAGTGTCTCCACGGTGAACCGCTCTTCCGGCCGCTCGCACAGCAGCCGCATCGCCTTGCGGATGCGATCGTCGCGATGGCTCTCCGCGTGGAGCGGGTTCCGGCTGTCGCACAGCAGCAGCGCGCGCTCGAGGGCATTCACCGCAAACTCCTCGTGCCTGCGGTGCGTGCCGTGCGCGGCGGCGTCCATGTGGTGAAGTTCCGCGCGCACCTGCGCCCGCACCGCGCCGGTGAGATGCAGGCGCATCATCCCGGGCGCGAGTTCCGGCCAGTGCAGCCACTCGAGGCAATCGGGACGCGGCAGGAAATGCGTCCATGTGTCCTTCCAGTAGCCGTGGCTTTCATCGAGGCCGTATTCATGCGGCGTCCCGGGCCGGATCAGGATCACATCCCCCGCCCTTGCGAAAAACTCGACGCCCGCGGACCGGTAGTAACTGCGCCCTCCCTCGGTATAAATCAAGATCCAGTCCGCCATTCCATCGGGGCGCTTTGCAAAAAGCGACCGGGTCGATTCCTGGCGGCCGGTCACCAGCAGCCGCGTGGGCGGCACCAGCGAGGGTGATGATGTTTTTGGCAGTGGCATTTTTTCTCCGGTGGTTCCTCCAGTGGCAATACAGGACGATATTATATCTTTTTCGGATTCAAAGCCATTCCCAAATTCCGCGCACCGTGACAATCTTGTGCCATGCAAAACGACATCGATCTCGTGGATTATTTTTTCGATCTCAATGGATACGCCATCCTTGAAAACGCGATCGATGCCTCCCTGCTCGCCGAATTGAACGCGGCCTTCGACCAGTTTCCGCGCGACCTCGAGCACAGCGCATGGTGGGGCAACGTGCAGCGCCTGGACAACAACGGCGCCGCGGGCCTGGAACTTCAAAGTATCGTGGAAGCCGGCGGGCCTTTCGAGAAACTGATTGACCATCCTTCGTGGGTCAACCGCCTGATGCGCTACTGCGGGGAAAAGGATACCTACGTCCACGGCCTTTTCATCGATGAATGCTTCGCCTCCGTGCGGAGGACCGGCGGCTTTTTCCCGATCCACTCGGGCGGGCAGGAAGCGATCGTGCGCAACCAGTACCGCGTGGTAAATGGAAAATTTCGCTGCGGCCAGGTAAACATTCTCCTCGCGCTCACAGACGTGGGCCCGGGCGATGGGGGCACGATGGTGATACCGGGCACCCACAAGGCAAATTTCAAGCATCCAAACCTTGACGTAGCCGGCGGGTGGAAGGGCGGCAAATTGACATATCACATGCCCGAGGGCGCCATCGAGGTGCATCTCAAGGCCGGCAGCGCCCTCATGTTTGTGGATGCGCTCATGCACGGCGCCACCGAGCGCACCACGCCCGGCGAACGGCGCGCCACCATCTACCGCTACGGCCCGAGCTGGGGCAACACGCGCTACGGCTACCAGTATTCCCCGGAGCTTCTCGCGCGGCTCACGCCGGAACGCCGGAAGATCCTCCAGCCCATCGCACCGCGCCGCCCCCCGGCGGCGTGACCGGACCGATCCCGCAAATTTGCTTTTGCAAGCGCGCCTCTTGGTGTTCCTTGGTGGCACATGGATCTCCCTCCGCCGATTTATTCCGAAGCTGAAGTCCCGCATTACGAGCTGCCTCCCCTCGGGGATCGCGCGCAAACGCTCCAGCTTTTTAAGGACAACGTGTACGGGCACGCCCCCGCCGCCATCCCGCGTTTCCGCATCGAGGTGATCGAGGAGGACAATGCCGCGCTGGACGGGCTCGCCCACCGACTTCAACTGCGTGTGACATTGTTTTCAGCGGGCGTCCGCTCCTATTTTCACCTGCTTGTTTACACTCCGGCGGCCACCTCGCATGCCGTGCCGGTTTTCCTCGGGTTGAATTTCCACGGTAACCACACCGTGCATGCCGACCCTGCGATCATCCTCCCGGAAAGCTGGTGCCCCAACGATGAAGCAAAGGGTGTGGTGGACCATCGCGCGCACGAGGCAGGGCGAGGAGCAAGCGCCTCGCGGTGGCCGGTCGAAACCTTGCTCAAGCTGGGCTACGGCCTCGCCACCGTTTATTGCGGAGACTTCGCGCCGGACGATCCCGCCCACGTCCACGAGGGATTACTCGCGTTTTACAAGGACGTGGCCACGCCCGATACACGCGGCGGCGCGATCTCAGCATGGGCATGGGGATTGGGCCGCGCCATGGATCTCCTCGCCGCACTGCCGGATGTCGATGCGGGCAGCGTCGCCGTGATCGGCCACTCGCGCCTCGGCAAGGCCGCATTGTGGGCCGGGGCATGCGATGAGCGTTTCGCCATGGTCGTCTCAAACAACTCCGGCTGCAGCGGCGCCGCGCTTTCCCGGCGTCGCCTCGGCGAGCGCCTCGTTCACATCAACGACCGTTTCCCCCACTGGTTTGCAAAACGCTATCATACCTTCAACGAACGCGAGCAGGATCTCCCCGTCGATCAACATCAGCTTCTCGCCCTCGTCGCCCCGCGAAAACTCTACGTCGCAAGCGCCTCGGAAGACCTCTGGGCCGACCCACGCGGCGAATACCTCGCCCTCGCGGCAGCAGCCCCCGCATGGAACCTCCAGTTCCCTGCCGAACCTCCAACGGCGGATGAATCCCTGCACATCGGCAGTCTCGGTTATCACATGCGATCGGGCCCGCACACCATCACATCCTACGACTGGCTGCAGTATCTCGCCTTTGCGGGACAGCTTGGCTGATGAATGACCTGCTCCTAGAACCCATCTATGGACACAAATAGGCTTGCTGATTATTGCCGTTACTATTTGGACGAACTAAAAAGCGGCGATCGAGAGAATGCGTTTCACTCTCTTATTGAGGCCGACCCCGCTGTTGTTCCAATACTGATCGAAGAGTTCGGGCGTGATACCGACGCCTCCTTTCGCACCGAGGTCATGAAGATCATCGCTGAGTTTGGAATGCCGGAGACAGTGCCCTTCTTTGAGGAATGCCTCCATGATGAATTCTGGAAAACCGCTCTGGATTGCCTTGTCATGCAATCATCCTTGGAGGCAATCGGTGCATTGGAACGAGGACGCGAGCGAAAATTTGACACTGACAAGGATACTAATAACTTTCACGAATGGCTCGAAGAAGCCATTAAACAAGCTAGAAAATAGTTGCTCGACGAACTTGACCGTTCCGCCATTCCCTACAGCTCTGCCTCGATCTTGATCGTATGCCGCACGGGCACCACCAGCGCCTGCGCCGCTGAGAAAAGCTTCGCTTCCTGCACGATCCCACCGGCAGCGATTTTATCCAGATCGGCGCCGGAATCGGGCAGCACCCCTTTGAGAGTCGTCACATTGTGCAAAAAGAGTTTCACCAGCACACCTTCCTGGGCCTGCTGGGCCTGCACCGCGGCGTGAACTTTGTCAAACTGTTCGCAAAACGGATTCACCAGGAACTCGGCCGCGAGATTGATCCCTTTCGCAAGATCACCCGAGGAGAACTCCTTGGTCACTGTCCCCCATGTCACCTTGGCCTTGGAACTCTTGAGGCCCTTCACCACGAGGACATAGCGGTTCAGGTCGTCGTTGAACGGCAGGAATTTCAGCATGCATGCGTCGTTCTGGTCGGGCTTGTCCGCGCTGCCCTGGAAACAAAAGGGATAGCGGCTGCTTTCTATATCCACGGTTCCATTTTGCACGGACACGATCTTTTGTCCCGCTGTGCCCGTGGCAGTGTTGGCGCCGGCATCGACCGTGATCGTTCCTATCGCGCCATCGCAGCCAAGCCCCTTGAGAAAAGCGTAGGCCATCACGATATGTCCGTTATTGCCGGGATGAACGCCGTTGCCGACAACGAGTGGATATTTGTCTCCGAAGGCGGCTTTTACCTTGGCGTTGACCTCCATCATCGGAGTGTGGATATCGGCAAAGCTGACCCCTTCCTTCTGCGCGACTTCCTGCGCGATCCCCCTCAGCGCATCGAGCGTCTTGTTATACTCCTCGGCGCTGGAGCGCTGGTTGGTGAAAGCGGCGGCATCGACGCAACCGGGAGAACCGACGACGATTGCCCTCACTCCGCCTGCCTTGAGCTTCTCGACCGATGAGCTCATCGCGGCCCGGTAAGCATCCCCGGTCGCCTGCGTCATCGGCAGATAGGCGCCGTCGTTCATTCCGTAGCAGGTGGTTGCCACCGTCGGCTTGAAAGGGAGCACGTCCGTCGCGATCCGCGCCAGGAATCCCCCCGCGCGTTCCCCGCCCCAGCCGAATTGCGCGGCGCGCAGGTTCGCGGCCGGCTGGCACATGAGGAAATAATCCTCCATGTAAACCGAATACATCTTCTGCTCGGTGATCGAGTCACCGCAGATCGCGACCATGTCCCCCGGTTGCAAAAGGAGATCGGCGCGGAGCGATGCGGTGAGGAGAATGAGGGTGGCGCTGAGGAGGGCTGGGATGGATTTCATAAAGGGGAAGGAAGGGAAGTCGGGAAGACTATTACATCACCCCGATTTTATGCAACCACTCCGCTGCATGCACCGGCCAGACTTTCACATCCTTGTCGGAGTGCAATCCATAGCCATGCCCGCCCGTGGGGTAGGTCTGAAGTTCATGGGGGATATTCGCGGCTGTCAGTGCGGCGTCATAGACTTTGCTTCCGATGAAGTGATGATCGTCCTCGGTGATCACGATCAGCGTCGGCGGTGTCGATGCGCCGACAGGCAGCTCCGGCGCCAGCGTTCCGTTGTCCCCGAGGTATCCGGGATAAACCAGCACGACAAAATCAGGGCGGCAGCCAAGCTTGTCCGCGTCGTCGATCGCGGGATACGCGGCCTTGTCGAAATTGGTGCTCAATCGCGCCGACAAATGTCCTCCTGCCGAAAAACCGATGACGCCCAGCTTGTCGGCCTGGATGCCCCACTCCGCCGCATGCAAACGCGTCAGCCGCATCGTGCGCTGGATGTCCTGGTAGGCTCCGTCGCGGTTATTGGGCACCCGGTATTTCAACACGATACCCGTGATCCCGAGGGTGTTCAGCCAATGGGCGATGTCCGTGCCTTCCCCTTTGTAAGCTAGCAACCCGTAGCCTCCGCCGGGCGAGATGATCATGGCGGGCACGGGACCATGAGCGCCGGGGGCCTTGAATATCTCGATGGTCGGCTGGCTTACGAAGGTGATTTTTACCGGGCCACCCGGCGGCACGGAATTGGGATGCTCGGGCTGATCAGCCCCGTGCCCGGGCATCTTACCATCGGGCCACACGGGCAGGATGATTCCGGACGTTGCGGGTTCGGGTGACGGAGTTTGTGCAAAGGTCATGGTGGAAAAAGCGAGTGCCGTGCAGAGCGTTAATAATCGGCGGTTCATTGGGATGAGTGTCTATTCAGACTACGGCAGATATCCCCCCTCGGCGCGAAGGCGTTCCCGCAGGCGGGCCGTATCCACGGCATGCACATCCGGTGTTTCCGCCCGGGCCGCCAACCCCGCGGCGAGCCCGGCCGCTTCACCCATGGCGAGGCACACAGGCATCACGCGGATGCTGCCGTGGACGGTCCGCTCGCAGGAAATGCTCCGCCCGGCGACAAGCACATTCCGCAGCCCCTTTGGGGTCAGGCAGCGGTACGGGATGCCGTGGGATTCGCCGGGGCCGTAGTGCTTGTATCTCGCTGGGATATCGATTTCCTTTTTGGCACGCGCCTCTTCCGCCGTCGTGTGCAGGTCGATAAAATAGGCGTTCCGGCAGATCTCGTCATCAAACTTGCGCCGGCTCACCCAGTCGTCGAGCGTGAGGGTATAGTCCCCCGTGATCCGTCGCGTCTCGCGGATGCCCACCTGCGCGCCCGTGGCCACGAGGAACGAGCTGCCGAAAGCTTCGGGGACAAATTTTGCAAGCGCACGCTGGTACGAATCCGCGAGCTTGCGCCCCAGTATGACGGCTTTGGAAACACTATCGGGGTCCGTGTTGTCCACAAGGAAGAGATGCCCGGCGTTGAATCCAAACGTGCCCGCACCCACCTTGTTCAGGCAGATGTGCCCGTCCAGGATCTCGGGATGTTCATCCGATGCGACAATTGCCTTGATAGCCGGGTGAAAGCTGTTGAGCGTTTGCGACAATCCGGCCACCGCGGCCTCATCGACATTGCTGAGGATAAAGCAGAGCGTCCCCGGCTGCATCTCGTGCGTGATGGCGTCGCCTTTCTGGAATTCCGCGCCTGCCCACGCCGCAAGGTCGCCGTCGCCCGAGCAATCCACATACACCTTCGCACGCAACGCCTTCATGCCGCCTTTGCTCGATACGATGATCGCATCGACCCTGCCGTCCGTCCCGGTTTGCACGGAGGAAAGAAAGCTCTGGAAGCGGACGGTCACTCCCGCTTCCGTCACGAGGTCATCATAGACGCGCTTCAATTGCTCGGGATTGATCGCCACCCAGTCGAGCTGCCCCTCGGGCACATGCGGTGTGCCAAGGAGCGATGCGCGGAAGACTTTTTCCGCCAGGCCCCGGTAGATGATTTGCTCCTTGTCGGAAAACGGGCACCACGCGGGCACCAGCGCTGTCGTCCCGCTCCCGCCGAGGGATTGTGTCTGCTCCAGCAAAAGAGTTTTCGCCCCCTCGCGCGCGGCGGCTGCGGCAGCGGTGCAGCCTGCGGGCCCTCCACCCACGACGATGACGTCCCAGCCGGTTTCGAGGGGAATGCTTTGGTGCAGGGAATAAGTGTCCATCCGCGAAGCATCATATCCATCTCACATCTCATCCAGATTTAAGCCTTTTGATATTTTTGAAAAAGCTGTAGATATTTCATCATTCCACTTTCTGCCCCCATAAATCCTTCCGGCTTGCGAGTCACGGATTGGGCTTCGCTGAACGCGAGCCTGGTCTGGGCGTACAATGGCACCTATTACGTCGGCGGGGGCGACGGGATGACCGAGCCCACCCAGATCGCCGTCTGGCTGGTCCGGAAAGGGAGCGCGAAAATCGTCACCCGCTCGGGCAGCATTTCCGCGCGCGAGGGCGAGTGGCTGCTGCCAGGCCGCGCACCGCGACGGCAGTTTTTTTCTCCCGATGCCAGGCTGCTTTCGGTAAACTTCACAGCTACCTGGCCGGATGGACGCTGGCTTTTCCCGGGGAGTGCGGCGGAAGTTTTTTCCGCCGCCATCAATCCCCGGCTCACGCGCGAATCAGTCCGGCTGGTAAACTACGTGACGGCGAAATTCGGCGCAAAGGGAACCAGCCTGCGTGACCGCCCACTGGGCCTGACCAATTTCCTCGACCTGGAGCGGCAGTTCTTCGGCTGGCTCGGATCGCTGGTCCGCACCGCGGAGAAAGCAGGTTTGGAAATTGCGGTGCCCCCTTCCGCGGATACCCGTGTCACCGAAGCCCTGCGTTTCCTCCAGCGCTGGCCCATGGAAAAACCTTTCCGCGAAGCGCTCCTCTCCCGCTCCACGGGATTGAGTTCCATCCACCTGAACCGCCTTTTTTTAAAAAACGTCGGCATGAGTCCCCGCGCTTATTTCGAACGCTGCCGCCTCGAGCGCGCCATCGCCCTCCTCCGCGACCCCACCCGCAGCATCAAGCAAGTCGCCGCCGGACTCGGCTTCTCCTCCCACTCCTATTTTTCCGCCTGGTTCCAGCGCCTCCGCAACTCCTCCCCCACAAACTACCGCGCAAATTTAACCATCTAACTCTTTTTTTAACAATTTAACCTCTTCAACGATTTAACTCCTGCCTTTCCCGCCGGGCACCATCACGCAATCCCCATGCATCGGCAGATGAAACGCCAGGAACGGATACTTGATCTCCATGTAATCCGCAAACAACTGCGGGTCCTCGCAATTCCCCGCAAACATCTCGAAATGCGCCGGCACTGTCAGCCCCGGCAGTACCGCTCCCGCGAGATCCGCAGCCTCCTGGTAGGTCATGTTCCCCACGCAATTCGCCGCCAGCCGTTTCGCATCGCGCCCGTTGATCGGCAGGAACGCCAGGTCCAGCGGCCAGCGCCGCAGCAACCCCTGCATCCCTTCGTACAGACAGGTGTCACCCGCATGATAAAGCCGGAACCCGCCCCCTTCGACAATGAAACCAATACACGCATGAAATCCCGTCACGGGATCGCGCTCCAGTAATTCATGCGCAGCCGGCACCCCTGTCACCGCGATCTCCCCAATCTTCACCGTGATCCCTTCATCCACCCCCAGCACCCGCCCGGATGGCAGGTTCATCTCGCGCACCAGTTTATCCCGCAAAAGCGCCGGCGTCACAAACACCGCCTTGGGCGACGCCTCCGCAATCACCGGCCACGCCGCGCGATCGATATGGTCGGTATGATCATGGCTCCCGAGCACAAGATCCGCATTCGTCACCTCCTCCGGCTTCAGCAACGGTCGCACCTGCCTCGCCTCCATATCGGTAAGAAACGGGTCGATGTAGCAAACCGTCCCGCCCAGTTTCACCACAAAGCTGTGCTGCCCCAGCCACCAGAACGCCACATGCCCATCCGGCACCATACAGGAGTCAATTTCCTCGATCAGGGCAACGCCAGTATTCATGCCTTTAAACTCTAGAACCCCTTTCCCAAAGTGCGAGATTTTCCCGCAAACAGAATATCCTCAATTCTCCTCCCCATCCTGTAAGCCGAAGACAACTCGACTCTGGGAGAAGCCGAGGGGGCGAGGGCGGCAACCAGAGGGACACAGGGCTGCAACCCGTGGGCAGAGGCGGGCGGCTTAATCGTGTTCATCCTGCCCAAAAAAATTCTTCTTTTTCGCATCCTTCGCAAGCCATTCTATTTACGGACTTTATATGTTAGTTTTAAGAAAATAATACCTGATAAAATTACAATTAACTCATAAATACTTGACATTATTCAGCGTTTGAACTAGATTATTGTTAATGAAACAGGAGTATCATCATCCATCAAAGCGAGATTTGCTGTGCAGACCAAAGCATCCCATCGCTCCGTCAGGAGCGCTTGTAGGGGATGCTGTCAGCTTCCCCACCCCCAATCCGCGTAGCGCCATTCTAAATCAGCAACGGGATTTTGAGCCAAAACGGCCTCGTCCCATACAAGCCCGTCCGGGCAAGTCCGGGTAGATCCGGGCAAGTCCGACCAGGAAGGGGCCTGCAAAACCACATGCTAAACCCATGAAACCAGCCTAAGATCACATTCCACTTCCCAAATCCGAAATTTCATTGCCATTTCAACAGTGCCTTATAAATTGACGCCTCAATAAAATATCGATGTGTAATATAAAACGCGCGTTTTTCACCTTTTCACTGGCTCTTGCCGCGCTCATTGCGTCGGTACCCGCGGCCTTTGCCCAGAATTCGGTCGCTGCGTATTCGGTGATCGATGCGACCACGGGCCATGTCCTTTCCTCAAAGGACGATGGCAAAAAACTCCAGATCGGCAGCCTCACAAAAATCGCCACGGCAATGGTCGTCCTGGACTGGGCGGAGGCGAGCCACAAGGATCTTACGCAATACGCCACTGTGCCTGCCCAGGCTTCGGCGATTGCCGGCACGAATCCCGTGCTGCAACCCGGTGATCGTGCGACGGTGCGCGACCTCCTTTACGCCGCGCTCATGCAGTCCGACGATACCGCGGCGCTCACTCTCGAATATTATGTCGGGCAGTCTTTGCCTCGCACCGCGGAAATGACGCCGGAAATCGCGTTCGTCAACCAGATGAACGCCCTCGCCCGCCATCTGAAGATGGAGCACACGCTTTTCCTGAACGCGCACGGCCTGGACAATGTCCAGGGCACGCTTCCCTACTCCACATCCGGCGACCTCTCGCGCCTGGCTTCCTACGCAATGGCGCGCTCGGCGTTCCGTTTTTATGTTTCGCAGAAGGAGCGGGAAATTGTCATCGAGCGCCTGGACAACACGCAGAGCCGCTACATGCTGCGCAATACGAACGAGTTGCTCGGCGTCAATTCCATCGACGGCGTGAAAACCGGCGCCACGCGCCGTGCGGGCGAATGCGTGATCATCTCCGCAGCCCGCCCACCCGAGTCGGTGCAGAATGGGGAGACTTATACCATCACGCCGCGCCGCCTGATCATTGTCGTGCTCGGTTCGACCAATCGCTTTAATGTGGCTGCGGGGTTGTTAACCCAGGGCTGGCAGCTTTACGACCAATGGGCGGCAAAGGGCCGTCCTCTCAAAAAGAACGAAGCACTCGTGCTATAAAACGGAAGGAATCTGTAGGAAGGATATGACAGCAAAAAGAATCGGCGTATTAACAAGTGGTGGAGATTGCCCCGGCCTGAATGCGGTATTGCGCGGGATCGTGCGCTCCGCGACCACTCTCGGCTGGGAGGTTCTCGGTTTCAAGGACGGCTACGAGGGACTGCTTCCTGAAGATGGCGACTACGTGATCCTCGACCGGCAGCGGACCGCGGGCATCATGCATCTCGGCGGCACGATTATTGGCACCACAAATCGCGGGCATTTCGTGGCAAAGGTGGGCGCGGGCGGCAAGGCCGTGATTCCTGATGAAATCATCAACCAGGCCAAGAAGACGCTCAAAAAATTAAACGTCGAGGCGCTCATTGCGATCGGCGGCGACGGATCGCTGACCACCGCGCAACAGCTTTACGAGGCTGGCGTGAACATGATCGGCGTGCCCAAGACGATCGATAACGATCTCATGGCCACGGCGATGACATTCGGGTTTGATTCCGCAGTGGCCTGCGTGGCCGACGCGCTCGACCGGTTGCATACCACGGCTTCCAGCCACAAACGCGTGATGATAGTGGAAGTGATGGGACGTCATGCCGGCTGGATCGCCCTCTACGGCGGACTCGCGGGCGGCGGCGACATCATTCTCATTCCGGAAATTCCTTTCGATTACGAAAAAATCGCCGAGGTCGTGCGCAAGCGCGAGAGGGATGGATGCCTGAGCACATTGGTCGTCGTGGCCGAGGGCGCGAAGCCCAAGGACGGCTCCGCCTCCATGATGAAAACCGACAGCGGCGAGTACCGCCTCGGCGGCATCGCCGACGCTGTCGCGGAGGAAATCATCGCCCGCACCGGAAAAGAAACACGCACCTGCGTACTGGGGCATCTCCAGCGCGGCGGACATCCTACCACGCTTGATCGCATCCTTGGGACGCGGTTCGGGGTGAAGGCCGTGGAGCTGATCGAGCAGGGTAAATTCGGCCACATGGTGAGCTACCAGAATTATCTCGTGCTCGAGGTGCCGATCTCGGAGGCCGTACACAAGCTGCGCCTGGTTTCGTTGGATGGACAGATGGTGCAGACCGCCCGCGCCGTCGAGATTTCGTTTGGTGATTAGACTCCTGTTTTACATGGAACCATTACTCAAACTTTTAAAGACCAACGCGCACGCGCCTGTCGAGGATCTTGCGAAGGAATTGAACCTCTCCGAGGGCGATGTGAAGAAGCGCATCGCGAAATACGAGAAGGACGGCGTGATCCTTGGCTACCAGGCGATCATCGATGCGAACAAGGCCAGCAACGGCGCGGTGACGGCGGTGATCGAGGTGAAGATCACTCCGGAACGCGGCGGCGGGTTCGACCGGCTGGCGAGCCGCATCGCGAAGTTCGACCAGGTGATGAGTTGCTATCTCATGAGCGGCGGTTACGACCTGTTGGTGATCGTCGAGGGAGCGACTTTGCAGGAGGTTGCGAACTTCGTGGCGGAGAAGCTCAGCACCATCAAGGGAGTGATCTCGACCTCCACGCATTTCCGGTTGAAGGCCTACAAGGAGAACGGGGCATTGATGCTCCGGGAAACAAAATCGGCGCGGCTGTCTGTGGCGCCTTAGGCCGATCCTGGCCAAACCTGATGGTTGGTAAGGGTTGGCAAGGGTTGATTAGCCCTGGCAAAACGCTCCGTAGAAATATTGTCCCATGAAAATGAAAAATCCCATCGCAACCCACGTGCGCAACATCCCGCGCTCGGGAATTCGTGATTTTTTCGAGGTTGTCCAGACCATGGACGACGTGATTTCGCTCGGCATCGGCGAGCCGGATTTCGACACGCC
>JBAVPB010000084.1:0-7580 GCA_049692655.1 Chthoniobacteraceae bacterium | reverse complement strand
AAGCGAAATAGTTGCCCGATGTTGAAGACCGTTACAGTCCTTGGGGATGCACGGTAAGGATCGCTGTTTTGACCTGGCGATTTTTATTGCTTGCGCACTGCCTCAATACACGAGTATCAGATTTCAGTATTAATTAAAAACTAGGGGTTGCACTTTTTGGCGCGATGCCTTTTGTTTTGAGCAATTAATCCAGCGTAGCTCAGTGGTAGAGCGATCGGCTGTTAACCGATTGGTCGTAGGTTCAAATCCTACCGCTGGAGCCAATTCAACGCTCTGTTCCCCAGAAGCTGCGTGATCGTCTCTTCCGGCCTTTTTTATCTCCAGAAATTATGAGCTTCATTACCGTTACCCTCAAAGATCTGGCGAAGATGATCGACCATGCGCTCCTGCATCCCACGATGACGGATGAGGAAATCCGCAAGGGATGTGAGCTGGCCCGCAGGCTCGGGGTTGCCTCGGCTTGCGTGAAGCCATACTCGATCCCCATCGCGATGGAGGTGCTTGCGGGGAGCGATGTGGCGGTGTGCCCGGTGATCGGGTTTCCGCATGGCAACAGCAGCACGAATATCAAGGTGAAGGAGGCCGAAGCTGCGGCCAAGGCAGGGGGCAAGGAGATCGACATGGTGATTAATATCGGGAAGGCGCTGGGTGGGGATTGGGATTACGTGGAGGCGGAGATCAGGGCGATCCAGGATGTCGTCGTGGGGAAGGAGGCGGTGCTCAAGGTGATTTTTGAAAACGATTTTTTGGAGGACCGGCACATCATCAGGCTGTGCGAAATCTGCTCGGGGATCGGGGTGGCTTTTGTGAAGACGTCCACCGGCTACGGCTTTGTAAAACAGGAGAACGGGATGTATTCCTCGAGGGGGGCGACGCTTCACCATCTCGAGTTGATGATTGCGCATAGCGCTGCGGGGGTGCGGATCAAGGCTGCGGGCGGGGTGAGGACGCTGGATGATTTGTTGTTGCTGCGGTCGATGGGGATCAGCCGGATCGGGACGTCGGCGACGGAGGCGATTCTGGAGGAGGCGAGGCGAAGGGGGATCGGGGAGGTGCCGGTGGAAATGGAAACCGGGAGTTCCGCGATGGCGGCGGCGGGTGGGTATTGATGGCCGGGATGCGGGATAGCTGAGGGTTGGTAAGGGTTGGCAATGGTTGATTAGCCCTGGCAAAAGCGTCCCTTTTCGCAGGGTCTTACTATAAGAAAATCCCCTATGTCGCGATTAGTTTCATGCCTATTGCGGGGCGTTTTGCTTTGTTTAAATTTCCTTTTGTGGAAATAAAACTGACTCCGCTTGAAATTGAAATTTTAAGTTCTGCAGATACGAAGGGACGCATCGTAATCCCCCCGGCATCAGCCGTGGAGCTGGATGAATACGTGACGAACCTGCTCCGTCTTCAAAAAAAGGGGCTCGTGGTCCGCGAAGAGGAAAAAGCGTACTACGGCGCGTTTCTGCTCACGGAATCCGGCAGGGATTTTTGCGCGAAGGAACTGCCGTCTCAGGCCACGGGCTTGGCCAGAAGCTCGGTCTCCACATAGCGGACGGCGTGCTGGATCAGCTCGGTGGCCGAGGTGAGCTTCAGCTTGTCCTTGATGTGCATTTTGTGCGCGTCGATCGTCTTGATGCTGAGGTGCAACGCCTCGGCGATCTGGCGGGTGGTCTTCCCCCGCCCTGTCATCTCAAAAACCTCCAGTTCGCGGTCGCTGAGGGCGGATACCGGTGATTCCGCCGTCTTCGGGCGGCCGCCCAGGAATTTCCTCAACATGGCGCCACCCGCGCCCCCGCTGAGGTGGTATTCCCCCTTCAGCGCTTTCCGTAGCGCGCCGATCACCTCGTCGGAACTCGAGGATTTCATGAGATAACCAAGAGCCCCGGCCCGCAACGCGCGCTCGGCGTAGAGCGACTCGTCGTGCATCGAGAGGACGATGATCGGGATATTGGGAAAACGCGCGCGGGCATTCTTGAGGAACTCGATGCCATTCATCCCGGGGAGCGAGATATCGAGGAGGATGATGTCGGGGCTGGCGGTTTCGATCCCGGACAATCCTTTTTGAGCATCCTCGGCCTGGCCACAAACCATGAGATCCCATTCCAGGTTGATGAGGCTCGTCAACCCCTGGCGCACCACCACATGGTCGTCGATAATGAGGACACGCTTTTTTGCATTCGCCGCCGGTTTGGATTCCAAGAGTTCGTTGGTTTTCATATTGTTTTTATATTGTCTTTAAAACGCACCATCACTGTTGTCCCACAGGGATGCCGGGGGGCGATTTCCAATGCGCCACCTATCATCTGTGCCCGATAACCCATCGTTTTCAACCCCATCCCGGGACGTCTCGAATTTTTGTGCGGCACATTCCGGAACCCACTGCCATCATCCTGAATCGTCAGCGTCACCCCATCCCCCGCCCTTGCAAGCTGCACCACCACGGATTTCGGCCTGCCGTGTTTCAACGCATTGCTCACAGCCTCCTGCACGATGCGGAAAAGGTGGGTTGCAACATTATTGTCGCGGATTGGGACGGGAATGTCACACTTGAAATGACAGCCGACCTTGTGGAGCTTCGAGGTATCCGACGCCAGTTCCGCCAGGGCGGACATGAGGCCGTTATCCTCCACCCTCACGGGATAAAGCCCGGTGGCGAGCCCGTGCGCGTCGTCAAGCGTGCGCTTGATGAGTTTTGCGATTTCATCCGCATCCCGCGACACCTTTGCGCGGTCCAGCTTTTTTGCCGTCAGATTTTTTGCGAGGCCCTGGGCGAGGAAAGCGATGCCCACGAGATCCTGGCAGACGCTGTCGTGCAGATCCTGCCCCACGCGTGATTGCTCGCGCTCGCTGATGTCGAGTATCTCCTTCTCGAGCCGCCTGCGGTCGGTGACATCCTCCATGAGGGTGAGGATGCAGGGCTTGCCGCCCAAGTCGATGAGTTCCAGGGATTCCACCACGCTGACGATCTGCCCGGATTTTGTGCGCAGACGGGTCTCCACATTGGAGACGGGCATTCCATCGCGCAATTTGCGGATGATGCTTTCATGATCCTCGATATGGGAATAAACCCCGAGATCGGCGACCCTGTGACCGATCACCTCCCTGCGGGTGCAGCCATGGAGGCGCAGGAAGGCGTTATTTACATCGATGAACCGCTCCTCCCCCAGCGTGGTGATGCTCGTGGGGGTGGGGCTGGCAAGGAACGCCTTGGAAAACCGCTCCTCCGCCTCGCGAATGAGACTCTCGGCACGTTTGCGGAGCGTCACGTCACGGGCGATCATGAGCGTGGCGGGTTTTCCCTTGTAGGCAAAGGCGCAGGCGGAGAGATCCACGTCGATGGTCTTGTGGTTCAATACCATGTGCAACTCCTCCCGGCGCGGCAGGGAGAGCCCTCCCTGGTCAAACTTCCGCAATCGCGCCTGCATCGCCGGAATGGCGCTGGTATGGATGAAATCGAGCATGTTGTGCCCGACCAGATCGCCGTCTGTCTTTGCGTCAAAGAGTTCGATCGCCGCAGGATTGGCCAGAATGAACCAGCCGTCGCTGTGGACCCAGATAGCGTCCGGCGAGAGTTCCACCAGGTCGCGGTACCCTTTTTCGTTTTCCCCGAGCGCCATTTCCACAAGTTTGCGCCGGGAGATATCCACGATCGCCGTGCGATAAACAATCGTCTGCCGCCGCGTGTCGAGCACGGGAACGCTCACGAGTTCCACATAAACCACCGGCTCCCTCGAGCGAAGCCTGAGTTCCGTGCTCACCCGCTTGCCGCTCCGGACGCTTTGCCGCATATGGTCGAGGAATACCTTGAAATCAGCCTTGGTCACAAACGGAAGGAACGGAAGATCGATGAGTCCTTCCCGTTTTTTCCCAAGCATCCTCGCGCCGGTGATATTGATCTCCTGGATGCAGCCCCTGGCTGTAAGCGTGACAAAACCGATGGGCGCGAAATCATACTGGTCCACATAGCCGCTGAGGGCCTCGGAGTAATGGTTCAGCTTTCTCTCGAGCTCGTAATTCCTGGCTTCCAGCGCGTGCAATTCACTTCCGTTGGTCTTCTGCTTTGCGGCGATATTTGAGGCATGCGGGGAGCCCGGGCCGTGATTGCGGCGTACCGCCACAAGCTTTTTGGAACCCAACTTTTTTTTATAAGACGCTTTCACCTTGATGAATGCCCTGGATGTCCGTTGAGGCGGATAACCTAACCCATCGCCCCTGCTTTTCAAAATTGCTCACGATTTCACCTCCTCGATGGAAAGGATGATCAACTCCTCCTCGCCTATGCCCCTCGGGACACGGTGCGCATTGAGAAGCATCCTGCGCTGGCCGATCCCGGGAAAAACGTGATCCACCTCGAAATCGAGGACCTGCGCGTTCTTCGGCAGGATTTTCTCCAGCAGATCCCGCAGCTTGGGGATGTTCCACTGGCCGGTGCCCAGTTTGTAGAAGAGTTTTCCCTCCGTCTGCTCCTCGGAGACCTTGAAAGTCTTGTAAAAACTCCGTGTCGCCGTCTTCACGCGCAGACCGCCGTCGAGGATCACCAGGGGATCGCGCACCGTCTGGACAATGGCATCGGCATAATCGCCCGCCTGCTTGAGCAGGAGCGCATTGCGCTTCCTTGCATCGATGTCGAACAGCACCATCACAGCACCCGCGATCTTATTGTCGATCGTCTGGTAGGGACGCACCTGAAGCAAATACCAGTGCCCCTGCTTGTCCTGCACCTCGGCCTCCTTGGTGACCAGGCCCTCGATCACCTCGTGCAGCATATGGTCGAGGCTGGCGATATTGATATCGGGGCGGATGTCGGTAATGGGGCGGCCTGCGTCCGTGGGGAGCAGCTTGAGCGTCTTCTGCGCGGCGGGAGTGAAGCGGCGGATATTCAGGTCGCGGTCGAGCATCACGATCGGGAGATTGACCCCGCGAAGGAGATTGCTGAGATCGTTATTCACCTCCGAGAGCTTGAGGTTGCTGTGGAGCAATTCCTCGTTCACGGTGGTCAATTCCTCATTGGTCGATTGGAGTTCCTCCTTGGCGGTCTCGAGTTCCTCGTTCGTGCTTTGCAATTCCTCGTTGCTGGACTGGATCTCCTCGTTTGCCGAGCGGAGTTCCTCATTCGTCGCCTCCTGCGCCTCGATGACCGCCTGCAAATGCTCCTTCATCGCGCCAAGCTCGTGCTGGAGCTGCTCCGTCTTCGGGTCACGCCTGTTCCCCCTGCCCTTGCGATCCTGCACGGCTGGAGGCTCGGAATGGGGTTTTTCCTCAAACAGGATGATGAAGCACCGTTCCTTGGTCGCAGGCGTGCCGATGGCCATGACCGTGAGATTGATGAGCCGCTGCTGGCCTCCATGCTTGAATTGCAGACCCTCCTTACGGATGACGCCCCCCTGCCGCGCGCGCTGGATCGCGCCACGCAGCTCGATCTGGAGCCCTTCGCGCACCATCTTGTAGAGGCTCAGGCTCGCCTCTCCCGTGGCCGGCTCAATGAAGGGGGTGATCTGCCCGCGGAACTGGATAATCTCCATGTTCTCATCCACCACGATGGCAGGCGGGCAATACTTCGTCATCAAGACGCGGTCGGCTTCCTTCAACACATCGAGGCGCGTCCAGGATTCCTCCTGGTAGCCGATGGATTTCTCATGAAACGCGGCCTGCTCGTGGCTTTGGTAAAAGCCATCGGGATTGAACGAAACACGGGGATTGCCGGGCTTCTTCTGGTAGATTTTATTCTTCTGGTCCACCGGGCGAAAGAGCTCCTCGTAAGCTCCCGTCGTCTCGGCGCTGCCGAGCATGAGGAAGCCATCCGCATTGAGCGCGTAGTGAAACACGGGCATCAATTTTTTCTGCAACACGGGCTCGAGATAGATCAGGAGATTGCGGCAACTGATGAGATCGAGCTTCGAAAACGGGGGATCCTGGATGACATTCTGCCGGGCAAAAACGCACATCTCGCGGACCGTCTTGCTGATCTGGTAGCCGCGCGCCTTTTTCGTGAAAAACCGCTTCAAGCGTTCCGGCGAGACCTCATCCACGATGGTCTCGCGATAGAGCCCCTGCCGGGCTTTCTCGATGATGCGCTCACTGACATCGGTGGCGAAAATCTGGATGCGCAAGCCGGATATCTTCTCACCGAGAAATTCCACGAGGCTCATGGCAATGGAATATGCCTCCTCGCCGGAAGAACAGCCCGGCAGCCAGATGCGGATGGGATCCTCAAGAGAAGTGTGCTTTTTTACCAGCGCGGGAAAAACGATGGTCTCGAGGGCCTTGAAAGTTTCCGGTTCCCGGAAAAAGCCGGTCACATGGATGAGGATGTCCTGGTAGAGATCATCGATCTCACCGGGATTATCGCGGAGTATGGCGGCGTATGCCGCGAGGTCCCCGGCTTTGTTCAACACCATGCGACGCTGGATGCGGCGGCTGATGGTGCTCTTCCGGTAAAGGCTGAAATCGACGCCAGCCATCCTCCTGAGCATCGAAAAAATCCCCTTGAGCCCGTCGTGACCCTCGTCCGCATCCATATCCAAGGCATGTGTGCGCCGCGCTTTTGCGGAGGGATGCGCGACAATGCGGGCAAGCTCCCTCGCGATATCCTCAGGGGGGAGAATAAAATCGACACAACCCGAGGCGATGGCGCTGCGGGGCATGCCGGTGTATTTCGCCGACGTTTCCTCCTGGGCAAAGGTGATGCCTTTTCCGGACTTGATGGCCTTCAAACCGGCAGAACCATCCGACGCCGTGCCTGAAAGCACCACGCCGATGGCTTTTTCCCGACGGGCGGTGGCGAGGGAGCGGAAAAATTGATCGATCGGCATGGGGACACGCGCTCCATCGGACTTGCGGCGGATGATCAGCAGCCGGCCATCGGATATCTCGATATTGGCATTTGGCGGAATGATATAAACGTGGTCCCGCTCGATCTTCATGCCGTGGAGGGCCTCGCTCACCTTCATCGTCGTCTCGCGCGTGAGAATGGGGACGAGCTGGCTCTCGCGGTGCGGGTCAAGGTGCTCGATGAACACGATTGCGAGACCGGGATTTTTCGGGAGGGCGCGCAGGAGATTTGAGAACGCTTCCAGGCCCCCAGCGGAGGCGCCGACGCCGACGATGGGGAAGCGCGATGGCGTTTCTTTTTTCACCGGTGGCCGGGCCGCTTTTTGTGTGGTTGCCTTGGTCGGGGTCTTGCGGAGGGAAATTGGTTTTCTGCCCATGGGATCGGAATTTGACGGGATGGTTGCCAGCGGGGTTCAGTCTTATAGATATACGGGTGGATTGCAATGCAGGAGAGAGCAGCACCTTGCCGGGCTTAATATAAGGCGTCTGATCCAAGGCATCGTCGTGGAAAGAGGACGCCTGGCTACCGCGGCCTCGTACAGACGGACGATGCAGCCAGACGCTTTGTACATTCCCTCTGTAACAGATGAAAATATACGATTTGGCAGAATGGGTGCGCCATCAGGGGAGGTACCTGTGCGATACCGGGAAATTTCCTTATGGCGTATCACCCTTACGTCCTGACTGAAAAAATATAGGGAGTTATCGTCCACAGATTACACGGATTTACACAGATTTTTTGATCAGGGCATTATGGT
>JBAVPB010000083.1:0-1686 GCA_049692655.1 Chthoniobacteraceae bacterium | reverse complement strand
GGGCGTGACCGTTATGTTTCGCTTTGTCGTCCGTCATCTGCGCTGGCTGGCGCGCGTGCCGGGGCTGCCGCAATATTTTGACACGATGCTGTTGACGTGGACGGCGCTGTTTCATCGCAAGCGGATGCGGGCGATTGAGGCGATCGAGGAGGCGGCGCTGCAAATGCCCAAGCTCACGCTCCCCGCACACAAACTCCATCCCGCCCAACCGGTGGACACAAAGCCGCACCCCGGGCATCTGCAACACAGCCTCCTCAATCGCCTCCATCGCTCGCAGCCGCCGGCGATGAAACAGCGCCGTCCACGTCAGCAGCATCGTGTCAAAATATTGCGGCAGCCCCGGCACGCGCGCCAGCCAGCGCAGATGACGGACGACAAAGCGAAACATAACGGTCACGCCCCCTTCTCGGACATCTCCCGCACATTTTCCATCACGCGCAGATGCACCGCGCGGAAAATGGTCTGCGTCCACCAGTCGAAATACCAGAGCGGTCGCACATGCAGCGAATACCAAGTGCGCCCGATGAGCGTGGTGGTCCCGTCGTGATTATCCCGCAACTCAAACTGCCCCCGCTGCGCCGTGAGATGCCCGATCAACTCCGGGTCCGAAGGCGGCTCGACGATATCGAACGTCAGCTTCTTATTCGGCACAATCTCAGCCACCTTTTCCCGGAACACCGCACCGTGATTGAAAATACAGCGCCGGTCTGCCCCCACATAATCCCCCTTCGACGTCGTCGCCATCGGCATCGGCAATCCCACCCGGAACAACCAGAATCGCGGCTCATCCGTGATCTTCGGAAACGAGGTCACATGCGGCCAGACCTTCTGCGGCGGCGCATGGATCAAAATCTCATCCGTCTCCACCGCAGTCTGGTCCACGCGGATCACCGGCTCCCCCACGGCAACGAGCACCAGCAGCGGAAACATGCAGAGATTCAGCTTGTTGCGATCCACCCGGAACCAGATCCGCCCCATCGACGCCCCGAGAAACACAAACACGTAGAGCAGCGGCGAGACAATGATCAGGCAAACCGCCCCCTCGTGAAACGCGATGAACGCCCCCGCCACAGCCAGCAAAACACAATACAGCGAATAAAGCGCGGTGCGCCCCACGGTCAGTTGAAGCGGTTTCCAGACATAGGATGCCACGAACCCAATCATGCACGGAATGGATGCAAGGGTCGGATAAGCAATCATCGCAAACTGGTTGCTCCCGGCATCCAGCTTCACATGCTTCTCAAGCAAAACCGCAAGCACACAAAGCAACGCACCCGACGCATTCCCCACGACCATCCCCAGGAATATGCGCAGGCCTTTCACGGCTTATATCGGATTCTCTGGAGCGAGAGGTGCGGGTCGCAGCGTAGAATGATGAATAGCCCAATAAATGCCAGCCGTGATGACTCCGCCAAAAAGCGTGGCCAATGCCCACATGGTTCCACCAACCAGGAATGTGCCCCGGTGCTGGTAACGATGCATATGATACGAATCTCCCAATACGGCCATCGCAAAGGCTATGTGAATGATCACCACGCAGATCAGAGCCACTATCCCCAGGATTGGCGGAATTACATTAAACAGAGTGAGATTGCCCATGATGAGGGTTGTTTGAAATCACTGCACCTGCGGCAAAAGCAGCCCGAGCAGGTCGCTGATCTTCACCCGCTCCTGCTTCATCGAATC
>JBAVPB010000082.1:0-3298 GCA_049692655.1 Chthoniobacteraceae bacterium | reverse complement strand
GCCTGTCATGCACTTTGTTCCCAGCCCCAACGGGGTGTAATGTGACAGCCTGGGGTGAAGCCCCAGGAACAACGTTCCAAAAATTCTCCCAGCCCTGTAAGGGCGGCACAATCGTTCCCCGCATGGTAAATAAAAGCGCATGACTTATCCCCGTATTATCCCGCTTAATCCCCTTCATAATGCACCCAGCGTTTCGAAAGTTGCGTTTGCAGCACCGTCAGCGCAAACACGATCAGGAACAACACCCACCCCATCGCACACGCATACCCCATGTGCAGATACCGGAACGCATTGTTAAACAAATGATACGCATAAAACAGCGTGGAATTCACCGGGCCACCCTCCGTCATGATGAATGCCTGCGTGAAAATCTGAAACGTGCCGATGAGTCCCATGATGAGATTGAAATAAATGTAAGGCGACAGCATCGGCAGCGTGACATGGAAAAATTTCTGCCCGATCCCCGCGCCGTCGAGCTCCGCCGCCTCGTAGTAACTTTCGCTGATCCCCTTGAGCCCCGCCAGCCAGATGATCATGCCGCCGCCCGCGCCCCATAGGCCCATGATAATGAGCGATATCTTGCTGGTGCTCTCGTCCTGCAGCCAGTTCGGCCCGTGGATGCCAAACGAGGCGAGCACGGAATTGAGCAGCCCCGCGTTCGGGTTGAAAATCCAGATCCACAGGATGCTCGATGCGACCGCGGGCATGATGGAGGGCAGGTAAAAGAAAGTGCGCCACACCGCTATGCCGCGGATCTTCAAGTTCAGGAGCAGCGCCATGCCAAGGCTCAACCCCATGCCGAGCGGGATGCCGATGAGCATGTAGAGCGTATTCCCCATCGATTTCCAGAACAGCGTATCCTGCGTGAACATCCACCAGTAGTTATCCAGCCCGGTCATGCGCGGCGGATTCAGGATGTCGTATTCGCAAAAACTGATCACGATGGAAAAAAGCAGCGGCCCCCCAGTGAATGCAAGGAACCCGATGATCCACGGCGCCGCGCAGAAAAGCCCGCCCCTCCATTGCGACCGGAAATAGCCGCTGTGCATGCCGTCGAGGTGCTCGCCAGCCTTGATGTCACGCACGCCGATCTTTGCGAGCAGCGCCAGCACCCGCTTGCGAAAACGGTCGTTCGTATCCCAGCGATACACGGTCACCGCCGTGACAAGCAGGATCGCGAGATACGCCGCGAAGAACGCCGTCCAGCTCAATGGCCGGCCCCTGGGCGGTGCCAGCACGCGGTCCAGCTCGCGCTGGACATTCGCCGTCGCCCGGTCGAGCGCCTGCTGCGGCGTGAGCTTTTTGAAAATCGCAACGTCCGTCGCCGTGCGGCTCTCGTTCCACATGAATTGCCCCACCGGCGTGACCGGCCGGAAGCGCGCCCCGTCGATCAGCCCGTTATAGACACGGCAGGCATCGGCGAGCTTCGGGTCCATGCGCGGGTTGTCATAGACGTATTTCTGGAAGAGCCAGTCGTTGATCCCACGATTGCTCGTCTGCCCGGGAATGAATGCGCGCCCCTGGCTCTCCATGGTGAGGCGCCTGCTCTCGGCCATGATCTCCGCCGCCTTCCTCCCCGAGAGGAACCGGATCAACTCCCACGCCCCCTGCTTGTGCCGCGACGTGGAGGGGATCGAGAAACACCACCCGCCCATCCAGCTCAATGGCTTGCGCCCCTTCGCAAGCTCCGCGGCGGGCATCGGCGGCGGAGCGACGCCGTAGTTCAGGTCCTGTCCGAATTGCGCGAGGAGCGATACCTGCCAGAAACCGTCGATTTTCATCGCCACCTTGCCGAGCAGGAAAGGATCGAGGTCGCCCCCCTGGAGCGAGGTCTGGAAAGCGTTCACGTCCTGCGCGCCGCCGACCTCGTCGTACATGTGCGTCATCCACTCCAGCGCGGCGACATTGCGGGGATCGTTCAGCGTGCATTGCTTCCGGTCGGCGCTCATCATTTCCCCGCCGTTCATCCAGCCATAGATATAAAGCCACGCATTGCCCACATTCGGCGCAAATCCGAGCCGCGTGATCCGCCCCTGCTCGTCGTATTCCGTGAGTTTTGCTGCCATCTTCTCCAGGTCTTCCCACGTCCGGGGCGGCGTCGCCTCGCCCTTCGCATCTACGAATCCCGCGCGCTTCAGCAGATCCTTGTTATAAAGAAACGCGCGGCTGTCGAGTGACTCCGGGATGCCGTAAACGCCGGACTGCCCGTTCACTGGATTTTGATACACCAGTTCATCCCAGCACGACGGGTAATAATCCTCCTTGTGGACTGCATCCGGGCGTTTTTGGGTAAGATCAGCCGCAAGGTACGGATCCAGCGGCTCAAAGGCGTTCCGGGCCGCCCATTCCGTCACCGCAAACCGGTCGAACCGGATCACATCCGGCGGCATCCCCCCCGCTACGCTCACGAGGAACCGCGTCGGGTCCTCCGTCTGGTTGCGCGACGCATTCTGCCCGCTCACCACATGGTAAACCGGCTTGGCAGGATCCTTCGCATGCTCCTCCCGGCTCTGCGCCTCAAACGCCCGGAGCGCATCGTAAGTGGTGTCCGAATCCCCCCCGGTCGATCCCATGAAAGTGATCTCGACCACGCCCGGCGCCACCCGCACGCGGGAACGCTCCGGCGAAAGCAGCCACAGCAGCGTCAAAAGCACTACGGCAAGTCCAGCCACCTTCCAAGTCGTCATGCCGGATTATTCCAGAAACAAAACATGCGGCATAGTGAAAAGTCGGCGGCGGATTGCTTGCCTCTGATGGCCTCGGATTACGGCAAAGCCGTTTCATCATAAAGCCCAAGGTTGAATCGGCACCGCCGGTGCTACCTTGGGAACTGGAGAAACAAATTCTTCAACCCCGAAAGTGGGTTGCATCATGGGCGGCGATCAAACTTGAATGTTCGCTGGCACGGGGAGCGTGGGCATCCGTGCCCGCAGTCGTCTGCATCCCTGCTGACGACATTCGACCTCTCGCGCGAAGCGTCATTCTTTCCGGAACGGGGCTTTCGGTACACCCTCTTAGAGGATGTACCGAAATTAGGCGCTCCCCTGACTTGGTTTTCGCTGTCTTCAGGGGATGTTCATCCCGCAGAGGCGCCGAGGCGCAGAGGTTTTTTTAATTTCCATTCAGAATTCCTCCGATTCCCCGCGTCTCGGCGTGAGGTTCGCTTCTTCCGGTCCATTCACGCAGCGGGTGATTCCGCTTTTGAGGACGGCTTCCCCAAAGTTCAAGGAGGTATCCGAACTTCAAACCCGTCAAGCCCAGATAGGTCTGCACCGTATTCTCTGCGTCTCCGCGCGAG
>JBAVPB010000081.1:0-15176 GCA_049692655.1 Chthoniobacteraceae bacterium | reverse complement strand
AAGGGAATCGAACCCTCGTTTTGATTATCGCCTTCTATACTTCTGTAAGTCGTTGTTATTCAACGTCTGAGTTTTTAATTGCATTCGGCGTTATTAGGATTTTCCGGTCGCCGTTAAAAACCAAAATCACTTTTCAAATATGGCTAGCGTTTACAAGCATTCCCAGGGAAACACCCGTTTCTGGATCGCCGTCTTCAGCGACGAGAACGGAAAGCAGAGGCATCGAAGCACCAAGGCGACCGACCAAGCAATTGCGCAGGCGACGGCGGACCGCTTGGAGCGCATTGCCGCGAAGATCCGCAAACAACGCGAAAAGAATGGGGAAACGCGAATCAAGAATTCCGAACTCGTGATTGAAAGCATCATCTCCGCCGCTCAGCAAGCAAATGAAGGCACTTTCACCGATTCGGACGCGCGAATCACCCTGAACCATATTTTGGAGTCCATCGGCAACACCCCGCTGAGTAACACCACGGCAAAAGAGTTCCTGACGCGGTGGATTGGAAGCAAGAAACATTCCAAGGCTTCAAGCACCGCCACACGCTATGCCAATACTGTCAAGCCTCATGCTTTGTCGGAAATTTCTGACTATAGCGGCCTTCAATAACAAGACATCCCGAATGGCGTTGTCGGGATGTATGCGCCTAACGACCATAGCGCAAACGAGGAAATGTCCGCGCGGGGCAGGCCACCTCAAACGGCGAAGCCGGGATCAGCATAATATCATGGCAGGGCAGCTAGGGAATATCTACCTGTCCGTCGCCGCCAAAAGGTTGGAGAGTGACACTGGGATGCTCAACGCCAACTCTACTATGGTTCGGAATTAGTGTTTGAGCATGTGAAATACAAGGATTTGTCATTTGAGATGTGGCGGGGAATGGAACCGGGCGACGTATGTTTTGTAAGACGCGTCCTTGACGCCGTTGAAAAAATCGGTGTAGTTCGATTCCTTAATTTCCATTTGGAAAGCCGCCGGCTCCGCAAATTTATTGATAATAGCCCGATTGAGATCCCTGGGTGGGTTTGCAAATTCCTTCAAGCCGCATTTGAATCCCGCATCGTATGCATGCTTTTCCACACGAAGGGAATTTAGAAAGAACATTAGCCACACCAGAAACGCAATGACAGCAATTTGAAGCAACCGGTATCCAGAAACCTCGATGAGAAATTCCTGCTTCTCATGGATGGTAGGCAGCGGGAGTGGCTGCTCGACTCGGTTGTCCGCTTTGGTTTCGAGAAGTGATTTTTTTCGGATATCCGGGGCAGAGCTGCGGATATCCCGTTCAGGTTCGTTGACGAAAGGTATGACATTCGAAGGTGGAGAAACCGCCAACTGTTTTTTCCAATCAATTTTTTTAGTGGCGGGTAATTTGGCCAGGTCAATTTTGTCCTCGGCTTCCGTTTCTGAAGAAACGGCAAGCTGTAAAGGTTCATCGTCTTCCAGGCAGAATACAAAGGAGAACGCGTTGGAGCCGAAAGAAAGGACATCACCATCCTTCAGTTGCACCATTTTTACCGGTTTTCCGTTTACCCATGTGCCATGTACCGAGTTGAGATCCTTGATGAAATAAAAGTCCTCTTGAATGACGATCTGCGCATGCCGGTCCGAGACGACATCGGCATCAAAAACCAGGGAATTGCCCCGGTTGCGCCCTACAGTGACGACCGTTGCTTGTTTTTTTTTCAATTGCCTTTGCATCATTTAACAGAGTAAAATTGCCCGCTTTAAAAATTCTTTAATGTTTAAATCCTGGTATTCGTAAGGGTACAAGTGGGATACACAGCTAATTGGATGCCAATTATGAATTAGTTTGCTGATCACTGTTGGAATTTAAGGTTTTTCCTCATTATGAAATAAGGAATACCCGTTCCCCACTGTTCCTCTGTAAATGCAACCAAGTCCAGAACCGATGACGGAATGGCTCAAAATATGCTCCCTTCTGTTTTACAGTAATGTATCACAATGAGCGCTTGGATTCGAAATAAAAGACAATCTCAAATCGGCAGCACCCTCGTGGAAGCAATCATTGCTGCCGCGGTTCTTGCAATAGCCGTGGGCGGAGTCTGTCTGACTTGTTGGAAGACGATAAATTTGCTGCGTGTGAACAAGGCCGAAACAGCCGCTACATCTTGTTTGGACGAGCGAATGGAGCAAATACGGAATGCAAATTGGGCGCAGATTACCAGTGGCTCTTTTATTCGATCCGCCATGACTACGCAGCCGTCCGCAGCACCCAGTATTCCCGGTTACGGGGAGGAAGTAACCGTAAATTCATATCCCGCCGCCACGACAGCCATTGACGTAACAGCTTCGGCAGCAGGATCGGCCGTTATAAACTCCAATAATTCCTTACTGTCCACTGGCGGAAGCGGATCAATGGTGAAAGTGGATATATCTGTAACCTGGCCAAATTACTACGGGGCAACCCATCAACGCACCGTCACGACGGTTATTTCAAATGGCGGAATTACGCATTAAACGCAAATCGATCAGTAGAAGTGTGTCTGCTATCCGGGCCGGGCATCATCGCGCCGCATTTACTCTGGTCGAAATGATGATTTCCCTGGTCGTATTTTCCATTGTGATGCTGGCCATGGTCAGTGGCACTATCGCCTTGGTGCGCGCTTTTTCGGCAGTCGATACATACTCAACAGCGAACGCGGACGAAACGCGAGTATTGGACTTTATTTGCAGGGATGTGCGAAATTCCCTGTCTTCGCAGTCACCGCAGGTAATTATTGCAACCACTCCACCTGGTCTTCAAGTCACGGTGCCTCAATATTTTAGTTCGTCTGGTACTGCGATCACACCAACGGTGTCGGGCACCTCTGTGACATATGGAACTTCCCCTACGACGATCACGTACGCTCTTAATGGCACGACTCTTACCAGAACGGAAGGTGGCAACACACCAACAGTTTTATCAAGCAACATGCTCTCGTTTACTCCTGCAATTGATACCGCCTACGATTCGACCGGGCGCACAGTCAAAATCACACTCACATTCAATTCAACATTTCGGGCGGCTTGGTCTTCTATTGGCACCACACTTTCCACCCGCGTTTCAACCCGGCCATGATTCAAATTTATGAAATTTGAAAATAAAATTCATCGGGAAAACGCGGGCACGTTCATTATCGTGATGATCACAATCGTCGTGTTGACATTCATTGCGGCCGATATCTGCTACAAGGCCGTTCAGCGCTATCGCTATACGATGCAGAGTTCCTCATGGACTGAATCGTTGATGATTGCGGAAGCCGGCGCGGACCGGGCCATGGCGGCGCTGAACAGCAGCTCGTGGACGGGCTGGCAAACTACCAGCGGAACAGCCGCACCAAGCGGAGTGCCGAGTACCAGTGGGTCGAATATATTAAGCGGCACCATTCCACATTTATTTGCGGGCGAAGATAGCAGAACTGCAGCCGTAAAAGTGACGGTTGATGCGCCCTCAGGTATGAATGGAACCACTGGACAGTGGTATCGCATTCGCTCTGTTGGAACGACAGGCCTTCCCCACACAGGCACAATAGGCCAGGAACCGACGCTTACCGATTCCAACGGGAATAAAATCAGTCATACCTACATGTTGAGAAAATTCAGTTTTTTGAACGATATCACCTCGGGTTTAGTCTCTGCTCCACAGGTATCACGAACCATCGAAGTCCTTGCCCAGCCCACCGGGGCCAAACCTTTTTTCGAAGCCATGACATTGCAAAGTTCCATTCAGATGAGCGGTGCAGGCACAATTGACAGCTTTGACTCAAGTAATCCTGCGATGTCGACGAACGGCCTTTATGATTCCACGAAACGTCAGACCAATGCGAACATTGGCACGTTGAACAGCTTTGGTTCTGATTTAAGAAATACGTTCGTATATGGAAGCCTTGCCTATACAGGGCCAGCGCCTCAAAATGATGGAAATGTCACCGGAGGCGTAACCAATCCTTTCACCACCACCATTAACCCGGTAAGCAATCCTACTTGGACAGCAAACAGTCCTATAACTGTGGTAAACGGCTCTGCAACAATTTCCGGTGGGACGCAAAGTTCTCCAACACGGGTTAAACTCACATCTCTTACCGTCCCAGGAGGTGCCGTGCTGACGCTAGCGCAACTATCATCCGGTGCTCCCACTTACATTGAAATCTGGGTCAACGGAGATTTTACAACTTCTGGAAGCGGTTACATTCTTCAGCAGCCTAATGTGCATGTCACATACTACATCGATGGACAAATCACGACCTCAGGAGCTTCTTTTAATAATGAAAGCAACATTGCTGCAAATAATTTAATTTATGGAATTGGCACATCATCCACCACCATGACTGTCTCCGGGAACGGTACTTTTATAGGAGCGATAGATGCGCCAAAATATAATATAACACTTTCAGGGGCAGCCAATTTTAGTGGTGCTTTTGTCGCAAACACCCTGCTCATCAGCGGCGGAGCAAGTATGCATTACGATCAATCCCTGGCAAACTTCTCCACGGGGCAAGGGGCATCCGGATTTACCGTGGGAAGCTGGGTCGAAGTCGCACAATAATGTCCCGCAAACAAAAAATAGAGAGTTACCCCGGCACAACAAATATTTACAAATGTTAAAACCTCAACCAGCTTCCATGAGACAGCGGCATCAATGGCATTGCGTCTGCTTTAATAGCTGAAAGAGAGAAACGTATGCTGACTTTTGCCTACACCGCCCGTGACGCCGCCGGGAAAACACTATCTGGAACACAAGAAGGCTTGAACGAGGATAACGCCATACAATCCTTGATGGAAAAGGGATTGATGGTGCTCTCCATCAAAGAGACGCTGATAAAAAAGCGACAGCCCAAAGAAAAATCTGTCAGTGACACCGAGCTTGTCCTGTTCACAAGAATGCTTGCTACCATGGTGGATGCGGGTTTACCGCTAGTGAATGCATTGTCGGGCATCCATCGACAGACCAGCCAAAAACGCCAGCCCGGCTTGCGCCAGGTCATTGAGAACATCAATACCCGCGTCCAAAACGGTGAATCATTCTACGATGCGACTTCCAAATATCCCAAGGTATTCAACCGGCTCTTTGTGAGTATGGTGAAAGCGGGCGAGATCGCCGGCGTGCTTGCTGAAATTCTGGATCGGCTTGCTTCTTTTTTCGAAGCCAGCGCGCGGCTAAGAAAAAAGGTCAAGTCAGCCATGACCTATCCCGTTATTGTCATCTGCATCGCTTTTTGCATCACCACTTTCCTCATCGTAAAAGTGGTGCCGGTATTTTCAAAAATATTCGAGGACTTTCACGCGAAGTTGCCGGCGCCGACCCAGTTTCTCATAGATCTCAGCTCGTTCATCCGTGGAGAATGGTATTTTATAATTGCCGGTATGGCGGGCACCTTTTATGGAATCCGCTTTTTGCTGGAGACTAAAAGAGGTTCGGAAATTTGGGATCGCTGCAAGATAGAAATGCCCGTTTTCGGCCCGCTTACGCACAAAATATGCATGACACGCTTTGCCCGCACTTTCGCCCAATTGCTACGGAGCGGTGTGCCAATTCTCGAGATCATAGACATCGTCGGCGACACATCGGGAAACCACGTTGTAACCGTCGCGCTAAAAAGTGTTCGAGCGGACGTGGAAAAAGGCGAACATCTGACCGAGTCTCTTTCAAAGCACGCGATTTTTCCTCCCATGATGCTTCAAATGGTTGCAGCCGGCGAAGCGACGGGCAACATTGACGTCATGCTGGAAAAGATGGCGGATTTCTGGGATGAGGAAATCGAGGCGACACTTTCCGCATTGACTTCACTGATCGAGCCATTCCTGATCACAGTTCTTGGCGTTATCGTGGGCGGCATCGTAATTTCGATGTTCCTCCCGATCTTCAAACTGAACGACATCGTTTCATCGCCTTCCGGTGGAAATTAAAGTCGTCCACTAGATTTGTCGTCTTCCCTGACGAGGCTTTCCATCCGATTGCGCAGCATGGCTTCTGCCGTTTCAGATGAGGAACAACCCGTAATCACGATCTCCAACGTCTGCTGGCCCAAATTACGCTCGCCTAATAAAACCGACCGGATACCAGCCCAACGGTTCCAGTCATTCCTGTCCCCGGCAGGTTTCGCCGTTTTTGAATGGTCCTGCCAAAGGCAAAAGAAAACATCCGCATGTTGGTCCCCATATTCAAACTCCAGCACATGGAAAGGGATCTCAAGATCTCCTGCCCGAAGCATGATCAAGCCACTATCCTTCCGGAGTTTGTAGCCCGCTGATGGAAGGCAAATATCGGGCCTGTGAGACCTTGCCAGTATTCTGGACCGGCTTGGCCCTGCCACCCATTTCAGAAAAAATGCAGACCAGCGGCTTCCATCGCTTTCAGTCCAGGAAGCAGCATGACCGGAATCGAACTTCAGCAGATCAGCCGCATTTGCGGGGATCGCAATGTCGGTAAAGTCTTTTTTGGAAACCGGCCACTGAAAAGACCAGCGGACGGTCTCGCCCGACTCATGCCACCGGTACCAGATTTCTGAACCCGCAAGAGTAACGAACAGCCACGCAGCGAGGGTGCAGGTGAGCCAGAAAGGAAACGGGTTGGAGGGCACGAGACCCGAACGGATGATCCTTCGCTGGGGGCCAGCAACGATTCGTGCCAAAATGCATAGAATTACAAAGCAAATCGTCAGAATCGTGAATCCGGCAGGGTCGTGCCACTTTGAAACACTTTCGATCCCGTCGCGAGCGGCGACGGACGCAAGCAAAAGAGCGCGACCGACGTTGCAGAGAAATGCAAACAATACGCCTGCAAACAATAGAAGCAGTCTGCGCTTCCAGGTAGTCCGGTAAAGTTCGCCAAGAAAGAGGGAGACCATGATGGTCGCTTGCAAGGAACGGATACCACTGCAGGCTTCGTCAATGCCCAAGAGCCCGGAGGTAATTTCGATAACATTCCCATGCTGGAGAGCGGGAATATTTACAATATTGAGCACCTCGACGGAGATCGCTGCGGCTGTTTGCATGAGCGTTTCGACTACAATGCCCTCGAAGCCGAATGGCCAGGGTACAGAGGTCAGAATAAAGCAGACGCTGAATGCAAAATGGATGAGCCAAGGCTTCCCTCCCGCAAGATAAACGGCGCATAAGGAAAGGATGACAACCTCTAAGGCCAAAAACCAACTGACCAAGCGCCAATCCGGATTGGGTTGCTCCACGAGCCAAGTTGGAAGCAGTGCAAAAGCGGTGACGCAAAAAATCCATCGCGCCCCTGCATGCGCAGGTCCCGGCTGGGGCCGCGAGATCCAGCGCGCATAGAAGATAAATATGCAGAGCAGGGGGACGAGCCAACCAAAGGAATATTGGGGATTAACGCTCCAATGAACCGAAAGATGTTTTAGAAGCAGAAACCAAAGCACGCTATAAGCGGCCAGCGGCAGGTATGCCTTTGGATTCCTGAGAGTGGTGATACTCGCAATTAAAGCCATTTAAGCCGAGATTATGTCACAATGACCGCCAATTGCTGTCAAATTTTCTGAGCAAGTCAAACGGCACGAAAAAGAAAAACGGCGCCAATTGCTCGGCGCCGTCATTCTAATTTATTTTTAGCGTTTATTACGCGGTTGTCTGACAGAGCACATCGTCTTCCCGGCGTGATTTCATCCCAAAAATGTTCCTTGAGAAAAGGAGAAGAACTCCCAGCAAAATCGGAGCCAATACATATCCGGTATTTGCTTCTGGAATTGTTGTAAATGTTCCTTGCACAAGCGCACCTGAGGAACTGGTATAGGTCGTGGCAATAACCTCACCATCAACTCCACCGGGATGGAGATTGACCGAAGCATTTGCGCCAGTCGCCAAGACAATGCCTTGAATTACCTGTGCGTTGCCACCACCACTAGTCGTCAGGCTGCTGCTCGCGCCAGTGAGATTGTAAACGACATCGTTTGAGGTTAATCCCCCTGCGAGAAGAAGACCGTTGCCCTGACTGCCGCCGGCAAGGGTAATATTACCCGAAATATTTAACACGAATGTGCTTCCCGCTGGGGCACTGAGCGTGAGTGCCGCCTGATTCAGATTGATGCTGGAAATGCTGAGGACGTAATTTCCTACTGACGACTCCGTGATCGTCTGCCCTGTTGTAATTGCGCCTATGGTCTGCGTGGGTGTAAGTGCCGCAAGATTTGCAGATGCAGTCTGTGCGTTCGACCATGCTTGACTCAAAAGCGAAGCGTTAAATACAGTAGTTTCCACGGAAGGCCCGCCATTTGTGTGTCCGGGACTTAAATCCACTGTCGTTGCTTGCTGGGTATCGGTTTGCTGACCGCCGCTTTGGGTCCAATTCCCATTGACGACACCGATTGCACCACCCCCTTGAAAGGCGGAATCAGAAACATTGCTGCTGTTATAGGTGAGGACGGTAAAACCGGAAGCCGCACCCAAGTCAACTACGCTTCCATATGCCGTATTTCCAAGCAAAACCGCACCAAGTGCGAGAGAAGTGGCCAATGTTCCAGCCCGTAAGATGTATTTGTTTTTCATAGTTAATCCCTTTTATGAATTTCTTTGTAGCTTGATAATTTTGTTTAACGCAAGCAGGGTCTATGAAAATTATGGTAATGTCAACAGTTTTTTATTGAATTTGAGAAAAGTCGGAAACATTTACCGTGCCAGATTAACTTAAAAGCATTAACGCGACCATCTTTTTCATGCCAAACTGCCTGCAACCGGGAGCTTTAATTAATCGAACCGGATTCCCGGGGACCCATCAATGGCATGAGTTTCAAATTGGCGCGGTTGAACGCTGTCTCGATCAGCGCTTTTTCCTCGGGGAGAGGATCGCCTTCCTTCTGCGCGATGCGCAGGAACTCGGTCGCTCTGTCGGGCTTGTTATTGGCAGCCAATAAAATGCCGTAGTAGGCCGCAATTGCCGGTTCGTTCAATTGATCCGGATCGAGCGATTCCATGATCTTGAGTCCCTGTCCTGAATATCCGGTAAGATGCAGGCCATAGGCGTAAGTAGAAGCAAATGCAGCATTGTGACTATCTGTCTCATGAAGCTGCCGCGCCATGTTGACCGCGTCGGTCAAATCCTGCTTTATGAGCATGGAAAAGATGGCAAAATTATTGATCGCATTGCGGTTGGATGGACTGGCTTTGACGATTTCTCCCGTGACTTCCCTGAGTTTCGACGTATCGCGCTCCTTGGTATATTCCACGTATAAATATTGAAGCGCATTTGTATCACCCCATTGTTTGCCGAGAGCCGAGATGATACTGTTTAACTGACTCTTCCAGGCCGGTCCCCATGTCGAAACGACCTGCCGGAGTTGACCGAGTGAGGAACTGCTGCCGATCGCGGCAGTGAGGGCCGACTGCCACGTCACGTCGTAAATGTCGTCCTTGCCGTTTTCGCGTTCAGCTCGGGCGAGGAGCGCAAGGCGAAGGAACTCGAATTCCTTCCACTTCACTGCATTCATTAAATTCTCCAGGCCGGTCCAATCGTGGACTGCCACGTAGCAATCCGCAATCGAGGCCGCACACTGCGGGATGCTCCCGAAAGCTTTTGGAAGGGTGAGAGCCCACTCAATGGCCGCGCGGCTCTTCCCTCGGCCATTCATCCAGCCGATGAGGAGGCCCGCAGTTTTTGGAGTCTTTTTTGCTTCACCCTGTAAACTTACGAGATACGCAGCGGCCTCGGGGTTGGCAAGGCGGTCCAATATGTCCAAGTGCGTCAATCGGTCCTCAAACCCGGCGTCTGGAGAGCTTTGAAACGGCAGGCTTTCGGCAAGGGCTTCCTTCAGGCTCCCATTGCCAGCAAGCGCGTGGATCAGCGCTCGATGAGCTGCCGTAGAAACGCGGACATCGGAGCCCAGGTGTTTCATCGAATCAATCCCCGCCCGGCGAACATCCCAATCCGGGGACGCCAATTGCATGCCGGCGTAATCGAACTGGATTGAAATATTGTTGGGATCCCGCCGTAACGCTTCGATGTAGTGTTTTGCCGACTCCTCAAAATTTCCATGTGAAGCCGCCAAGGCCCCGGTACAGGCCTCATACCCGGCGGTTCCCTTCTCAGTCGCCGTGAAAGTCGATTTCGCTTTATCCACCGCAGCGGGCTGATTGAATCGAATCGCGGCGGCAAGCCAGGCCAGCTTATCCTCCGTGGAATTTGGAGTGAGGTCGAGGACGTGAGACCTCCACTGGACAGCCTCCGGACTCCCGACTGCCTCAAGCAGCTCCGCTGCCACACGTGTTGCCATTACATTTCCGCTATTGATCTGGAGAGCCCGCATGAGTTGGAGTTGAGCCCCCGCAAAGTCCTTTTTTGCGATGGATTGTCTTGCCTTGCCCGCTAGGTAACCCGGCTCCCAATGAGCATAAACGCGGTAGCCACCATACATGAGGGCTCCCAAAGCCAGCAGTGTGCAAATGACGAGTATCCAGAATCTGCGCTTCGGTGGTTCGTTGGTTTTGATCTCAACCATAATTTAAAGAGGATAGTAGAAAACCGGGCTCGATCCGATCATTTGCCGTAAAATTAACAGTAGGGCAAACCCGCGCCTTTCGTACTGTCCAGTACGGAGCGGACCTGGAGCAAGAACTTTTGCGCCGTGAAAGGCTTGGGAATAAAGCCTCGCAACCCTTTGGCCAGCATCTCGCGCATCTGTTCCTGCTCTACGATTCCGCTGCTCGCAACGACGCATATATGGGGATTCATAAACCGAAGCTGAATGAATACTTCGGAACCATGCATAATCGGCATTTCAAAATCCAAAATAACCAGCGCAATCTTTTGCCTCAAACGTTTGTAAATCTTCAAACATTCGTGGCCGTCGCATGCGCTGATCACACGATATCCTTCGTCTGCAAGAATCCGCTTGGTGAGAAAGATAACCGAATTATCGTCGTCAACGATCAAAATTAACTCCTTCGACCCATCCGGGTTTGTGATATCGAGTTCCTTGAAACTGGTGCGTAATTTATCAGGACTCGTTGCCTCGCGATTTTCCGGAGGAACGTCAGGCCCCACTAGCGGGGTGGCATGATTGCCGTCCAAAACATTCCGCCCAAGGCCGCCTTGTTCGTATTCTCCAATGCGTTTTCGCATGCCCTGTGTCACCTGCGCAGCCCTCTCCACCCCATCGCGAAGCATGGCAAAATACTTTCGGTTTTCAGGGACGGGATTGCACAGATCCTCGAGAAAACGCGCCGACTCGTTGATAACCAACAGCAGGTTGTTCAGCTCATTCGCGGTGGATTTCATCCAGCGTATTTCGTCATTATCCAGCATATTGATCAGTGACGGGAAAATATTATTCCAGAGTGGTTTTTTTCGCAAGACTGACCATTCCGACATTTTTATTCGATATTTCCAACCCAAGTGGCAGAGTATTATCCATTTCGAAGCGAAAATAAAGGCGTGACCGCTACTATATCAATCTTTGCAAGAAAGCAGACAGAATGAAACAAGTGTTAAAGACGCAAGCATTGATCATATTAATACTCCTGGGGATCGAAGCCCAGGCTGCCGTGGCGGGTTCTGCCGTGGATTTTTATAATCGAGGCGTTGCCGAACAGGCCGCAGGCGATCTCAACGGCGCAATCGCCGACTACAACCGAGCCATCGCCATGGATGCAAAGTACGCTGCTGCGTATTACAACCGCGGGTTGGCGAAACAAAAGAACAAGGAATTGGGCGGAGCAATTGCCGACTATAATCGCGCCATCGATCTCGACCTGAAAAACGCTATCATTTATTTCAACCGTGGCAATGCAAAGCAGGTACAAGGTGACAGGGCCGGTGCAATCGCCGACTACAATCGTACCATCGATCTTGATCCAAAAAATGCAGAGGCATACTACAACCGCGGTTTTGCCGAACAGATGGGCGCCGATTTTAAGGACGCACTTGCCGATTATAACCGGACTCTCGAACTTAACCCAAAAAACACGCATGCGTATAATAACCGAGGGGAGTTGAAACGCTTGAATGGCGACATGGAGGGAGCTTCGAATGACTACGACGACGCTATCGCACTCGATCCAAAAAACGCAGATGCCTACAGCAACCGGGGTATTGTCAAAAAAGCAAAAGGCGATTTAGAAGGAGCCATCGCCGACTATAATCGAGCCATCGCGCTGGATACAAGAAACGCCCGAGCCTTTAATAATCGTGGGAGCGCCAGACAAACCAAGGGTGATTTGGACGGAGCCACCGCTGATTACAACAGCGCCATCGAATTCGATGTGAAGCTTGCCGATGCATACTACAACCGGGGTCTTACCAAGCCGGACAAAGGGGATTTGGATGGTGCCATTGCTGATTATAACCATGCCATCGAACTCGATCCAAAAAATGCGCATGCCTACTACAACCGCGGCCTTGCCGAGCAGGACGAAGGTGATTTAAACGGCGCTATCACGGATTACAATCGCTCCATTGAACTCGATCCAAAAAATGCCGGCGCCTATCACAACCGAGGTCTGGCTGAAAAGACGAATGGCGATCTGCAGATAGCAATGGAGGATTACAACCAAGCCATCGAACTCGATCCAAACGTAGCAGTAGCATACTTTAATCGGGGCAATCTCAAACAGGCTAACGGTGACCGTGATGGTGCCACCGCCGATTTCAACCGCTCAATCGAGATCGATCCCAAGGACGCCCAATCCTATAACAATCGCGGCAACGTCCAAGCGTTAGAGCACAAGTGGAAGGAAGCTCTGGCGGATTATCAGCACTTTTGCGAACTGTCGGAGAGCAATCGGGATTATCCCCGATTATACATCTGGCTCATCCAAGCCCGTCTCGGAGAACTAGAGGCAGCAAACAAGGAACTCGCCAGCTATCTTGAAAAAAGACCGACTGCAACGCCTGGTGACTGGTACTCCAGATTGGCTGGTCGCCTCCTTGGCACGGTCACCGAAGCCGACCTTATATCCGCCACAGATTCGCCTGACATCAAAATAGAACGGGGCCAGAGCTGCGAAGCATGGTTTTACACAGGCATGAAAAGGCTTATCGATGGTGACAAGAAGACAGCCGCCGATGATTTCCGCAAATGCCTTGCAACTGAACAAAAAGATTTTCTCGAATTTCAATTGGCACAAACCGAATTGAAGGCACTTGGGGAATAAAACTTCTCAACCGGGTTGCCCATCATCATTCTTATTGACGGACGTCGAATATTTGACCGCATCAGCAGCATGAAAAGTATCCCCTTAAATGCGGCAAGGAAAACAACTTAATCGAATTTGTGTCAGAATTTTCAAATGCTTATTTCCACTAAAGCGAAGAGGTATTACGATTCGGCCGAGTTCGAATTTCGTAATATACATTCTCGGCGCCATCCCGTTCGCAGAATCCAATCAGCCCTCAGCGCATCATCCTTATACAAATCGGCGGTTTTGGAAATGAGCCATTTGCTAGATCCGGCAGACCGCTCCGAAGCAGATGAGCGCATCGCGTTCGTAGGTCTGTCTTTATTCCGACGATGGCAGGCGATCACCGATCGCTCTCGATATTTGCGTGGATGCCTTTTTCGATCAAGAACATAGGAG
The DNA here is from genome assembly GCA_049692655.1 of Chthoniobacteraceae bacterium. Lineage (GTDB taxonomy): Bacteria > Verrucomicrobiota > Verrucomicrobiia > Chthoniobacterales > Chthoniobacteraceae > DASZPK01. The sequence continues at coordinate 1,642 of JBAVPB010000081.1, read as the reverse complement.
TATATTTTCTATGTTCTTCTATGGTAGGGGAAGTGCTGCATACCCTGATTATCTTAGGCGGATTATGAAGAATCTTACGAATTCATCACAGACCCAACGACAAAACAACTCAATGGTTTATCTCAATTGATCGATCAACAGAGGCCTTTATTAGCACGCGCTATTGGCGAGTTACGAAAGCATGCATACTTGACTGATGCTGAGTCATATGAATCACATTTTTCCTCGAAGAAATAATCCTGCGATGCATCTGCTACAGGATTAGAATGTTTAGAGAAAGTGAAATCCCGACCAAAAAACTTTTGATATTTTCTTCTTTTTCACATCGAATCATGGAAGTGAACATGCTTGAAATTCTCGCCAGAAACCCTGCTATTTCCCCAAAGATCGCAGTTCTGACTACCTGGTGGCAACGCCCATCCTTCTCATCCACCAAGACCATCGAAAATGATGTGGTTATTGAAATGTCTGGCGCGTAGACGAAGATTCAGAGGTTTGGCACGATTCCTATTTCCGTCATCAGTTTCGAGTCACAAGACGGATCCAAAACCTTGAGAATATCGCGCGGTCCAAAATCAATTCGGTTTGAGAAGGCCCAAATTTTCCAGGCACTCGATACGCTCTTCTCTTGAGCGTTCTTCCCAATTCGCCTTTGGAACCTGGAATTCCACATCCACAAACAAGCTCCAAAGTTCATAATCTTCGATGACCTGTTCAACCGTATAATTTTTCGGATTGTTGACGTGATCAGCGAATTGCCGCTGGCACTGTTCCTTCGCCTTCCTTTCGATAAATGCGAGCAATGATGCACGATTGATCATGCGGATACCCCGCTGTTTTCCATGCCGTTTTTGGTGTGCTGCAGGATCAGAAATTCACCGGATTTGGAATCCTTCGAATCGATCAGTTCAACAAGGGACGTTCGCGAAAGCCCGGTCACCGGACAGCGATCTTTAGGCCGGGGCAAGCGAATCCACTCGCTCTCATTTGGATTGTTCTTGGAATCGCTCATCCTTTCTTTTTCCTGTCCAAACCCCCAAACAACAATGGAAAATTTTCAAAATCTTGCAAATAATTCGAGCCGCACCTCGCCTGTAATGCGAGGTTTTTGATCATGAAATTTGGCATATACGCCATCATTTTCCTTCGGCGTTATTAGGACTTCCTATTAGGATACATCCCCTTCAGATGTGGTGTTCGCAACGTAAGTCGCTTGCCGTGAATAAGTTGGAGCGGGTGAAGGGAATCGAACCCTCGTATGCAGCTTGGGAAGCTGCCGTTCTACCATTGAACTACACCCGCGAAACGTGACAGCTTATTGCCAGGAAATGACATCCCCTGTAGAGGGTGTGGTGCTATTACCCGGTGTCGTGTAATAGTTATTCAAAACTCCACTTTCACTTGTAAAACCTTGGCCGACTGCCGCGCCACCTCCCAAATTACCATTTTTGCCTAACGACCAGCAAAGCACTCCCGTGGATATCGTAGGTCCGCCGGGAAAATCGGCGTAGGGATTTACAAGAGTGTTGTCGTAATTGCCATTGACCAAAATGTTGTATTCCGAGCCCCATGGATCATACCAAGCCCCGATTTTTGCGGTGCCGGTGGCAGAGTTGGGAATGACGCCGGAGGTGGGCTGGCC
>JBAVPB010000080.1:0-20772 GCA_049692655.1 Chthoniobacteraceae bacterium | reverse complement strand
GGGCATGAGTTAAGCTAATATTATCCGTGTAGCTCATACATATATAACCTAAATAACTATGAAAAATAAATTCACTTCTATCCGCGGCTTTACGCTCGTGGAGATCATGATCGTCGTGGCAATCATCGCATTGCTGGCAGCAATCGCAGTTCCGAATTTTCTGAGAGCGCGCAAACGCTCGCAGGCGACCAGGATACTTGAAGATTTGCGCCTGCTGGATTCGGCCAGCGACCAGTATGCCATAGAAACCAACAAGATCACCGGTATGCACCCGGCCTTGGGAGACTTGAAGAACTATCTCAAGACCGGCACCACGCTGTATAATACCGGTAATGATATCTTCGGAAACAGCTACGGTCCGTTCACCGTGGACTCGTTGCCCGGCGTGACCAACAGCGCTTTCAATGCGCTGTCGGATGTGGCTCCCGCTGCATTCTGGTCGCCCTATATTACTTCACCAAACTGATCCCGATTGTGGGATTGGTGCGATACTACCGGCTCCCGACAGGCCATGAACTTCATGACTTGCCGGGGCCTGTAGTGCGTACTAGAGTATGGGGCGCATGATGCTTCGTTCCCGCATTTTTTTAATAGTCCTGATCGGGCAGCTTGCTGTCGCAGCATCGTCCTGGGCTGGAAGTCTCAATGATGTAGTGCTGGAGCAAATCCGGCAGATGCCCACTGGCGGCCAATATTCGGCATCGCACTTCGCCACCATCCGGCTGGAAGCGGCGGCGCATTTTGAATCGGGAAAGTTTTTCATCCTGCCGGACTCGGCTTCTCCCAGCTATTGTTCCGGTGCCACCTACCTTGTATTCCTGAAGACTCTTGAACGCCTGAGGGATGCCGGTTTATTGAATCTCGACTACGCCACGCTGACAGCGCTCATGATCCATGGCCAGCGGGACGGCGAGGGAATCTGGGGCCGCTGGAATGCAAATGGTCCAGGGACGGCGCGGCTTTTCTACGAGCTGGGGCTTGGGCGGAATTTCACCGATTTCCAGCAGGCGCAGCCGGGCGATTTCATGAAGATTTTCTGGAACGACGAAGTCGGCAAGCTGGAGCATGGGCATTCCGTGGTGTACCTCGGGACGGAGAAGCGCGACGGTGTGGATTACGTGCGATTCTGGTCGAGTAATATTCCCGCCGGGTACGGGGAGAAAAGTGTGCCGCGGAGCAAGATTATACGCGCTATTTTTTCGCGGCTGGAGACTCCATCGAACCTGCCACGCATCGAACAAATGCCGACGATGGACACATACCTGAACAGTCTGCAGACACGAAGTTCGAGTTTCGAGGAAGTGCAGCAGAAATGCGGGTTTTGAGTGATGGGGCGCTAGTATTTTGCGATTGATTCAACCCACATGATCTCGCAGGCGCCGTTGCCGGTATCGGTGCGGCTGAGGGAGCTTCGCCATGGGGGCATCCCGGGGTTTGCGGGATCGGTGGCTTCGACAAGGAGGCCGCGCATGCGCACAATGTCGCCGGGGCGCAGCCAGGCGATGGTGCGCCGGATAGCGGAAGTGGAGGGAATGAGGTGCATGTTGGCGCTATGGCAGGTGATCTGATCGATGGGGATGGGCGGTGTGCTTCTCCATTCATAAAAATAGAAGCGGTTGCCCTGGCTGATGGTGAGTTTATCGAGCACTGCCTGGTCTGACATCGGGCCCCAGCCGACGGCGACATCGTAGGGAGCCAGAGGGGTGACGTAACCTATCCAGTAATGCTTTGTGTGAAGGATGCGGGCGTCGATCGTATAACGCGCGAGTGGTTTCAGGTTGAAGCCACTTTTTTGAATCGCATCCATGGGGGAATCGATCATGACCTGAATGGGGTCGTTTTTCACCAGAATGCCAGGGGGATAAGTCCGTGCGCCGATGAACTGGACATAAGCCCAAATCATGGCGGCGACGACGGCAAGGAAGAGTAATTTCTTCATCCTCATTGATTATATCGCAGGGTTCGTGCCTGAAAGAAGACGAACACGCCAGCCGGTGTATGTGGCTTAGCCCAAGGCGTCTATGAGGGGCTGGACGAATGCGATCACTTGGGCGACCAGGTCGGGGTCTTTGCCATGCGTGGCGATCCGTTTTACAATCGCGCTGCCGACGACGACAGCATCGGCGGACTGCGCGATTTCTTTTACATGCTCCGGGTTTGAAACGCCGAACCCCACCGCGATGGGGAGCGAGGTTGTATTGCGGATTTCCGCGACTTGGGCCGGGAGCGATGTGGCGACCGAGGTTTGCTCACCGGTGACGCCTTCGCGGGAGACGTAGTAGATGAAGCCATCGGCCTTTGCGGTGATCTCACGGATGCGCGCAGGCGGAGTGGTGGGGGCGATGAGACGGATGCGTTTCAAGCCGTTTGAGTTAGCAAATTCGTCGCGGTCCTCCTCGGGAGGCAGATCGAGGATCAGCAGTCCGTCCACGCCTGCGTCTGCGGCATCGTGGTGGAATTTTGAGAAGCCGTATTTATAGACAGGATTCACATAGGTGTAGAGCACGATGGGAATCTGCGACTCCTTGCGGATGGCACGGATGGTATCGAGTACACCTTTCACAGTGGCCCCGGCCTCAAGGGCGCGCTGGGCGGCGAGCTGGTTGACGATGCCATCGGCAAGCGGGTCGGAGAATGGGACGCCAAGTTCCAGGACATCGACGCCGGCTTTTTCAAAAGCGATTGCGAGTGCTATCGTGGCGTCGAGGCTGGGATCGCCTGCCGCGATGTAGGCGATGAAGCCTTTGCGACCGCGGGTTTTGAGATTGGCAAATTTCTGATCGATACGGTTGGGCATAGTGGAGCGGCTATTTTTTACAGGATCGTGCGGATGAACAGGATTATTTTGCGTTTCTCCCAAAGGCAAGGCGGGAGGAGGGTTTGTGGCTGAAATCTCCCTTTGACCATGTTTCGGTTCATGCTCTAAGTTGCCGCCGTGCCAGAAAAACCGCAGCGACTGACCGTTAATGAAATTTACACCTCTATCCAGGGCGAAAGCTCCTGGGCCGGGTTGCGTTGCGTATTCGTGCGGCTCACGGCGTGCGATCTGCGCTGCACGTATTGCGACACCGAGTATGCTTTTTACGAGGGGAAGAAACGGGGACTCCAGGAAGTGATCGACGAAGTGCTGGCGATCGACTGCCCGATGGTGGAGATCACGGGAGGCGAACCGTTGCTGCAAAAAAACGTGCTGCCACTGATGACAGCGCTCTGCGATGCCGGGAGGACGGTGTTGATCGAGACGAGCGGCGCGCATGATATTTCAAAAATCGACGCACGCGTACACCGGATCATGGACTTGAAAACGCCGGGAAGCGGCGAGTGTGCGCGGAATCTCTATAGCAATATCGAGTATCTCACGCAGAGAGACGAAGTGAAATTTGTGATCGGATCGCGGGAGGATTACGAATGGTCGCGCGAGCAGGTTGAGAAATTCTCGCTTTGCACGCGGTGCCGGACTGTTCTATTTTCGCCGATCTTCGGAAGGATCCAGCCGGTGGAAATCGTGGACTGGATACTCGAGGACAAGCTCGAGGTGCGGTTTCAATTGCAGATGCACAAGTTCATCTGGGAACCGATGGAGCGCGGTGTTTAGGAAGTAAAATTATGCAAGTTCGTTTGACCAAGGATTTTCGTTTTGAGGCAGCCCATATGCTGCCAAATGTACCGGCGGAGCACAAATGCGCCCGCATTCACGGCCACAGCTTTCGCGTCGAGGTTTCCGTGGAAGGAGAGATCGATCCGAAAATGGGCTGGCTATACGACCACGCGCAGATCGGCGAAGCCACGAAGGAACTCACTGAGCGGCTTGATCATCATTATTTGAATGAAATCGAAGGGCTGGAAAATCCGACTTTTGAAAATCTCTCCGTATGGCTCTGGAACGAGCTTGCGCCGAAATGTCCCGGCTTGTGTGAAATTACCGTGCATGAGACGGCGGCAGTGAGATGTTCCTACAGGGGAAAGTGAGTTTTTGTTGCAATCCACCCTCGCACCCGCTTAGTTTTTCCTGCCTTATGAAATGGTTTCATCTTTTTCTGCTCTGTATCGTTGTAATTCCTTTCACCGCTTGTGAAAAACATCCGGTATCCGATTTGACATTGATCGGGGTTTCAACAGAACAAGCGGCAGAAAAGTCGCAGAGCAAAACCAGCAGTGAAGCAGACAAATCGCCTGCTGAATCCGGGACAAGCAAGCAATTTTTTCCCGATTCAAAGTAAAATCGATACCGCGGCCCTGCATTGACCGATATTCAAAACAAGCAGGGGATTGGATGCCGTTATCAAGCGCGGTTGCGAGCTTTCGGATACGCTTTTCAGGGGTTAAGAACACTCCTTTTTTCACAATGCCACGCGCGTTTTCATGCGTTGGCCGCCGTCCTCGTTATCGTCCTGGGTTTTTTATTAAAGATTTCCCTGATCGAGTGGTGCCTTGTGAGTTTTGCCATTACCCTGGTATTTGCCTGCGAAGCCATCAATACCGCCATTGAATTCTTAACGGACAGGGTTTCGATGGAGCCTCACCCGTTGTCCGGTAAAGCGAAGGATGTAGCTGCTGGGGCCGTGTTGATTGCGTCCGTGGGTGCTGCGGCAATCGGAGTGATAATTTTTGGCCCGAAAATCTGGCGATTGATTTTTTAGTTACGAATTTGCGTTCAATAGCAAAGCCGGGCCGACCACTTTCGAGGTAAGAAATCGCAGGGAGGGAGGGTAAAAACGCATGGCATCCAAAACGAGACTGGCAATACGCGGATGCAATGCGGCAGCTTTGGAGATACGGTTCACCCAAAGACGGCCGGCGTAAAGGCCGGCATGTTCACGACGATAATTCTGCAAAGGGAGTTGTTTGCAGAGATACGTTGCGGCGAGTTCGCCCGAAGCGATTGCGTAATAAATTCCTTCCCCTGTGAATGGCTCGACTACACGGGCGGCATCACCCGCCAGAAGAAGGTTTTCGGCAGAGGCGGGAACCGGGTCGCGGGCGAGGGGAGTGATTGTGCGCCAGTCCTGTTGAGGCTCAATTTCAAAGCGGGACTCCGCCCATGTTTTCAGGGCCCGGATGCCTGCGGGTTTGCTGACGAGGCAGAGATTAACATTACCTTCACCAACAGCACTGTATCCTGCGTAACCTTCCTTTAAGAAATGGAGCACGACGCGATCGCCAAAATTCCGCGGAGCAGGAATGTGCGTCTGGATCGCCACGCGTTCCCGTGCAGCAGCGGGCAGCAGGCCGAGAAGCCTCATGACGGTGGAATTGCGGCCATCGGCGGCAACGAGGTTGCGCGCCGTGAAAACTTCGCCGCCCGCATGGACTTTCCAGCCGCGTTCGACGGCAGTGACGGTCGTATCCTGACGGACTTCAGCGCCGCATTCGATGGCGCGTCGCAAAAGCAGTTCGTCGAACACGCTACGCTTTACGGCAATTTCACCACGTTCGGAAGGATGCAGCGGATATTTGATGGAGCGTCCATTAATGCCGACGAATTCAACCTCGGAGAGCTTTGAATGTGAGAGAGCAAGAACGCTATCCGCTATTTGCAATCTTTCAAGTACAGGCCAGCAGGAGGGATTAATACAATCCCCGCACACTTTATCCCGTGGAAAAATGGCCTTTTCGAGGACAAGCGTCTTCAAGCCCCCTGCGGCGCAGAAAGCGGCGCACACGGAACCTGCCGGACCGCCCCCGCAGATGATCACGTCGTAATTCAAACAAAAATCTCCGCTACAGAATCGGCCATAAGCTTTCCTTTGCGCGTGAGTATGACTTGTGAGCCTTCGTATTGCAGAAAACCGAGATCGTGGAATTCCTTCACTTCATTCCGCCACGGAGCGAGCATTGCATCGGGCACACCGAGATTTGTGCGGAGGGAAAAAGCGATCATCTCGCCGGTACGAGTGGTGGAATTCACGACCTCTTCAAACGTTGCAGGTGCGGTGCCAGAAAGAATGCGGTCGGTGTAAGCGGCGGTATCCGCGATGTTCTGCCAGCGGCGCTCACCGACGGTGGAGAATGCGCCGGGACCGAAGCCAAGGTAATCCGCGGCCTGCCAGTAGGAGAAATTATGAGCAGACTCGCGGCCCGGCAGGGCATAGTTCGATATTTCGTATTGTATATAGCCTGCAGCCGCCAGGGTATCCATCACAGCCTCGAATAAATCGGCATCCCAGTCTTGATCCTGCGAGAATACCCGGGTCTGCAACTTCCGGAAAAATTCCGTGTCCTCCTCGTAGGTGAGACAATAGGCGGAAATGTGTTCGGGATGGAGGGCGATGGTCTTTTCGAGCGTGTGTCTCCATTGTTCACGCGTCTGACCGGGGACGGCAAACATGAGGTCGATGCTGATATTGTCGAAACCGGCCTCGCGCAAAATATGGTAAGTCTGTTCTGCCTGCTCCGCGTTGTGAATACGACCGAGGGTTTTTAAAATTGCGTTGTCCCAGGACTGGACGCCCATGCTGATGCGATTTACTCCGAGGGCGCGGAGCGTGCGTGCTTTTTCCGGCGAGACCGTAGCGGGGTTGATCTCAAAGGTCCATTCCGAGAGTTCCGAGAGATCGAGGCGATCCTTGAGACCGGTCAGCAGAGTCTCAAGTTGGGAAATGGAGAGGGAACTGGGTGTTCCGCCCCCGAAATAAATTGTCTTGGGGACGACATTATAGCGCTCCGTACTTTCCTCCACCTCACGCAGCAACGCATCCAGAAAACGCGGTGATTTGTTTTTGAAATGCGTATCCACATAGAAGCTGCAGTAAGGACAGAGCTTCGCGCAAAACGGAATGTGAAAATATAGATGACGAATGTTTATGGGGTTACCATTCGCATTTCTTTAGCCATGCGTCATTCGGATTTTTTAAAATGACCGGACCTGTGGCTTGTGGACGGGCCGAAAGAAGCGTGGAAAACAGATGGGCATTTTGCGAAAATTTCATTAAGTTGATTCCCCACTTATGAAAGCAGCCACCCAATCCCAAAAAAAATCACCCCGGAAAAACAGTAAGAATTCAGCGCCAGCGACCCGCGCATTCTCCTCTTTGGTAGTCGATGGAGCCGAGCGCGCACCGAGCCGTGCGATGCTTCACGCCGTGGGATTCAAGAGGGAGGATTTCAAGAAATCGCAGATCGGGGTGGCCTCAACGTGGAGCATGGTGACACCGTGCAACATGCATATCGACAAGCTCGCTCTCGAGGCGGAGAAGGGCGTCAATGCAGCGGGGGGCAAGGCCGTGATTTTCGGAACGATCACGGTTTCTGACGGAATTTCGATGGGCACTGAGGGAATGAAATATTCGCTGGTATCGCGCGAAGTGATCGCGGATTCCATTGAGACTGTGGCCGGGTGCGAAGGGTTTGACGGACTGGTGACGATCGGCGGTTGTGACAAAAATATGCCCGGGTGCTTGATAGCAATTGCCCGGTTGAACAGGCCCTCGGTGTTTGTGTACGGCGGGACGATCCTGCCCGGCTGTCTGACAGGAACGATCATTGGAAATCGGTTGAGCAAGGAGCGCGCCGAGCAGTTGAAAGGCAAAAAGCTGGATGTGGTATCCGTGTTCGAAGCGGTCGGTGCGCACGCGAACAACAAAATAAGCGACCGTGAATTGGAATTGATCGAACAGCATGCGATTCCTGGCGCGGGATCGTGCGGGGGCATGTACACGGCGAATACGATGGCATCGGCAATCGAAGCGCTAGGGATGAGCCTGCCTAATAGTTCGGCCCAGGATGCCATCTCGCACGCAAAGATGGACGATTGCAGGAGGGCAGGAGCGGCAGTGCTGCACCTGATCAAGCGCGGCATCCGTCCGCTGGATATTCTGACGCGTGAGGCTTTTGAAAATGCGATCACCGTGGTGATCGCGCTCGGTGGCTCCACAAATGCAGTATTGCATTTGCTGGCGATCGCGCATGCCTCGGGCGTAAAGCTAGAACTCGATGATTTCACCCGCATCGGCAGACATGTGCCTGTGCTGGCGGATTTGAAGCCGAGCGGCCGGTTTGTGATGTCGGAGCTTGTGGCGATCGGTGGCCAGACGCCATTGATGAAAATGTTGCTGGAAGCGGGACTTCTGCACGGTGATGCGCTCACGGTGACCGGCAAAACGCTGAAGGAAAACTTAAAGCTCGTGAAGCCTTATCCAAAAGGTCAGCAGATCGTGCGGCCGGTATCCGATCCTATCAAGAAAGACAGTCACCTCGTGATTTTGCGAGGAAATCTCGCGTCCGGAGGCGCAGTGGCGAAAATCTCCGGCAAGGAGGGGCTGAAATTCACCGGCATCGCGCGGGTGTTCGAAGCGGAAGAATTTGCGATGGCTGCGATCCTCGACGGCACCGTGAAAAAAGGGGACGTGATCGTGATTCGCTACGAAGGGCCGGAGGGAGGGCCCGGCATGCGAGAGATGCTTTCTCCAACTTCCGCCGTAATGGGGAAGGGGCTTGGCAAGGACGTTGCATTGATCACTGACGGGCGTTTTTCCGGAGGCAGCCATGGATTTGTGGTGGGGCATATCACCCCCGAGGCTTATCGCGGAGGCGCCATAGCCATCATCCGCAATGGCGATAAAATCACGATCGATGCCGAAAAACGGGTCATCAACCTAGAGATCCCGAAAACGGAAATTGCAGCCCGCCTGAAAAAATGGAAAGCGCCAAAACGCCGTTACACACGTGGCGTGCTGGCAAAGTATGCCAGGCTGGTGAGCAGCGCATCCGAAGGTGCAGTGACGGACAAGGGACTGTAGCCGGATTTTTTTTGAGGGCAGATGACGTGAATCAACCCGGTCATACGCGAGTGGAATGGGCGTTTTCGCGCGATTGTTTCGCGTGCTTTGCAAATTTAGACGCATTCTCCAGTGTGCGAGGCGTTGACAATATGCCCATCGATCTTTAGGTTTCCGTGCTCTAGAAATTCCTACTCCCAGTGACAACAAACGAAGATTACGTCATCGAGATCCTTATTGATACAGGTCTCATCACCAAGTCCCAGGTCGAACGCGCAAAAACGGAGGCTGCCAAATCAGGGCATACTGTCGTGCAGGCGCTTATCGACCAAGGGGCACTCACGCAGGAAGATGTGACGAGGGCGCTTGCCGCGCACTCCAGCATGGACTTTGTTGATCTTTCACAGATCACAGTAAGTCCCGAGGTTATTTCCGCCATTTCCGGCGAAATGGCCCGCAGGTTCCGCGTGATTCCTATTGCGCAGGTGGATACCGGGCTGATGGTGGCGATTGGCGATCCCCTGAATTACGAGACGTTTGACACGCTTAGCTTTCTTTTGAAACGGCCCGTGGAATTTGTGTGCGCGACGCCGCAGCAGATCAAGGCTGCACTCATTAAATACTACGGCAGCGCGGATGAGGCGGCCGATGTGCTCAGCCAGCAACTCGGCGAAGGCATCATCATCGGAGATATCGCGGTGGGTGAGGGGGGGATTGAGGCGGAGACAGGTGACGCTCCAATCATCAAGATGGTGACGATGATGTTGCTGGAAGCGTATAAAGCACGAGCGAGCGACATTCATCTTGAGCCGTTGGAAAAGCGCTTCCGGGTGCGTTTCCGGATCGATGGTGAAATGCACGAAATGCAGAATCCCCCGAAGAAGCTGCAATCGGCGATTACCAGCCGGTTGAAGATCATGACCGGCTCGATGAGCATTGCCGAAAAGCGGCTCCCGCAGGACGGACGTATCCAGGTGAAAATCGGCAAAAAATCCGTGGATTTACGTGTTTCGACGATCCCTACAAACCATGGGGAATCGATCGTAATGCGTATTCTGGACAAGTCGAGCCTCACGCTGGGCATGCCGGAGCTGGGCTTCCTTTCGGATGACCAGGAAATTTTTGAACGTTTGATCACCCTTCCGGACGGCATCATTCTGGTCACCGGCCCGACGGGTTCAGGGAAATCCACGACACTTTATGCTTGCTTGAATTACATCAACAAGCCTGACCGGAAAATCATTACGGTGGAAGATCCCGTGGAATATCAGATGAACGGGATCAACCAGGTGCAGGTGAATGCGGACATCGGGATGACATTCCCCGCCGCCCTGCGCTCAATGCTGCGCCAGGCGCCAAATATCATCATGATCGGAGAAATTCGCGATCTCGAGACCGCGAATATTGCTATCAATGCGTCGCTCACAGGTCACCTCGTGTTTTCCACGCTTCATACGAACGATGCCCCAAGCGCGGTGGCCCGTCTCGTGGATATCGGCACAGCGCCGTTCCTCGTATCCAGCTCCGTACGCGCAATCGTCGCCCAACGGCTGGTGCGCAGGCTTTGCCCGAAGTGCAAGGTGCCTCATGAGTTGTCGGAAGCGGAAATTCGCGGGCTGAGGCTCGATCCTTCGCAGATTCACGGGGCGAGCGTGATGAAGCCCAAGGGATGCGACCAGTGCAGACATATCGGCTACAAGGGCCGGATGGGAATCTTCGAGATGTTCGTGATCAATGACGAAGTGCGCTTCATGATCAACGACAAGGCTTCGACCATCCATCTGCGCAAGAAAGCGCGCGAGCTTGGCATGCGGACGTTGCGCGAGGACGGCGTGCGAAAAGTGCTAGCCGGTGTCACGACCGCCGAGGAGGTAATCGCCGCGACCATGGCTGATGCAGATTAGGCTATGGGTAGAACCGACGTGAAAAAATCGAGAATTTTCATCCCCGCAGACAGCTTCCCCCGTTTTTAATTATGGCTACGATCCCCATGGAAGACCTTCTTCGCCTCGTGGTGGAGGAGCGTGCTTCCGACCTGCATCTCTCGGTCGGGGCACCCCCCGTATTGAGGATTCGCGGGAAACTCGTAAAGCTGGAGGTTGCTCCGCTCACGCCGGAGGATACGGAAACCTTGGTGCGCTCGATCACCAGCGAGGCAAATTTGCAGCGCTTGAATGAAGACTTGAGCGTTGATTTTGCAATAGCTTTCAGCACAAACAAAGACAGGTTCCGCGTGAGTGCATATCGCCAGCGCGGTTTTCTGACCATGGCGCTGCGCCTGATCCCTCGCGAATTGCTGACGCTGGAGCAGATTGGTCTCCCGCCCGCAGTGCGGCAATTGCTTGATCTGCCGCGGGGGTTGATACTGGTGACCGGTCCCACCGGCTCCGGAAAGACCACATCGCTGGCGAGCATGTTGAACGTCATCAACGAAACAAATCACAGCCACATCATTACCATCGAGGATCCAATCGAGTATTACCACAACCACAAGCGCGGTATCGTGAACCAGCGGGAGATCGGGGCGGATGTCCCGACTTTTTCCGAGGGATTGCGACGCGCGTTGCGCCAGGATCCCGACGTGATCCTCGTGGGGGAAATGCGCGATCTGGAGACGATGGAGACGGCAATCACCGCAGCGGAAACGGGACACCTGGTTTTCTCGACTCTTCATACCACAGGGGCGGCGCGCACTGTGGACCGCATCATTGATGCATTCCCAACCAGTAACCAGGAGCAGGTGCGCGTGCAACTTTCCACCAATTTAAAAGCAGTGATCTCCCAGCTTCTCATTCCCCGGAAGGATGGAACGGGACGCATCGCCGCATTTGAAGTGATGATCAACACGCCGTCGATCGGTGCGTTGATCCGTGATAACAAGACATTCCGCATCAGCAGCGATATACAGACCGGCGCAAAATATGGCATGGTGTCGCTGGAGGCATCCCTCGTAAATTTATATACGCAAGGGTTGATCGCTTATGATGAAGTGATGTCCAAGGCTCAGGACCCTGCAGGAGCAATACAACTCATGCAGAGCCATGAAAACCCCGTCAATAACCGGAGCAGAGAACTATGAACTCAAAACAAGTAATAGATATTTTTGTAGATCGCGGCATCGTCCAGTCGGACCAGGTCGAGGACCTGTTGCAGGAGCTTTCCATCTCCGGCAAGACCGTGATGCAGGCGCTGGTCGATTTTGACTTTGTCACCGAAGAACAGTTTTACCAGATTATCGCTGAATCCATCGGTACGGACTACATGGACTTGAAGGATTTTGAACCGCCGCAGGAAATCCTGCGGTTGATTCCTGCCGGCCTCGCGCGTTTGCACGGCGCGCTTCCCATAGGTTCGACCGGGGACACGATTTCCGTGTGCCTCACGGATCCGCTCAACCAGCAGATCAGCGAGGATCTGCGCTTCGCGCTAGGCAAGGATATTCATGTGGTCGTGGCGCCGATTTACCAGATCGAGGACATTATCCGGAAAAATTACGGCACCGATGCTGCGAGCATGGATGAAATCCTTGCGCAACTCGGGCACGCAGGTGGAATTGAATTCGGTGAGGAAGGCTTGGGTGACCTGCAAAATGTGGAGGCGGAGGCGAATGCCACGCCGATCATCCGCTATGTAGATCTGGTGCTCTACCAGGCGATTCAGGACAGGGCTAGCGACATTCATTTCGAGCCTTTCGAAAACGAATTCAAGATCCGCTACCGTGTGGATGGCGCCTTGTATGAGATGGCGCCTCCACCGCGCCACCTGGCATTGCCGGTCATTTCGCGCGTAAAGGTGATGGCGAACTTGAACATCGCGGAGCGCCGTTTGCCGCAGGATGGACGAATCCAGAAATCCATCGCCGGCCGCCAGGTCGATATGCGTGTATCCACACTGCCCACGCAGTTTGGCGAAAGCGTCGTGTTGCGTGTGTTGGACAGGACCACGGTGAACCTCAATATCGAGGCCCTCGGGATGCCGGATTACATTCATGAGTACATCCTGAAGACAATTCAAAAACCAAACGGAATTTTCATCGTAACGGGGCCGACCGGTTCCGGAAAAACCACGACGCTTTACGCTTGTTTAAATAAAATCAACACGATTGATTCCAAGCTGCTTACGGCCGAGGACCCGGTGGAGTATGATATCGAGGGCATCATCCAGGTGCCGGTGAATGAAACCATCGGCCTTACATTCGCCCGAGTTCTTCGCGCGTTTTTGCGTCAGGACCCCGACCGTATCATGGTGGGTGAGACACGCGATCTGGAAACCGCGCAGATCTCGATCCAGGCATCGCTCACAGGGCATCTTGTGTTTTCCACATTGCACACCAATGACGCGCCAGGGGCTGTCACCCGGTTGATCGACATGGGGGTCGAGCCATTCATGATATCCTCATCACTCGAGGCGGTGCTTGCCCAGCGTTTGATCCGCAAGATTTGCACGAATTGCCGCACGGCCTACGAGCCAAGCGAGGCGGTGCTTGCGCAGTTGGGCTTGTCCCCGCACGAAATTGGCGACAAGAATTTTTATTACGGCAAAGGCTGCGACGCCTGCAACAACACGGGATACAAGGGCCGCAAAGGAATTTACGAACTCCTCGATATTACGGACCCGGTAAGGGAGTTGATCAATCAACGCGCCCCCACCGTGGTGCTGAGGCAGAAGGCCATCGAAATGGGCATGGTGACTCTGCGTGCCGACGGCCTGCGCTCCATTTTCGATGGGGAAACGACCATCGAGGAAGTCATAAAATACACCTGATGAATATTGCCGGGAAGTGGTGGATTTTTTATCGACACATGAGATAATACGATCTAACATATATCGAATAGTCATAGGTTCCCCCTTTCTTAATATCATATGCCCAAGTTCAACTACGTTGCTCTAGATGCACGTGGACAGGAGTCCACAGGAGTTCTCGAAGCAGGCACTTCCAATGAAGTCGTCGCCCATCTTCGCCAGTCCGGATTTTTTCCGACCAGCGTAGTGGAAGAAGGCAAAGGCGCCGCGCCCAAGGCTGCAAAGGCCAAAGGCAAGGCGGTGCAGGCCAGTTCCAAGTCGCCCGCGACCAAGGGAAACGACGGATACAAGAAGGGGAAGGGCGTAAAGACCAAGACCCTCATGATTTTTACGCGGCAGCTTGCGACTTTGATCGATGCCGGTCTGCCTCTGCTGCGCGGGCTGAATGTTCTTGCGAAACAGGAGAAGGATCTGATCCTCAAGGGCACTATCAATCACCTCGCCGATGCGGTACAGGGCGGCAGCACTTTTTCAGAAAGTCTTTCCCAGCATCCAAAGATTTTCAACAAACTCTACATCAATATGGTCAAGGCCGGTGAACTCGGCGGTGTGCTCGAGTTGGTCTTGAACCGTCTGGCGGAATTCCAGGAAAAAGCGCAGAAGATCAAAAACAAAGTCGTCGCGGCGATGTTTTATCCGATCATCGTTCTTTGTATCGCCATTGCGATCATGGGTTTCCTCCTGGTGTTCATCGTGCCGAAGTTCGAGGCGATTTTTCATGATATGCTTGGCGGCAAGGCTCTGCCCGGTCTCACCCAGTTTGTTATCGCGACGAGCAATATTCTGAAGGATCATATTTTGATCGTGATTGGCGTGGTCGCGGGGGTTGCCATCGGCTACAATCTTTTTTCGAGCACTGCGTTTGGCCGCGTGTTCATGGATCGGGTGAAGCTCAAGTTGCCGCTATTTGGCGATCTCGTTCGAAAGAGCGCGATTTCCCGCTTCAGCCGCACGCTCGGCACACTGGTCACCAGTGGTGTTCCGATTCTGCAGGCGTTGAATATCACCCGTGAAACCGCTGGCAACTCCGTCATCGGCGACGCCATCGGGAAGGTGCATGACAGCGTGAAAGAGGGTGAATCCATTGTCCAGCCGCTGGAAGCCAGCGGAGTGTTTCCTCCCATGGTGATCAGTATGATCGACGTTGGCGAGGAAACAGGCCAGTTGCCGGAGATGTTGTTGAAGATCGCCGAGGTTTACGACGACGAAGTGGATAATGCCGTCGCCGGCCTTACGTCACTGCTGGAGCCGATCATGATTGTTTTCCTTGCGGTTGTCGTGGGCACCATCGTTATCGCGCTGTTCCTTCCGCTCATTAGTATCATCCAGACCATGTCCTCCGGTGGTGGCGGCTAGACCGAAGGTTGTTGTAGTGCTATATTTCTAAGTCATGCTAAGCAAAAAGCTGCGGGGTTTTACGTTGATCGAATTGTTGACGGTCATTGCCATCATCTTTATTCTGGCGGGTCTGGTGCTTTCGGTCTCCCGTTACGTCACACAAAAGGGGAAGACTTCCCGGGCCACAGCCGAAATAGCCGGCATGTCTTCGGCTTGTGAATCCTACAAGGCCGATAACGGGGTTTATCCGGATGATGGCACCTACACGACCACCTACCAGAAAAACAATACTGCCACGCTCAATGCACAGGCTGATGGTGTTCCCAACGGAACAAATCCATCGGGAGTGACATATTCCCAAGCGTCAATCGTTTTATATCGAGCTCTTTCCGGCGATATGAACAACGACGGTACGGTAAATACTACCGATCAAGGATATACCATTATTACCGGCAGCACGCAGACACCCTCAGGCGTAAATCCCACGGTGTACATGACTTTTAAGCCCACCCAGCTGGTCACCACCGGCAGCACGGTAACGGCGATCAAGGATCCTTGGGGCTATAGCTACGGCTACTCCACTGCGTATGCTGGCGACATTCAGTTGAGCGGAACCGCCACTCATGGTTACAACCCCACATTTGATCTCTGGTCCACGGCGGGTGCCACTTCCCAAGGTTCCAACACTTTTCCCCAGTATCAGCTGACCTGGATCACAAACTGGTAGGGCCTCTTAATAAAAGGGGATTGCTTCCCGACAAACCGCTAGCTCCAGTTCGCCAGGCACGCGGCGATAAACCCTTTGAACATCGGGTGGGGAATGTTCGGTTTTGACTTGAACTCCGGATGGTACTGGCATGCCAGGAACCATGGGTGATCCTTCAATTCGATCAACTCCACCAAGCTCCCGTCGGGCGAGGTACCGGCCACGACGAACCCCTTCGATGTCATGAGGTCCAGGTATTTCATGTTGAATTCGTAGCGATGGCGGTGGCGCTCAAAAATTTCCGAGGTTCCATACACCTGTCGCGCCAGCGTGCCGTCTATGATCTTGGTTGGCCATGTGCCGAGACGCATGGAGGCGCCCTTATTTGTCACTTCCCGCTGTTCATCGAGCAGGCTGATCACAGGATCCGGCGTTTCCATGTCAAATTCCGTGCTGTTTGCGTGGGTCAAGCCGCAGACATTACGCGCAAATTCAATGGTCGCGACCTGCATGCCGAGACAAAGTCCAAGGTAGGGTACCTTGTTCTCGCGGGCATAGGTGACCGCGCGTATTTTCCCCTCGATGCCCCGGTCGCCGAATCCGCCAGGAACCAGAATGCCTGCCACGTTCTTGAGATATTTGTCCGCAGGCTCTGTCTCGATGTCCTCCGCATCCACACGCACCAGGTCGATGCCGCAATCGTGCGATGCAGCCGCGTGCGTGAGCGATTCATAAATGCTCTTGTACGCGTCCTGCAGGTCGATGTATTTACCCACCACCGCGACTTTCACCCTTTTCTTGGGGTTGATCACGCGCTGGACAAATTTCCGCCAGTCGGTGAGGTCTGCGGCAGGTGTCTCCAGTCCCAGGATCCGGCAGACGGTTTCATCCAGTTTTTCCTCCTGGAGCATCAGCGGCATTTCATAAATTGTATGATCCACATCACGCGCCTCGACCACGGAATTCAGTGGCACGTTGCAGAAGAGCGAGAGCTTTTGCCTCACATCGTCGCCCAACGGGCGTTCACAGCGGCAGATGAGCACCTGCGGTTGCAACCCGATCTCGCGCAGCTTGGCGATGCTTTGCTGGGAGGGCTTTGTCTTCAACTCACCCGCGGCCTTGATATAGGGAACCAGCGTCACATGCATGATCAGCACATTCTGCGGCCCCACTTCGAGCGTAAACTGCCGGATCGCCTCAAGGAATGGCAGCCCCTCGATGTCGCCAGTCGTCCCGCCAATCTCGGTGATGATGATGTCGCCCACCTGCTCCTGCTCAAGCCTTTTGATGTGGGATTTGATTTCGTCCGTGATATGAGGGATCACCTGCACCGTGTTGCCGAGATAATCGCCGCGCCGCTCCTTTGTGAGCACCGTTTCGTAAATCTGCCCGCTGGTGATGTTATTCGCCTTCGAAAGCACGCATTTCGTAAAACGTTCGTAATGCCCGAGGTCGAGATCAGTCTCTGCACCATCGTTCAACACATAGACTTCGCCATGCTGGAAAGGGTTCATTGTGCCGGGATCGACGTTCAAATACGGGTCGAACTTTTGCAGGATCACCTTCAACCCCCGATGTTCGAGCAGGGTTCCCAGGGCCGCTGCGGCGAGGCCTTTACCGAGTGAACTTACCACTCCTCCCGTGACAAAAATGTATTTCATAGTTTTTTCAAAATCGCTGTGACCAGTTCTGCATCCTCCGGCGTATCCACCCCTATGGAAACCTTTTTGGTGATCAGCACCCGGATTTTCGCGCCATTTTCCAGCGCACGCAACTGTTCAAGCTGCTCCGTCTTCTCCAAAATAGTCGGCTTCCATCGAATGTATTCCAGCAGGAATTTTCGAGAATACCCATATATGCCCTGATGTCGATAATACTGAGCGGGGGATTCTTTGCCTCTCGCAAATGGGATCGCGCTGCGCGAGAAATAGAGGGCGTTCGATGCCCGGTCGAGTACCACTTTCACGGCATTCGGGTTCTGCACGTCCTCGCCAGCGGCGAAAGGGTTTGCGGCGGTGATCATCGGGATATTCAGGTCGCTGATCAGTGTTTTTGCCAGACGATTGACCAGGGCGGGATCGACCACGGGCTCGTCTCCCTGCACGTTGATCACATGGGTGATCGTCGCCGGCAGCTTCTTTGCGACCTCTGCGATGCGATCCGTGCCACTGAGGTGCTCGGGTGAGGTAAGAGAGACATTTGCCCCGAAATCAAAGGCCGCCTCGGCGATCCGCATGTCGTCTGTGGCGATAAACACTGCCTCCAGTGCGCTAGCGGCGCAGGTCCGCTCCCATACGTGCTGGATCAACGGCTTGCCGGCGATCACATGGAGCGGCTTCCCGGGGAAACGGGTGGAGCCCCAGCGGGCTGGAATGATCGCGACAACTTTAGACATCCGCACTTTTTAGAATGATGTCCGCCGCCGCCACAACATCTTTCGCAATAAAATCGGGACACGCATCGTCCTGCTGGTTTCCGTACCCGGTTTGCACGAGTATCGTGCGGGTCCCCGCATTGCGTCCGCAATCGATATCGGAGGCCTTGTCCCCCACAAAAAATGAGGCCGCGAGATCGATGCCGTGGTCATCGGCAGCCTCGAGCATCATGCCCGGTAGTGGCTTGCGGCGCGTAGAAGGTTCCCACGGGGCATCCGGGCAGAAATAGGTGGCCTCCACCAGCCCCGGGCCAATCTGGTTCAATACCTCGGCCTCCACCGCCCGGTATTGTGACTCGGTGAGCTTTCCCCGTCCGATGCCGGCCTGATTGGTAATGATGATGTTTTTGTATCCCGCCTCTTTCAGCAGGCGCAGTGAGTCTCTGACACCGGGATAGAGGCGCACATCCTTGGGATCGCTGCAATAATCGACTTCCTCGATCAAGGTGCCGTCGCGATCCAGAAAGACTGCGGGAAATTTTTCGTGGGTGCTCAAATCTGCGCGTTGTGGGTCTCAAAACTGGTGATCAACTCCGCTGGGGTCACCGTGGCGGTGCCCAGCTTGCCCACGACGATACCGCTGGCGTGGTTGGAAATATCGGCGGCTTCCACAGCAGTGGCCCCTGCGCTCAAGGCCAGCGTGAGCAGGGCGATCGCCGTATCGCCCGCACCCGAGACGTCGTACACTTCCTGGGCTCGCGTGGGAATGTGGAAAGGCTTTTCCCCGTCGCGGAAGAGCATCATGCCTTGTTCCCCAAGCGTGATGAGCAGATTTTTGGTATCCCATTTTTCGAGCAGAATCTTGCCGACCTCGAAGAGCGTGGCATCATTTTCCACCGGATCGACCGGCTCGCTCCACGGCGTGTCTGCTGAGGCAAAAGCCTCGCTCCGATTGGGAGTCACAGCGGTGACGGAATGCCAGGCGAGGCGGTTGTGCGGATTGGGATCGACGGTGATCACGATCTTCTTCTGTTTCGCCACGGCGATCACCCTGTCCACCAGCTCCTGGTTGATGAGCCCTTTGCCGTAATCCTCGAAAATGATCGCGTCGAGCGTGGGCAGGAGTTCCTCGATCTGACGCAACACCCGGTCCGCCTGCAACTGGGTGAGTACGGTCTTTTTCTCCCGGTCCACACGCACGATCTGCTGGTGCCCGGCGATGATGCGGGTCTTTACGATCGTCTGGTAGGCCGGGTCTTCCTGGAGACAGCCGAGATCGATGTGGTGGTCGCCGAGCAGCTTCTTCAATTGGGCCGCGTGGGAGTCGGTGCCAGTCAATCCGAGCACGCTCACATGGTGGGAGAATTCCCGGAGGTTGCGTGCCACGTTTGCCGAGCCGCCGGGAAACCACGATTCCCGCACCACTTCAACCACGGGCACGGGGGCTTCCGGAGAGATTCGACGCACATTTCCCCAGATGAATTCATCCAGCATCAGGTCGCCAATCACCAGGATTTTTTTGTCCGTGAAGGACTGCAAAAGCTGTTCGAGACGGGCGCGTTTCATAGAGAGGTCGATTGCGAATGAAAGGGGAAAATGTGTCAATGCAAATTGCGGCGGCATTCCATTATTCAGACTTCACTAAATGGACAAATCTGTGCATGTTCGTTAGCGCAGGTAAAACAATATCAATCAACGGAGCAGACATGAATATTTTTACTTCCAATCCCTTGACGCCGTTACAAGACCGGTGGAATCCACGGCAGGACAAACCTCTATTCCTAACCTCCATAATACTTTGCCTGATCATTTTCACCGGCCATTCCTTCGCCCAGACTGTGGCTACGGAAGACTCGACGACTCCTGCTCCGGATGCATTGAAACAATTGAGTTTGGACCAATTGATGAATATCGAGGTGACATCTGTGGCAAGGGAACCGGAGCCATTCTCACAGGCACCTGCCGCTCTCCAGGTCATCACTCAGGATGAAATACGCCGCTCCGGTGCGACGAGCATTCCGGAAGCGTTACGGCTGGCGGACAGTTTGGATGTGGCTCAGCAAAACTCCCATGATTGGTCCATCAGCGCGCGCGGGTTCGACACCTCCCTGTCCAATAAACTTCTGGTCATGATCGATGGGCGCACTGTTTACAGTCCGCTTTTTTCCGGCGTATTTTGGAATGCGCAGGATTATTTGCTGGAAGATTTGGACCGTATCGAAGTTATCAGCGGACCGGGGGGAACGCTTTGGGGCGCTAATGCAGTCAACGGCGTTATCAACATCACCACAAAGAGCGCCAAGGATACCCAAGGCTTTTACGTGGAGAGTGGAGGAGGATCGGATTTACGCGATTTTGCAGGTATTCGTTATGGCGGCACACTTGCCCCGGACATTTATTACCGGGTCTATGCCAAATACTTTGATGATGGTAATGACGTGTTTTCCAATGGAAAGCCGGCTGCGGATTCGTGGGGAATGTGGCAGGGGGGCTTTCGCATTGACGATGTGGCATCCTCGGAAAATCATCTGACTTTACAGGGCGATATTTATGGCAGTGACGTGAATGTCGCGGCAGGCGGCAATGGCCGGGCAAATGGTGCGAATGTCCTCGGTCGCTGGACACATACCATTTCGGATGATTCCGACACGACCCTGCAACTCTATTATGATCGTACGTACTTGTCTGACCCCATTAGCAGTCAATTTGGCACCGCTGATTTGCTGACAGACGACCTCGATACTTACGATTTGGACTTTCAGCATCGCTTCAGCCTGGGCGATCGCAACCGGATCGTATGGGGGCTTGGCTACCGTTTCACCCATGATGTAGTC
>JBAVPB010000079.1:0-5136 GCA_049692655.1 Chthoniobacteraceae bacterium | reverse complement strand
GCTCTCGCCCTGGATGAGAATCGTGCTGTCGGTATCGGCGATCTTGGCGATGAGGTTGTAGATTTCCTGCATCTTCTCGCTCGTGCCGATGATGTTTTCGAAGCGGTAACGCTCTTTTAGCTCTTTTTTAAGGTAAACATTCTCGCGGACGGCGGATTGGAAATCGAGGGCGCGCTGGACGGTGAGTTGCAGCTCATCGATCTTGAACGGCTTGGTGACGTAATCGTAGGCGCCGAGTTTCATCGCCTCGACGGCGGTCTCCACGGAGGCGTAGCCGGTGATCATGATCACGGCGGGCTGGGGGTTGAGTTCGCGGGATTCGCGGAGGACATCGAAGCCGCCCACTTTCTCCATTTTGATATCAGAAATGATAATCTGGGGAGCGATGCTGGGGAGAGCGTCGATGGCCTTTTGCGCCGAGTTGTATGGAAATGCCTGGTGTCCCTTATCCCGACATAATGTCGAGATGACCTCTACCATTGCGGGTTCATCATCAATAATTAATATCCGGGCCATAGTTCTGCTACAGGGTTACTCGCAGTAATGAGAAAATGAAAGCACGAAAATGTTACGGCGATGGCGGGAGGTGAGAAAAACCGTAGGTGAGCAGCGTTTCGCTATCATCCCAGATGCCGGGGTGGTCGGTGTGCATGACCACGGAGATCACCTCGCGACCGTCGCGCAGCGCAGAACTGACGAGCACCTGCTGGGCGGGGACGGTGTAGCCGGTTTTCAGGCCGGTGCAGCCGGGGAAACGTGTCAGGAGTTTGTTGTGATTCTTGAGCGAGACAGGGGGCAGACCGGGCTCGGGGAGCCAGTCGTAATTTACGGTGGAAACCAGCTTCCGGAAGAGGGGCTGCTGCATGGCGGCGCGGGCGATCAATGCGAGATCGTGCGGGGTGGTGTAGTGGAGTTTGTTGTGGAGGCCGTGCGGGTTCTCGAAATGCGTGGAGAGGGCACCGAGCTCGCGGGCGCGGCGGTTCATTTTATCGGCGAATGCGCCGATGCTGCCGGCGTCGTCGCGTGCGAGCGCCTGGGCGACGTCGTTGGCGCTTTTCAACATGAGGCCGTAGAGCATTTGCATGCGCGTGAATTTTTCGCCGGGCTTGATGTCGAGCGCGCTGGGCTCGACCTTGATATCCTCCGGCTGGACGATCACTTCCTTGTCGAGACTGCCTTCCTCGATGATGAGTAGAGCGGTCATTATTTTTGTGGTGCTGGCGGGGTAGAATTGTTCGTTCGCGTTTTTCTCGTAGAGGGGGTCGCCGGAAATTTCGTCGATCACGATCGCGCCGGCTGCGGCGAGAGGGAGTTCGCCCGGGGCGAGCTCTGGAGTGGGGGAAGGAGTCGCGGGAGGTGGCGTGGGCTTTTTGTGCGCGGGGTGGGATTTTGCCATGGCGTCGGGGCCGCGCAGCAAAATCGCCAGCGAGAGGGCGAGCAGTAAAATTGTGTTACGGGTTGATCCGGCCATCGACCATTATCCAATCAATCGGTTTGAGGTGGTTGACGATCTCATCGTAAACCGCGTCCAACTTTCCCGAGAAAGGGAGCGAGATCAAGTCAGCATCGCAACCGGGGGCGATTTTGCCGAGGCTGCCGTCGCGATCCAGCGCGCGGGCGGGATTCACGGTCACGGTTTTCAGGAGTTCCTCGGAGGTGATCCAAGGATCGCTTTCCTGCACGGCGCGCATTTCGGCGAAAAGATTCAAGGACGTGTTACTGGCGAGGCTGTCGGTGCCGAGACAGATATTTGCGCCGAGATCGCGGAGGCGCTGGAACTCGAATTTTTTGTGGCGGAAATAGCGGTGGCTCAGCGGGCAGTGGGCGATGTGGAGCGAGGGGCCGAGGTTTTTTTCCGCGATCAAGGCAAAGTCGTCGTCGCCGAGCTCGTTGAGGTGGGCGAGGATCCAGCCGGGGGTGGCGAGATTGCTCTCGACCCAGCTTGCGAAGGAGGATTTCTTGCCGCAGTCGTCCATGTTGCGCCCGAGGGAGGTGAGGAAATCGTAGAGCGGGCCGCTTGCGCGGCGGAACATGGTGTCCTCCTCCGCGGATTCCGCGAGGTGGGTGGTGAGGGGCATGCCGGTCATGACCGAGCATTCGTTTGCGAGGCGGTAGAGATCGGCGGATGCGGTGTAGGGGGCGTGGGGACTGAGGCCGAAGCCGCCGAGCCATTCCGGGCGCTGATGGAAAAATGCAAACGCGCCGGCGACGAGGTCGTCGGTGGTGATGCGGTTGCGGATGTCGATCATTTCATAGAACCACCATGTGCGGATCGGTGGCGCGGGCATTTTCAAGATCAACTCGGGGAAGGTCTCGATGTTCAGGACGGTGGTGGTGCCCCATTTTTTTAACTCCTTGAAACCGCGAGCGATCGCCTGGAGATAGTCGTCGTCGTCGAAGCTGCGCTTCAGGGCGTTGATCATCTTGATCCAGTCGGTGAAGCTTTCCTTTGCGCTGATGGAGTGGCGCATCATGGTGTAGTCCAGGTGGCAGTGGACGTTGATGAGGCCGGGGAGGATCACGCGGTCGCCGAGGTTGGTGGTTTCCTCGCGGAAGAGGCGCGAGACTTCGTCGTATTTGCCGACGGCCTGGATCGTGCCGCCCTGGACGGCCACGGCGCCATTCTCGATCGGCAGGCCATCCATGGTGACGACGGTGTGGGCGCGGTAGATCATGCGTTGCTCCCGGGTTTGCGCACCACGGTGCGGGCTGCGGCGACGAGGAGGTTGCAGGCTTCGTGGCAGAGGAGCGGGATGGATTTTCCGGGGGCGTCGAGCTGCCCGGCGGCGGGGTCGAATTTATCCGGAGGAAGTTTGGTGAGCGGGGTGTCGGAGTCGATTTTCCAGAGGATGGTCTTGAGGCAATTGCAGGATTTGCAGAAGTCGCCGGCCAGGTCATCGGCCTGGGTGTTGGAGATTTTTTTTACGATGTCGTACATGCCGGACTGGCGGGCGGCTGTGGTGCGGAAGTGGACGGGAGTCAGGCGGTTTTCGCGGTGGGCAAGCCAGATGCCGGACATGGCGGGGTAGAAGAAGTCGAGGGCTTCGCGGAGTTCGGAAATGGTGCGCAACCGGAGGGACCAGCCGCGCTTTAAATTGGGGGCGGATTTGAGCGGGCGGTATTCGCCGGATTGGTCGTAGATGGCAGTGATCTGCGCATCGTGAGGGTTGGCAAGGGTTGGCAAGGGTTGATTAGCCCTGGCATCGGCGTGGTGTGTGAGGATGAATTCGCCCTCCTTTTTGACGATGAGAATCTCGCCGATGCGGGTGATTCCCTCATTCAGTGACATTTCCAGGGCTGCTTCGATCTTGCTGGTCACGCGGGGATGGGGGCTGCGGTGTGACGGGTGTCGAAGGCTTCGACCTGGTCGAGGATCAGGTTGGCGAAGCCGGGTTCGGTGCCGATGGCGCTGGAGTAGTAGAGGGCGTGGCCATTGGACTGCGTGGGGTTGTGGCGGAAGACACCGGTCTTGCTGGCGGCGGGGCCGGTTTCGGTCTCGATGCCGAGGAGGACCGGGATGTCCTGGTAGCTGTGGAGGCCGTCGGAGACGAAGAAGGGGACGGCGACGACGTTGGGCTGGTGGACCATTTTGCGCCAGTCGGTGACGAGCGGTTCCTCTTCCATGAAAACGCCGAAGACTTCGGCGTAATCGCCGCCAGCTTGAATACGGCGGACCTGTTCCTTGACGGCGGTGCCGGAATTTTCGTTCAACGAGGTGCCGTGGCCGATGATGAGGAGGCTGGTGGCGGATGCGGGCACGCCGGGGGCGATTTCGCGGGCGCGGGCGAGGAGGAGGCCGGTCATGTGCGCGTGATTTCCGACGGGGTCGCAATATTTGATCGTGCGTCCGCTGCGCAGAGTAATCGGGCCGTCGAGTTCCAGTTCGCGGGGGATGACTTTTTGCGTGAAGTAGCCTTCGCTGATGAAATTTGGGACGATGTAGATGTCTTCGCTCTCGACCATGTGGAATACCTGCCGCATGGAGGGTTCCTCCTTCCAGAACGCACAGACGACTTCCGCGAAAAGGCCGCGGCGCTTGATTTCAGCGGCATGCGCGAAGGTCGGTGCGCTGGAATCGGGGTTCACGGTGGAGCCGTGGCCGATGATGATGAGCGCGCTGTGTGGTTTTGGAAGCATGGAGGCTGTAATTTAGAGGTTGGAAAATAAATGTCCAGTGGTGGATGGGGGAGGGGATTTAAACGCGAAGGGCGCGAAGAGTGCAAAGGTGAGAAGGGGAGGGACTCGCGCGGAGACGCAGAGGCGCGGAGAATGGAAAATTACGAAGCACGAATGACGGAATGACGAAAGAATGACCAAGCCAGAATGACGAATGCAGCGTGGCGCTGGAGACGGCTTTACAAACATGCTGACGAAAACTAAAAACAAGTAACCAAGGGGAGCAAAGGCCCATCTTTTTCGGCAAATGAAATTTCGGATTCCCGCGGCAAGTTATGAACAAAATTAAAAGGGTCTGCGTTTATTGCGGATCGAGTCCGGGGATCGACCCGGTTTATGAGGATGATGCGCAAGTGCTGGGGAAATTTCTGGCCGGACGAAATATCGGTCTTGTCTATGGCGGGGGAAGGATCGGCTTGATGGGCGCGCTGGCGGATGCCGTGCTGGCGGGCGATGGCGAAGTGATCGGCATCATTCCACACCATCTCGTCGCGCTGGAAGTGGGACATGGGAAACTGACATCGCTGATCGCGGTCGATTCGATGCATGAACGCAAGCAGCAGATGTCCGAACTGGCAGACGCATTTATTGCGTTGCCGGGCGGGATCGGGACGGTTGAGGAGTTGCTCGAAGTGCTGACCTGGCTGCAGTTAGAGCTTCACACCAAGCCGATCGGATTGTTGAACACAAACGGATATTATGACCGTCTGCTCGGCTTTCTGGATCATATGACGATGACCGGCTTCTTGAAAAAGGAACACCGGGAGATGTTACAAGTTGAGCAGAAT
This sequence comes from Chthoniobacteraceae bacterium, assembly GCA_049692655.1. Classification (GTDB taxonomy): domain Bacteria; phylum Verrucomicrobiota; class Verrucomicrobiia; order Chthoniobacterales; family Chthoniobacteraceae; genus DASZPK01. The sequence continues at coordinate 172 of JBAVPB010000079.1, read as the reverse complement.
CCAGAGAACTTGCTCAAGCTGATGGAGGCATTTGAGCCTCCGCGTATTTCCAAAATTGGTGCTTCTGGCGATCCGCTCACGCGGAGGCGCGGAGGGCGCGGAGAAAAGGCGGAGGGATAAGGGATAAGGGATAAGGGATAAGGGATAAGGGATAAGGGATAAGGGATAAGGG
>JBAVPB010000078.1:0-21000 GCA_049692655.1 Chthoniobacteraceae bacterium | reverse complement strand
GCTTCAACTAGATAAGCCCAAAACGAGCTTCGCAAAAGCAGGGTAAAACCGTAGGTGTAAATAGGTTAAGACATAATGTTTCTTATCAGGGAAAGAAATAAGGGGGAACCACTTAAAGCAGACAGTTTAGTTCATTTGCCTTTTTTCTTCGATCCAAGGCATCTGCAATTTGATGTCTTTCGTTTGAATGTCCGTCTCCTCGCAATACACGACGACATCGGAAAGCAGAATAAGCGATGTCATGGGATAGCTTGGAATCCGCGCTGCATGTGCGGGCGCTAAATATAGGAAAATCAATAAAATAGTTCCTAGACGAATTGCCATCGTATGAACTGATAGGGTTGCAAGAATAGTCGCGAAATACAAGTGTTGTGAATCACAGCCCCGGAGCATTTGAATTCTCGAAGTTCAAGCGTAGCTCGAAGTGTATTACTGCCCCCCGAATCGTGGGGTTTGGGACACGCGCTTATCCCTGATCGACTTCCTCCGCACAATGCCCGCCCCAGGCAACAACCTCATTTCCAAACGCCCAAAGAGCAAGCAACGCAAACTCGCGTCGTAACCGTTTCCCGATGGCAACGCCATCACAGCCACAGCAGCCGGGAGGTCGAGCGAGGCACGAGCGACACCCCCGGACAAAAAAACGAAAACACCCCGATCCTGAAGGGATCGCAGCCACCGCAGCCATCGCCGCCTTCCCATCTTGCTTTCACCAACATGGAATTTGCACTTGCTCAATAGTGATAGCATTGCTATCATCTAGTCATGGCTCAAATTCTCATCCGGAAACTGGAAGAATCTGTGGTACGCAAACTGCGCGCAAAAGCCGCTGCCGATGGTGTATCGGCGGAAGAGGAAGCACGCCGCATCCTCCGCAGATCGCTGACAGGAGAGGCGCCGACAACATCCTTGATCGACTTTTTACGAACAATGCCGGAGGTGGATGACGACATCGTATTTGAGCGGCCTAAAAGCAAGCCGCGCAAAGTTTCGCTATGAATGGTTTCCTGCTCGACACAAACGTCGTTTCCGAACTGAGAAAAAGAGAACGCTGTTCCCAAAAAGTGGATGCTTGGGCAAAAAGCGTCCCGATGGATAACGATTTTTTAAGTGTCCTCGTCGTCGGTGAATTGAAAAGAGGAGTAGAGTTAAAGCGTCGCCGCGATCCAGCCTCCGCCGATGTTCTGGATCAATGGCTTACCCGGCTGACAAAATTATACAGCGAACGCATTCTACCGGTCACACTCGAGATAGCACAGGAATGGGGGCGATTGGGCGCAATTCGTTCACTTCCTCCTGAAGATGGATTACTCGCAGCAACCGCTTCAATTCACGGACTGACGCTCGTTACGCGCAATGTGAAAGATGTGGAAGGCTTAGGCGTGCCTCTGCTGAATCCTTGGGAATAGTTTGTCTGCTCGAAAATCATCTCCATGCCGAATAAAGCGAAAAAAAACGCATACCCGAAGCAGACTCACGGCAGTAAATTAGCCGCCAAAGCTCGCAAAATGGCCAATAGCCTCAGCTATAGTGAGCGCGAGCGCCTTTACAACAAGGGAATGGTGATGATTTACAGCGAACGTATTCCATAGCAGACAATGCGTTCTTTTCTTAATCTGCGAAAATCTGCGCAATCTGCGGACATAAATGACTTTTTAGATGCCCTCTAAGTTTTCTTAGCCAGCCACTCCGCCAACCCCGCATGCCCGCCATGCCGCGCCCAATCCGCAGCCGTCCCCTGCCACTGCCGGTCCTTCCGCTTCACATCCGCCCCGCGCGCAATCAACAGCTCGCAAATCTCCCGATGCCCCGCCCAGGCCGCATGATGCAAAGCCGTCCCCGATTGCATCATCTCTTCATCCAGCGGAAACCCCCGATCCAGAATCACTTCCGCCGTGTTCCAACGCCCATGCCTGATCGCCGCAGCAAAAGCATCTTCCCACCTTTGCGTCCTTCGCGCCCTTTGCGGTTAAATGTTTGCTTCCTTCACCCGCGACGCTGAAAACAGCGCAACAATTCCAATTCCCGCTTCTTAGCCGCGCTGGCTTCCGCTTCCTTCACCCCGCGCAGCGCATATTCCATCGGCGTGACCGGCTCGATCGCCTTGCCGTGCAGCAAAAACGTCGCCTTCACGCTCCAGTCGATCCATTGCCCCGCGCGCCCGATCAAATACTCGAGCATCGGTACATGGAAATCCCCCATGCTCGCGATCGCGTGAAAAACCGGCGTCTGGCCGCCGACGCCATCGATCACCGTCGCCCTGGCATTGATATCCGCATGGCGGTCGAGCAGCAATTTCACACAATCCATCTCCCCAAGCTCAATCGCGCAATGCAGCAACGTCCCGCGCCGCCTTCGGCAGCGGCCCGATCTCGCGTTTTACATTGGCAAGCTGGTCGCCCCCCTGCCGCATCACTTCCACGACCCGGGACAATTCAGCCCAGTTCTTGCAGCCGTAATCACGGGCAAGCCGTTGCTGGGCTTCTGCCAGTTTGAGTGCGAGGTTTTGTTTGGCCAGCCGTTTCGCCTGCTTCTGCAGGTGCTCGATGCTGGGATGGACGGGCAGGCGCTTGCGCGGTGCTGGTTTATTCACGATGAACCCTTTCTATGGTGCCTGCGGTCCGCAAAATCAGGCAAGAAACGGTTCTATGGTTTTTGTGATCAAAGGCGGGTTAAACCCTTTCCGCGGACCCGGACGCACCCTTCAGTGCGCCCCAAGCCTCTCAAAACAGGGTTGATCTGTCAATCACAGGCTTTTTCAACACAAGCCACTCATCCCGTGTAATTTGCAAATCAAAAACGACAATATTTCTACCAAGGCTAATCAACCCTTGCCAACCCTTACCAACCGTCAGCTATCCCGCATCCCTGCCAAAGCACCCCATCCCCGGGTGACTTCAATCTTCTATCTCTTTCCGCTCCTGCCTGGTCAGAGCCCGCACCAAAAGCACGATCTCCCCCTTAGGTGGTTTTGCCATATAATGCGCCACCAGTTCCTCTGGCAACCCGATCCGGAACTCCTCAAACTGCTTCGTCAACTCCCTCGCCACACAAAGAGTCCGCATCGGAAAATGCTGCCGGAACACCTCGAGACTTTTGAGAAGCCGGTGCGGCGATTCAAAAAAAACAGTCGTCTCCTCCCTGTTGCCAGCTGCAAGAATTTCACGCTCCCTCCCCCCGCTTTTCGGAGGTAAAAACCCGCAGTATAAAAATCGCGAAGCATCAAATCCCGACCCGATCAGCGCCGTGAGTACAGCCGAAGCCCCCGGGATGATCGTATAGGGAATCCCATGCTCGATACACGCCCGCAGCAGACGATGACCAGGATCGGAAATGCCCGGCATACCCGCATCAGTGATCAGCGCAACATTCTTCCCCTCGCGCAATACCTCCAGGAGTTCCGCAGTGCGCTGCGCCTCATTGTGTTCATGATAGCTCACCATCGGCTTGTGGATCTGGCAATGCCGCAGCAGATTCCCGGAATGCCGCGTATCCTCCGCCGCAACAACATCCGCCGCTTTCAAGACCTCCAGCGCCCGCAACGTAATATCACCCAGGTTTCCGATCGGAGTAGCAACGAGGTAGAGCATGGGAATTTCAGGCAATAAAATCAGCGGCTACAGAAAGCATGAAAGAAATGGATCCTTTCATTTCACCTTCAAAAACCCGCCTTGCAAGCTTCTTTAGAAACCTTCACTGACACCGCTGACAATCTGGACAGCCGCCTGTTCCGCTGCGAGCGGGATGGCCTGTTGTTCATCCTGCTCCAAATCGCCACCGACGAAAAACTCTGTCGTCCCCATGACCTTTCGATGGACCAGCTCCTTGCCAGTGATGCGATTTACCAGTTTATAGTCGATGTTAAGCTGAAGAGTGAATTCCGTAGTCTGAAGCACATTACCTATCAACGAACGTGTCGGCACCCTGTTAATGCTCAACACGGTCCCTTCCAGGATCGCATCGGCACTTTCGTCGGACGCAATCTGGAAAGTGCCATCCTGTTGGAACTGCTTGATCACAATATTGGCCACCGGAACCTCTAACCGGGGAACGAGCGTCATATTCTTGAAACTCGGAATCGAGATGGTATTGATACCCTTCAGATAGGACGGCTTGATCGGCCCCAAATGATAGCCTGCACAGCTGGAAAGCAGGAAGACCGCTGCAGCGAAAACCGAGAGAGCGAATGTCCTCATTGTGCCGGCAATGGCGGTTCAACAGGAGGACCGGACGGCGCGCCCGACGGACTGCCACCGGAAGGAACAGGCCCCACATCCTGGGTGGATGTGCGTACTTTCGGTTTTTGCGGGGCAACTTGATCAGGTATAACTACTGGTGGCCCGAGATAATCGGGGCGCGATGCAGTGTCCACCTGCGCCTGGAGCTTGCGGCTCTTGGCGGCGCGTTCACCCGTCTCGGTGCGTTCAGGGCCTGCACGCAATGCGTCTTCGCCAACCAGGGATTTCAGCGCCTCGATGCGCGCCTTTGCCGCCTCGCTCTCCGGAGAACCCGGCTGCTGCTGGATCACGTCGTTGTAATAAATCACCGCAGCTTTATAGCGTTTCTGTTTTTCGTAATATTTCGCGATCTCAAAGGCACCTTTGGTTCCGCGACCAGCCAGCATCTTTATATTCTCATTGGCCTGCGGAACTTTTTCGCTGGTTGGATAACGAGCGATGAAATCCTCGAAGGCATCGCGCGCCTTGTTGCCAGCGCCTGGGTCGTAAACACCTTCGTTCCGGCTCTGCCTCATGTAAACATAACCGATCTGGTACTGCGCATCGGCGGCAATAGGATCGTTCGGATATTTGGTCTGGACCGTCTTGTAAGCCTCGATTGCTTCCTTCCACTTGCTTTGTTTTTCCAAAGCCTGGCCGATGTAGAACTGGGAAAGCGGCGCGTATTTGCTGTAGGAGGCATTTTCGATGAGATCCTCAAACATCTTCTGAGTGCGGGTCATCGAGGGGAATGTCTTGATACCGTACATCTTGACCTTCTCACCATCAAGGAAACGCTTTGCGATATTGAACTGCGCCTCCACAGCCTTGTCGAAATCCTCGCCGCGGGGATATTTCTTGTTGTAGGTATTGTAAGCATCGAAAGCGTGGTCGTAGTCACCCGTTTTCTCGCAGAGCTCAGCCACCTTCATCTGGGCTTTCGGCGCCATGCCGGAATAGGAAAATTTCTTCACGAAAACACGGTAGGCTTTCAATGCATTGCCGTAGTCTCCCTTGTTTTCGTAATTTTGAGCCCGCTCAATCTGTTCCTTGGCGGTTTTGGCCGCAGGCGTCTCCTGGGTGCCTGGCGCTTCGTAGTTCCAGCCCTCATCGGGTTTATAAACGATTTCCCCCCGGACAGAAGGCAGGATGATCGTGGACAGGCCCAAAGATAAAAATAGGATGAGTTTCCTCATAAGGGCGAGACGCTACTGGATGAAAATATCCGCGTCAAGCGACTTGTCCCACGATAAAATGCGGTTTTGCAGAACGCCGCAATAGTCTATATTACATGAGTCCATTGGATACAATTTCACAGCAAAAAATAAAATTAGGCACCTGCGCGTGGACCTACGACGACTGGCGGGGAACTTTTTATCCCCCTCACCTCCCGCAGAATCAATGGCTGGAGTTTTATGCGCGCCATTTCCCGTCCGTGGAAGTGGATTCCACATTTTACCATGCCCCGAGCGCCAAGGTGGTGGCACAATGGGTGGAACGGACACCGGAGAGCTTTCGTTTCAGTTGCAAAATGCCGAAGGAAATCACGCACGGGCTGCGATTGCGCGACTGCGAGGAAAAGCTGGGGGAATTTCTCACCGTCCTCGAACCGCTGCGCCCGAAACTGGGATGCATATTGATCCAGCTACCGCCCACATTCATTCCACAGCGGGACGAAAAGGCGTTGAAAAGCTTTTTTGCCCTGCTCCCACCTTCATTCCGGTTTGCCGTGGAGTTCCGCCATGCCGACTGGCATCTTCCACGCATCGTCCACTATCTGGAAGACCACGGCATTTGCTGGGCATGGAGCGACACCAGTGCGTTGCATGAACAAAACCGCGCCGCATTCGAGCCGTTGCCGCAAACCACTAATTTCCTCTACATCCGGCTGCTCGGCGATCTTCGGACAAAATACCTGCCCAACGGAACCAGAAAACACCGCTACGGGAGTTTGATGTGGCCGCGGGATTCGTCGCTGGAAAGCTGGGCCATCAAAATCCACAAGCACCTCCCCGAATCCGAAACCATCCATCTCTACAGCGGCAACCATTTCGAAGGAATGGCTTCGCTGACCTGCCAGCGCATCGCGCGCCTGTTGAATATCCCCCTGGAATTGCCACCCGCAGCCGAAGATAACCCCGAGCCGTCCAGCACGCAGATGACACTGCTTTAATCTGTTGCTGAAAATGTTCGGCAAAAAGCCGCAGCCCCGATAACTTCACCCCTGTGAAAATTCTCCTCGTTGACGGGCACTACTATGTTTACCGCTCATTCTTTGCGATTCGCAACCTGAGCAACTCCCGCCAGGAGCCCACGAACGCGATCTACGGTTTTACCAAAACCCTGCGGCGCATGGTCGCGCATTTGCAGCCTGATTACGGCGCGGTGATCTGGGACATGGGCCTGCCCGAGCGACGCACAAAATTGCAGCCCGATTACAAACAGCAACGCGCCGAGATGCCGCCCGACATGGTCCCGCAACTCGATTATATCCAAAAACTGGTGCCGCAGCTCGGATTCCACAGCCTGGGCTTGCCGGACACCGAGGCCGACGACCTGATGGCCTCCTACGCAATCGCAGCCGTGGCAAAAAATATCGAGGTGGTGCTCGCCACGAATGACAAGGACCTCTTCCAGCTCGTGGATCATACTGTGAAAGTTTATTCCACAAACAAAACCGATCTCGCCGCGCCCACAGACGCGTTTGTTTTGCTCGGCAGCGATTTTGTCGCGAAAAAATGGGGCGTCCCCCCTTCGCAAATCGGCGAGGTGCTCTGCCTCATCGGTGACAGCGCGGATAATATCCCGGGAGTATCCGGGCTGGGCCCCAAGAACGCAACGGCATTGCTTCGCGAGCACGGCAGCCTGGATGCGTTACTACAAAACGCGGACAACATCAAAAACGAACGCATGCGGGAAAAAGTGAAAGCCGCCCGCGATCAGATCATCCAGAACCGCGAAATGGTAAGGCTCGACACCGACCTGCCACTACCGGAGCCGCTGGAAAATCTGGCAATCACCCCGCGCTATCCGGAACTCATCGCTTCCCTGGAAAACTGCGAATTCAAATCGCTCCTGCAAGAAGTAAAAGACGAATACCAGAAATTGCATCCGGAAGCCACGCCCAAACCTATCGCCTCCAACGCCCCCGCCCAATCACAAGGCGAGTTGTTTTAAAGAAAGTGGTTCAGCGCGGCTGTCGCTCCACCACCCCGCTGCCATGTGAAATGATTCGCAATCGCCCGGGTCACAAAAGGCTTCGCCTCACCGATCGCATCCGGAAGCCGCAATCCTTTGGCAAGCCCCGCTGTGATCGCAGCGGAATACGTGCAGCCAGTCCCGTGAGTGGCGACACCGGGCACAAACGGCGCGGAAAACTCCCTGATCTCAGCCCCGCTAAAGAGCAGATCCGTAGCCGCTTCACTGCCGCGCAGATGCCCCCCTTTCAATAAAAACGACGTCCCGAATTTCTCCGCGAGCTCCTGCCCTGCCGTCCTCATCTCATACACCGTGGTGACAGAGCGCCCCAGCAGCGCACGGACTTCATCAAGATTCGGAGTCACCAAAGTCGCGAGTTTGAAAAGCCGCCCCGTATAGACAGCCACGGCGTCCTCATTCAAAAGCGCATCGCCACTGGTAGCCACCATCACCGGGTCCACCACCAGCAATGGCCGGGTAGCATCACCGGCAAACAGCTCCTCAATCGTGTCACAAACTATCTCGATGATTTTCCTGGAATGCAGCAGCCCCGTTTTCAAGGCAGCGACCGGATACGCCGCGTAACTCAGCATAATCTGCTCGCGCACAATATGCGCATCCACCGGCTGAATGGCGCTCACCCGGCCCGGCACCTCGGCCACCACGCAGGTGATCGCAGTAATCCCATAAACCCCCAGTGCGCCGAATGTCTTCAGGTCCGCCTGCGCGCCCGCCCCGGCGCTATTATCAGAACCTGCGATGGTAAGTGCGACTGGCGGTGAGGATTGCATGTGAACCCAAAGACTGTGTGAGAAACTACCACGCAATCGCAAGCCGATTCTTGGCAATGGACTGACGCTGCGCCACTTCCGCGCAATCTCCTCTGGCAAAGCGGCATGGACACGCTAATATTAACCAGATGTTTTGCGATTTTAAGGAACTGAATGGTCTCACCGTCACCGTGGACAAGGTCTGCTACATGCCTCATCTGGAAGCCCCGGAGGATAGGCCGTACCCATTCGTCTATTATATCACCATTCATAATGAGTCCGATGAAACCGTGACGATCAAGGGCAGGAAATGGGTGGTGACCGATGACGATGCGAATTGCGTGGTCGTGGAAGGCGACGGTGTCGTGGGCAAATTTCCCCGCCTCGAGCCCGGCGACGATTTTTCCTACCACAGCTACCACACCATCGCCTGCGACAGCGTGGCGGAAGGCTCCTTCTTCGGCGTCAGCGAGAGCGGCGTGCCCGTGCTCACGCGCATCCCGAAATTCAAATTGAAGCTGAGCGACTGCTGCTAGGCGCCGTGCGCGGCAGGATTCCTGATTCCGTGACCACCGCATCCACGGCGATATCGTGCGACTCCACGGGCAGCTTCGAAAAAGTCTGCATGTCAAAGCAAACGCCCAGCTTGTGCGCCCGCAGGCTCTCCCTCGCCAGCAGCCGGTCGTAAAAACCGCCGCCACGCCCGAGTCGCGCACCGCATGTTGAAAAAGCAAGTCCCGGGACCAGCAGCAAATCGATTTTATCGATCGCCTGCAGATTCGGCTCCCGCATCACCGGCTCCCGCAACTGCCATCGCGAGACGACCAGCTCCGTGGGATCGTTCACCAGGATCAGGCTCAGGGTTTCCCCGTTGACCTTTGGGTAGCAGACTTTTTTCCGGTTTTCACGGAGATCGTCCCAGAGGAATTCCATGACAGGCTCCGTGGGCAGCGAGGCAAACAACCCCACCACCTTTGCCTCCTTCCATACCGGCATCCGCTGGATATGGTCGCAGATCATATAGGATTTCCATGCAATCTCCTCGGATGGCAGGGCGCGCAACCTCTCGCGAAGTGACTCGCGTAATTCCTCTTTGCTTGTCATGCAGCTTCCAATAGAGCGTTTCTGCGGCAATCAATCAAGTGCGCGTAAAATCTTTGCTTCACGCAAAAAGGGGTTTAATCTTTTTTGTTGTGGCGAATCGCTTCTTTAAAAACCGTGGGAACGGCAAGGCCGAGATCATCAGCGGCAATGGCAACGGTCATGCACCGCGCCGCGCAAACCCTGTTGCAAAAAAAGTGGGCCTCAAGCCAAAGAAAGGCTGGGCGAAGCGAAACTTCCTGACACAGGTCTTGATCCCGTCGCTTTTCACCCGGCGCTCCGGCGGCAATACAAACCCGGTATTGCCGGAACTCAAGGAATCCGAAATCGGCATCACATGGATCGGGCACGCCTCCTTCCTGATCCAGGTGCAGGGCGTGAATCTCCTCATCGATCCAAACTGGTCAAAATGGTTGAAGGTGATCAAGCGCATCAAGCATCCCGGCATCGAGTTGCACGATCTCCCTTCCATCGATCTCGTGCTGGTCACCCATGCGCATTTCGACCATCTCGATCGCAAGACGCTGCGCGAAGTCGCGGAGGACCAGCCGGTGGTGGTGCCATTCGAGGTGGGCAATCTCGTGCATGATCTTGGATTCAAAAGCGTCCACGAATTGCATTACTGGGAAACGTTCGAACACAAGTCCCTGAAGATAAGCCTCACCCCCTGTCATCATTGGGGCGCGCGCATGCTTCACGATTCACACCGCGGCTTCGGGGGATACATCATCGAGGTCGGCGGCCGCTCGATTTTTCATTGCGGGGACACCGCCTACTTCGACGGGTTCAAGGAAATCGGCGAGCGTTTCAATATCGACCTCGCACTGCTTCCCATCGGCGCCTACGACCCGCCGAGCGGGCGCGAAGTCCACATGAACCCCGAGGAAGCCGTGAAGGCTTTCATCGAGTTGAAAGCAAAGAGGCTCATCCCGATGCATTTCGGCACCTTCCGCCTGAGCTACGAGCCGCCGGAAGAGCCGCCCATGCGTCTCATCGCCTGTGCGAAGGAACACGGCATCGCGGACAAAGTCGTCGTAATGACCGAGGGCCAGCCCGAGGTTTTTTAAAAAGCGTCTAAAAAGTCCAAGCCTGGAATATTGATCTCCAAACGAACCCGGACGTCGCAGCAATATTCCGGGGAGCGCCCGCGTCTCGCGTGCTGGTTGCGGCGTCTCGCCGCATCGAACTTTTCCTTCACCCCCGTCTGCTATCTGGCGACACCCGTACACAACATAACGCCAAAAAGCCCACCTCCTCTTGCGCTCGCTTCCACGCAGCAACTCGAGAGGAGTCGCCACCAAGCAAACTGATAACGAAATGCCCCATGGCAGCCACCGGCGATTAAGCCGGTGGCCACCCGGAAGCGTTTAAACTATTTCTTCAAAGCGGAATTCCACTCGGAAATCCTGGCCGCTTGCGCGGTGAACAATTCATCGGTCGGGTCGAGTATCTCGATGCTCGTGATTTTATCGCCCTGCTTGATCGCATTCACGACATCCTGGCCCTTGGTCGTCACGCCGAAGATGGTGTGCTTCTGGTTCAGATGTGGGGTCGGAACGTGCGTGATGAAAATCTGGCTGCCATTGGTGCGCGGGCCGGCGTTTGCCATTGCGAGAAGACCTGCTTTGTCGAATTTCAAGTCGCTGACAAATTCATCTTCAAATTTGTAGCCGGGACCGCCGCTGCCGGTGCCCGTGGGATCTCCACCCTGCACCATGAAGTCAGGGATTACGCGATGGAACTTCAGCCCATCGTAATATTTTTTCGATGCGAGGTTGAGGAAGTTCGCAACGGTGACAGGAGTTTTGGACGCGAGCATGGTGATTTCGATGTCGCCTTTGTCGGTCTTTATTTTAATACGGATATCTTGCATGTTTTTTTTCGGTGAGGGTTGATATTGAAGCGTGGAGTATCGGCGCTGATCACGATGTATTGCAACCCCGATTTTTTTCATGTTTCCGCGCGTGACAGTTGTTGAAGTTCATGCAAAATCCTAATCCATGAAAAAGCTCCTCCTCTCCTGCCTGACGATCCTCGCGCTCGGCACACTTGCCCTGCACGCGGATGACAAATCAAATTCCAACGAAGTCGCCGTGATCAAAACGAGCGAAGGTGAAATGGTACTGGGTTTCTGGTCCGACGTGGCGCCGAACACCGTGGAAAATTTCAAGAAACTCGCGAAGCAGGGTTTCTATGATGGCACGTTGTTCCACCGCATCATCAAGGGATTCATGATCCAGGGCGGCGATCCGCTCACGAAGGACGCAAGCAAGGAAGACCGTTGGGGCACGGGCGACCCAGGCTACAAGATCAAAGCCGAGTTCAATGACAAGCATCACGGCTTCGGAGTGATTTCCATGGCGCGCTCCGCTGATCCTGATTCCGCAGGAAGCCAGTTTTTCCTCTGCCTCGGCGATGCGGATTCCCTCGATCATAAGTACACCGCATTCGGCAAACTCATCAAGGGCGAGGACGTCCTCACAAAAATCGGTGACACTCCCGTGACGGACAGCGGTCGCGGAGAAATGAGCAAGCCAACTAAAGCCGTGAAAATCTTGAGCATCAAGATCGTGCCGGCGGATTCCATCAAATAATCCCCGCGGTTTCGTCGCGAAAATTTTACAAAAAGTTGTTTTGTCCTTTGCCTGAGCTGAAGTAAATTCCCAGTCCCATGTCTGCCACTCGTAAAGTCAAACTCGGCATCGTCCAGATGTCCTGCACACCGCACCCCGCGGAAAATCTTGCCAGCGCGAAAGGCAAGGTGCGGGAAGCGGCGGCGCGCGGCGCGCAGATCATCTGCCTGCCGGAGTTGTTTTGCTCCCAGTACTTCTGCCAGGTCGAGGACCACGAATACTTCAAGCTCGCGGAAGAGATTCCCGGGCCCACCACGAATGCGCTGGCGGAGATTGCGAAGGAATTGAACGTGGTGATCATCGCCTCACTTTTTGAGAAGCGGGGGCCGGGCGTTTATCATAACACGGCGGCGATCATCGATGCGGACGGGAAGTATCTCGGCAAGTATCGCAAAATGCACATCCCGGACGATCCGCTTTACTACGAGAAGTTTTATTTCACACCCGGCGACCTTGGTTTCCGCGCGTGGGAGACAAAGCACGGCAGGATCGGCGTCTGCATTTGCTGGGACCAGTGGTATCCGGAAGCGGCGCGGCTGACCGCGCTGCACGGGGCCGAGATCCTGTTTTACCCGACCGCGATCGGCTGGCACCCGGCGGAAAAACAACAGTATGGCGAGCAGCAGCACAGCTCCTGGGAAACGATCCAGCGCAGCCACGCGATCGCGAACGGTTGTTTTGTCGCCGCTTCCAACCGGATCGGCCATGAAATGCCAAACGGGGAACCCGGCATCGAATTCTGGGGACAGAGTTTTGTGACCGATCCTTCCGGCAAAATTCTCGCCAAGGCTTCCACCGGCCAGGAAGAGACTCTTATCGTCGAGGTAGATCTTGCACGCATCGATGAGCAGCGGACGCACTGGCCTTTTTTGCGCGACAGGCGCATCGATGCCTACAACGACATCAACAAACGGCTCATTGATTAAAATGAAGGATCGCGCAAACCGGGTCGCAGCAGATATCTTTATACATATTTATCCGGTTTTTGTTTTGTCATTTCACTCCCGTAGTTTTTAACTCAGATCCCCGTATGGCCACGCCCTCCGAAGAACACAAGACGCTCACCCCGGCAAAGATGGGCTATCGCATGCCTGCGGAATGGGAGCCGCACAAGGCCACATGGCTTTCGTGGCCGCACCGGGACGGCATCAGCTTCCCCGACTCCTATGACCAGATCCCGCCGGTGCTGGCAAAAATGGTCGATGCCCTCGCCGACTCCGAGGCTGTCTGCATCAATGTCCACGATGGCAAGGAGGAGGAGGATGTTCGCAACCAACTAAAGAAAGCGAATGCCCGCATTGACCACGTCCAGTTTCTTCACATCCCAACCAACGAGCCATGGTGCCGCGACCACGGCCCGATCTTTTTGGTTCGCAACAAGGAACCGCGCGTCGCGATTGTGGATTGGGATTACAATGCATGGGGCTGGAAGTATCCCCCCTTCGATCTCGATGACGATGTTCCCACCAAGGTGGGCAAGCATCTTGGCATGGAAGTATTCCACCCTTCGATGGTGCTGGAGGGAGGATCCATCGACGTCAATGGAACAGGCACGCTGCTCACCACGAAATCCTGCCTGTTAAATCCGAACCGCAATCCGGACCTGACAAAGACAGAGATTGAAAAACGGCTGATGGATTACCTCGGCGTGCGTCATATTTTGTGGCTCGGCGATGGCATCGAGGGAGATGACACCGATGGGCATATCGACGATCTCACCCGCTTCGTGGACAGGAAAACGGTCGTTACCGTGGTCGAGGAAGACCAGACCGATGCAAATTACTTCGCGTTGCAGGAAAACCTGACCCAGTTGCGTGAAATGGAGATCGAGGATGGCACGCCATTGAATGTATTCACGCTGCCCATGCCTTCCAAGATTGCGCGCGACGGCCAGCGCCTACCCGCGAGCTATGCAAATTTTTACATCGCAAACAAAGTCGTGCTGCTGCCGGTGTTCAGGGATGTGAACGACCAGTGGGCCATCGCGGTGCTGCAAAAAGCATTTCCGACACGCAAGGTCGTGCCGATTGATTGCCGCGAATTGATCTGGGGCCTGGGGGCATTCCACTGCCTGACCCAGCAGCAACCGCTCGTGGAAGCATGAGCAGGCGGTTTCTTTCTGTTCTCCTTTGCGTTTACGCATCCGGTTTCATTTTCAGCGCAGATTCCGACCCGCAACCCGATTCCTCCCCTTCTCCGGCTCCTACTGCCACCGGGGAAGTAACGCAGGTCCCGCTCGATCCGCTCCTGCAGCAGTCCGATCTTTGGGGGCCCGTGACCGCGGATTTCTCCACAGCGTGCAAAACGATGGGGTTTCGCTGGATCTCCACCGCGCAGGATACCGCCCAAAGTGTCAAAAAGGGACTGACGCTTTTCAATATCACGGTGAACCAGGCAATCGTGCGATTTGCCCAGGGCAAGCCCACGGAGATTGGCATTTTATTTTATAACCGTGGCGATGCCGGTGAACTGACCCGCCCAGCTTTCGAGGCATTAAAAAAGCAGTGCGCGGATGCGATCACGGGCTTCACCAAGGTCAATCCCACGGAACGCGGCAAGGATCCCACGAATGCGGTGCGGGCGACCGGCCTGATCTGGCAGACAGGCGCTTCACAATTTCTGCTTGAGGACAGTTTTACCAAAACCGTGGAAATACCTTTTCGCGCGGAATTCATCCGGCTGACGGTGACACCACTGGAAAAACCAAAGGGCATGCTGGAGCAATCGCTCACGGAATTCCATTCCTCCTCCATTAAATTTTCCGGACTCGACCATGTGAAGACGCTCCCGAATGGCGATGTTTACATTGATGGTATCCCGATGGTGGACCAGGGGGACAAGGGATACTGCGTGGTGGCAAGCGCCGAACGCGTGATTCGTTACTACGGGGGCAAGGCCGACGAGCACGAACTGGCCGAGATCGCGAACAGCTCGGCGGAAAAAGGGACCAGTGTCCCGGCCATGCTGGATTCCCTCAAGAAGCTGAGCCAGCGTCTGCGCATCAAGGTCCGCACCATCGACGATATTGACGATAAAGGCTTCGAGAACATGATCACCGAATACAACCGGGCCGCCCAGCACGGACGACGCGCCCAGCAGGTAAGTCCTGCTGGCGAAGATTCCCTGACGGATCTTTTTGAAAAGATGGATCCTGAAATCTTGCGCGAGGCACGGACCAAAAATCCATCCGGCATGGATCGCTTTTTCAGGCTCGTTCAAACGCACATCAACCAGGGCATCCCTCCCCTGTGGTCGGTGATGATCGGCATCCTCAAGGAACCGAAAGACCCCAAGGGATTTGGCGGGCACATGCGGTTGATCATAGGCTACAACGATAAAACGAAGGAAATCATCTACTCCGATTCGTGGGGCATGGGACACGAAATGAAACGAATGCCATTATCCGACGCATGGACGATAACCATGGGCCTCGACGCCATCGAGCCGCTCTAGGCCAAATCAAATAAAGACGTAGCCACGGAAGGTGGATCGTGACCTCCGGGCGCGATGCAAAAAACATCAACCCCTTTCCACATGGTCATACAAAAAAGGGTGAAGCCACGATTCACATGGCGCGTCCATGGAGGGACCTGCTCTGTCAGGTCCTAGTCCGCGATAGCTTCTTCGGCCTCCTCCCCAGCACCGGAGGTGCGACGGAACTAAAGCCCGGGGTGAAGCGCAGCGTAGCCCCGGGAACTTCCCAAATAAAAAAAGAACAAACCCCTGATAAGGGGTGACGGAATAAACCCTTACCCAATAGCTCCTTAACTTAATGCCAGCAAGCTGTTGGCTTTCCGAGAATCACCTTTTCGGGAATTTCTTTCCGAAGTTGCTCCAGGAACTCCAGAGATTCAATGCCCGATCAAATCCCGCAACACCTTCATATTCTCCACATCCTCCGCCATCTCTTTCCCCTTCGGCGTTTCCAGCACCTTCGGAATTTTTTCGAACCGCGGCTCATTCATGACATAACGGAACGCCTCGATGCCGATCTTCCCCTTGCCGATGTGGTCGTGACGATCGACATGTGAGCCCAGCGGCACCTTCGAGTCATTGAGATGGAGCGCGGCGAGCCGGTCGAAGCCGATGCTTTTGTGGAATTCCGCAAAAACCTTTTTGGCGCCGGCGGGCGTGCTGATGTCGTAACCCGCTGCGAAAATATGGGCGGTATCCACACAGATGCACAGACGCTCGGACTCACGCACATTCTTCAGGATATACTCCAGATGTCCGAATTCGTGACCCAGGCTGGAACCCTGCCCTGCGGTCGCTTCCAAGGCGATGCGTGTTTTGACTTTTGGGATTTCCGCAAAAATCGTGTCGATACTCTCCACCACTTTTTGCAGCCCGGCCTCGACTCCGGCGCCCATGTGCGCCCCGGGATGAAGCACGAGAAACGGAAGTTCAAGCTGGTCGGCGCGCACCAGTTCCTCGCGCAGGGAACGAAGGGATTTCTGATGAAAATCTTCGCTCGTGGCGGCGAGATTGATCAGGTACCCGCTGTGTCCGAAGATCGAGCCGAGTTCCCCGCGTTTCGGATGATCGAGGAACGTCCTGATTTCCTTGTCGGAAAATGGGGATGCAAACCATTGCATGTTGTTCTTCACGAAGATCTGCATCGCCGTGCATCCGACAGCGAGGGCGCGGTCAATCGCCTTTTCAGCGCCGCCTGAGGTGGAAGTGTGGGCGCCGAGAAGCGGCTGGTTTTTCTGGCCGGAAGGTTTGCTTTTCATTTGCGGGGGTTTCAGCTTTTACAACCTTGTGCAATACTTCAAGTTCCGAATACAACGTAGTCCCTCGGAATAAACACATCGTGAGCCAGTTCGCAAAATATCTTAAAGTTTTTGATATCGGTCTCCAGAACACATTTGTGTACCGGTGGAATTTCTTCCTGCGGTCGCTATTCAATCTCGTGCCGCTGGCGGGAACCGTTTTTATCTGGCGCGCCCTTTTCAAGAACAGGACCGATATCGGCTCCTACACATTGCCGTCGATGATCTTCTACTTCGTGCTCACGATCCTCGTGGATAACCTGGTGACGCCAACCGAGGATGAGTGGCAGATCGCGGCGGATATCCGCGATGGGCAGATCAACTCGTTCCTCACCAAGCCCTTGAATTACCTCGGATACCGGATAAGCCTCTTCCTCAGCTACAGGCTTCTCTACATGGTGGTGACGATCGTCCCACTCGCGCTCGTGATGTTTTATTTCCGGGGCTACATCACCCTGCCTGCGCATGCCGTCACATGGCTGCTCACCGTGGTGTCGCTGGCGATGGCGGGCTTCATCCAGTTTTTCATCGCCTACTCGCTCGCCATGCTTGCATTCTGGATCCTGGAAATTTCGACCATTGTTTTCATTCTCTACTCCTTCGAGTATTTCCTGAACGGCCATCTGTTTCCGCTCGATATCATGCCTGCGCGGTTCCAGACGCTGTTGAACTGGCTGCCATTCAAGTATGAACTCTTTTTTCCGATCCAGGTGTATCTGGAGAAAATTCACGGTGCTGAACTTTTCACAGGATTGGAGATACAGGCGTGCTGGCTCTTGTTCACCTTGGGAGTCGCACGGCTGATGTGGCACCAGGGCGTGCAGCATTACCAGGCAGTCGGCGGTTGATATCCGGATACCTCACTCTTCAATGAACCGCTACCTGCAAATCTACTGGATCATGATGCGCAACTCGCTGATCCGCGAAATGAACTTCAAGGCGAACTTCATCCTATGGATGATTGTGGAGTTGCTTTGGTTCGTGGGGCAGATTGTTTTCATCCAGGTGATGTTTTCCTATGTCGATGTAATCGGTGACTGGTCGAAATGGGAGGTTGTCCTGCTGGTGGGCACGCATCAACTGATCGGCCAGATTTTCCAGGCGTTTTTCTATGTGAACGTGGCCAACCTGCCGGAACTTGTCCGCACGGGGAAACTCGACTTCATGCTCCTGCTGCCGGTCGATTCGCAGTTTGCGGTCTCCACCCGGCAATTCGGCATGGATAATATCGTGAATGCGCTGGTGGGTGTCGGGATCGTGATTTTTGCGCTGGTAAAGCTCAGTGTCGTGCCGGGTGTGGTGCAGATCCTCCTTTATCTGGTGGCGATCGCCCTGGGGGTCGCGATTCATTACTCGCTCATGTTTTTCCTGGCGACGATCAGCTTCTGGATCGTCCGGGCCCAAGGGTTGATCTACGGTTATTTCAACCTCTTTAACATTGCCAGGTATCCTGATGCGATCTTCGGGGGATGGTTCAAGATCGTCTTCAGTTGGATCATCCCTGTGATCATCGTGGCAAACATCCCCGCCCGGATCCTGATGCGCTCGCTTGGGCAGCCCTCGCTCCTGCTCCTGCAACTGGCAGTGGCCGCCATTTTCGTCGTGGCAGCAAGCCGGATCTTCTGGCGGACCGCCCTGAAGCGTTACTCTAGCGCCAGTTCGTGAAAAAGGGGGCTGTCCGGGCCCTTGAAAAAAACATGCCTTTTCCCTTGCGCGGGATGGAAAAAGCCGCTACATATGCGCTCCCAATTTTTTCGGGAAGTATACCCCCGCAACATATGGCAAAACCGAATAAAGCTAAACCCAAGGTAAAAGCGCACAAGGCAAAGGCCCCGAAGCCCAAAGCCAAGGCGACGAAAGTGCATGCTTCCAAGACCTTGAAACCGAAAGCCAAAGTTAAAAAAGTGGAAAAATCCAAGAACGTAAAAGCCCCTGCCGAAAAGGCAACAAAGACCCCGACACCCAAAGCAGTGAAAGCCGAGCCCAAGGCAAACGGGGCCAGCACCAGAAGCCGCACTGATTTCCAGAAGCCTCCAGCACCGAAACCGGAGTTGAATCTGAGTCCTTTCATGAAGAAGCAGCGTGACCGTCTCCTGCAATTGCGGGACGGGATGCTTGACTCCATGATGGGCGTCGCCAAGGACAACTTGCGTTCCCGTGCGGAAGGCAGCGAGGCCTCCGCATTCGGCATGCACCAGGCCGATGCCGGCAGCGATGCTTACGACCGTGATTTTGCTCTCAGTCTCCTTTCCCAGGAACAGGATGCTCTTTACGAAATCGACGAAGCTTTGAAACGCGTGGAAGCCGGCACATACGGCGTCTGCGAAATGTCAGGGAAGGCAATTCCCCATGCCCGGTTGGAAGCGATTCCATTCGCCCGGTTCACCGTGGAATGCCAGTCGCAGCTTGAAAAACAAAACAAGATGTCCCGCACCCGTGTGCCTGTAACCTCGCTCTTTGGGTTGACAGACGATGAAGGTGGCGATAGCGAAGAGGAAGAAACACCAGTTGAAAGCAAGGATTAACCATGGCACAAGATAACATCACACTCGAATGCACCGAGGCGAAGGCGGAGGGAAAGCCCGCGTCGCGTTACATCACCACCCGTAACAAAAAAAGCCCAAACACCCCAAACCGTTTGGAAAAGAAGAAATACAACCCGTTCCTGAAGCGCCACACGCTGCACCGGGAGATCAAGTAATTTTATGGAACCAAAAACAGCCAAACGCCGTTCAGCATTTCGCAAGGCGAACCGTTCGATGCCGCGCCGCCGCATCGACCTTTCCTTCGAGGCCATCGACTACAAGAACCCCGACCTTCTCAAGAGGTTCGTCACCGAGAGCGGAAAAATCCTCCCTCGTCGTGTCACGGGCATGCCAGCGCATCTGCACCGGAAGATTACCCGTGAGATCAAGCGCAGCCGTTCCGTGCTGCTGATGAAGTAGTCCTGCTACTAAAGTCTTTAAAAAGAGCGGAGATGGTTTCCACCATCTCCGCTTTTTTAGTTGTACCGGGCTTCAGCCCGGAAAGCGGTCAGCGGTGGTCGCCGAGAGCGAGCTTGAGCTGGAAAATGGCGTTGTCGCACGCCTGGATCGCAGCTTCGCGATGGCCGCCGAAGTCATGCTCGGCATGGCGGAGATGCTCCTTGGCTTTTTCCAGGGAGTGGATGGCTTCACGGATTTCGGGGTGACGCTCAAACGGGGGTTCCGCATGGAGCGTGGACGTCATGGTCATGGGCAGCAAAAGGCCCATTGCGAGGAACGATGTAACGAGGAGTTTTTTCATGGTTTTGTATTTACGGGGTTAATTAATTGTTAAACCACCGGATATTGAAAAAGTTTCGTCGATTTTTTCAAATCAAAACATCTTTTCACCGGCTTGTGCTTTTTGACGGCCCGCAGCCAGGGATATTCAACCGTTGCCAACCCTTACCAACCCTATTGCTTCTTGAATGTGAGCTTCCCTTTGGCGGCATCGATCAAAATATGATCCCCCTCGCGGAACTTCCCGGCGAGGATGTCCATCGACAACGGGTCAAGCAACCCGCGCTGGATCGCGCGCTTCAACGGCCTCGCACCATAGACCGGATCGTGCCCCTCATGGGCAAGATGTAGCTTCGCCGCATCGGTAAGGTCGAACGTGATCTTCTGCGCAGCCAGGCGCTTCGTGAGTCGCACGAGCTGTATCTCCACGATCTTCGCGAGGTCCGCATCGGACAACCGGTCGAAGATGATAATCTCGTCCACGCGGTTCAAAAACTCGGGCCGGAAATGCGCGCGGAGCGCTTCCATCACACGGGCCTCGCGCTGCTCGGAATTGGAATCGTCGAGGATGTATTGCGAGCCGATGTTGCTTGTCATGATGAGCACGGTATTTTTGAAATCGACGGTGCGCCCCTGCCCGTCCGTGATGCGTCCGTCGTCGAGCACTTGCAGCAACACGTTGAAGACATCCTGGTGCGCCTTCTCGATCTCGTCGAAAAGCACCACGCTGTAAGGCTTGCGGCGCACAGCCTCGCTGAGCTGGCCGCCCTCCTCGTAGCCGACATAGCCGGGAGGCGCGCCGATCAACCGCGCGACCGTGTGCTTCTCCATGTATTCGCTCATGTCGATGCGGATCATCGCGTTTTCATCGTCGAATAAAAACTCCGCCAGAGCGCGACTGAGTTCTGTTTTACCGACGCCGGTCGGGCCGAGAAAAATGAACGAGCCGATGGGCCGGTTCTCATCCTGCAAGCCCGCGCGAGCGCGACGCACGGCGTTTGCCACGGCGGTGATTGCCTCGCGCTGGCCGATGACCCGCTTTGCAA
>JBAVPB010000077.1:0-5954 GCA_049692655.1 Chthoniobacteraceae bacterium | reverse complement strand
GCGATCAAGGATGCCGTCGGCACGCGCTCCCACCTTGTGCTCATCGACAGCGCGCTTGGCAAGCCGGTCGATCTCGGCAAGGCCGACGACCTTACGAGCCTGCCGCAGACGGAGGCGACCGACACGGAAGCGGACATGCCCGCGTTGATGCAGGCGGCACTCGATTATATCTCCACCAACAAAAGCGGGCGCACCGATGTCTGGGTGCTGAGCGATCTCCAGCAGAGCGACTGGGAGGCATCGGACGGACGTTGGGGGACATTGCGGAGCGCGTTTCTCACCATGCAGGGGGTGAGGTTTCATTTGCTCTGCTATCCGCAACCGGCGCAGGACGATCTTGGCATCACCATCGACCATGTCACCCGGCATGAGACGAGCGAAAAGACGGAATTGCAGCTCGATTTGCGTATTACGCGTCATGTGGAGAAGCCGCAGCCGCTCGAGGTGCCGCTGCGATTTGTCATCAACGGTGTTGCGACGACCATGAAGGTCACGATCAAGGAAAACCAGCTCGTGATGCAGGCGTTGTCGATCCCCATCTCCCAGAGCGTGAAGCGCGGCTGGGGGCGCGTCGAACTGCCGGACGACGCATGGGCGGGGAATAATGTGTTTTACTTTGTTTTTGATGAGGCCCCTGCGATGCACTCGGCGATTGTCTCGGATGACGAGGCGGAATCGGGCCCGCTGAATGCCGCGCTCTCCGCCGCCGCCGATCCGTCGCGAAAATATGTGACGACCGTGCTCAGCGCCAAGCGCGCAGCGGAAATTCCGTGGGATGATACCGCGCTGATCGTCTGGCAGGCGCCTCTGCCGAAAGCGGACGACGCGATTGCACGGCAGTTGCGGGATCATGTCGCGGCGGGGCGCACGATCATCTTCCTGCCGCCGGAATCGCCGGATAACACGCGGATTTTCGGACTTGGGTGGGGATCGTGGAAGGACGAAACGCAAGACAAACCGAAGACCGTGGAGTGGTGGCGCAATGACTCCGATCTTCTAGCCAATACGCGTGATGGATCGGCGCTGCCGGTGGGCTCTTTGGAAATCTCGCGGTTTTGCGGGATCGAGGGAGATGGCGTTCCCCTCGCCCGTGTTGCGGGAGGGCTGGGTCCCCTGCTCATGCGTTCGCTTGATCGGGGCGGGAATGTTTATTTCCTCGGGACGCTGCCGGGGCCGGGATCGTCGAGCCTGGCGCGGGATGGCGTGGTGATGTTTGCGCTGCTGCATCGTGCGTTGAATGAGGGGGCGACTTCGCTGGGGAAGGCGCAGCAGCGGTTTGCGACTGCGACGGCGCTGGGCGCTGATCCTTCGAAATGGAAACCGGTTGAGCAGAAGGGCGAGGCGGTGCTTCCGGCGAATCTGCCGCTGCGCGCGGGGGTTGTTTCCGCAGGGGATAATCTCATTGCGTTGAACCGTCCGCCGGGAGAAGACCAGCCGCAGATTCTATCGGAGCCTGCGTTGAATGAGTTGTTTGCCGGGTTGGATTTTCATGTGCTCACGAACACGCTGGAGGATGGGCATACGCTTACGAATGAGGTGTGGCGCACGTTTCTGATTGCGATGGCGCTGGCGCTGCTTGGGGAGGCGCTGCTTTGCATGCCTTCGCGGCGGGAGATTCCGGTGATGAAGAATTCGATGGGGGTAACGCAGGCTGCGGCTGAAGGGGTTTCCCGCAAATGAGCCGGGGAAAAATCATCCACAGATTAACACAGATGGACACAGATTTTTTAAAGGCGAAGAGGCAAAGAATTTTTGGACAGAATGAACAGGATTAAAGAAAAGAGATCAGGGCATTATGGTACCAGTTTGCCGGGTGGCGGCTGTCTTGAAGCTCTCGACGGAAAAAAGTTCGTTGCGGCGGGACACCGCAACCAGCACGCGGGACGCATGCGCTCCCCGGAGGAGAGAGCAACGCTTTGCGTTGGAGGGAGCGTTAACGCACGATGAAGGTTGCGAGCCATTCCCTTGTTTTTACGCATACTCCGGCGACGCTGGCGATGTCGGTGTTGTTTGTGCTGGTGGTGGCGGGGCTGGGGTGGGTGGCTTGGAGACGGAGCGGATATCGTACGGCTGTGGGATTGCTGGAAATGCTGCGGTTGCTGATTGCGCTGGGGATTGCGATTACTTTGAATCAGCCGGAGTGGCGGGAGGTTTTCAAGCCGGACTCAAAGCCGACGCTGGCGGTGCTGGTGGATGTTTCGCACTCGATGGAGACGCGGGATATGATTGATCCGGCGAATCCTGCTGCCGAGGCCAAATCGCGGGCGGCGATTGCGAAGCCGTTTCTGGATCCTGCTACGTGGCAATCGATCGCGCAGAAGATGGATGTGGCGATCGAGCCGTTTTCCTCGGGGGAACAGCCGCCGGAGCAAGGGACGGATATCAATGCGGCGCTGGCTGCGGCGGCGGAGAAGCATCCGCACCTGAGCGCGGTGGTGCTGTTGAGCGATGGCGACTGGAATACGGGCAATCCGCCCGCGCAGGCGGCGATGCGGTTGCGGATGCGCGAGGTGCCGGTCTTTGCAGTGCCGCTCGGGGCGGAATCGAAGCTGCCGGATGTGGAGTTGACGAGCTTCGATGTGCCGACGTTTGCGATTGCGGGGAAGCCGTTGCGGATGCCTTTTACCATCGAGAGCTCGCTGCCGCACGACGAGCCGGCGACGCTCGAGATGCAATCCTCCAATGGCGAGATCAGCACGAAGGAAGTGATCATTCCCGCCATGAGCCGGTTGCAGGATGTGGTGACGTGGAAACCCGAGGTTCCCGGCGAAACCAAGCTCACGCTCACAGTTCCGAAGACGAATGAGGAGCAGCGTTATCTCGATAACAACCGGATCGAGGCGCCGCTTTCCGTGCGCAAGGAACAACTGCGCGTGCTGGTGATCGAGTCGTTTCCGCGCTGGGAATACCGCTATCTCCGCAATGCGCTGGAGCGCGATCCGGGGGTCTCGGTGAATTGCCTGCTGTTTCATCCCGACCTTGGGAAGCCGGGCGCAGGGAAAGATTATCTCGATGCGTTTCCGAAGGATGAGCAGCTTGCGAAATACGATGTGGTGTTTCTTGGCGATGTGGGGACGGACCAGGGGCAGTTGACGTTGGAACAATGCACGGCTTTGCAAAAACTCGTCCGCGACCAGGCGGCGGGGCTGGTGTTCATGCCGGGGTTTCATGGTTATGAGGCGTCGTTGCAGGGAACGGCGCTTGCTGATCTGCTGCCGGTGGTGTGGGACGATGCGCAGCCGCGCGGGTATGGGACATCTTCGCCGGGGAATTTTGCGCTCACGGAAGCGGGCGAGCACAGCCTGCTGACGAAGCTGGAGGATACGGACGAGGCGAGTGCGAAGGTGTGGGGTTCGCTGCCGGGATTCCAATGGTATGCGCCCGCCATGCGCGCGAAGGCTGGCACAGAAATTTTGGCGACGCATAACACGGAGTCGAACCAGTTTGGCCGCATCCCGTTGATCGTCACCAAGACCTATGGGGCGGGCAAAATTCTGTTCATGGGAACGGATGGGGCTTGGCGGTGGCGCAAGGGTGTGGAGGACAAATATCATTACCGTTTCTGGGGTCAGGTGGTGCGTTGGATGGCTTACCAGCGCAATATGTCATCGGGGGAAAAGATGCGGCTCTTTTATTCGCCGGACCGTCCGCGCACCGGGGCGGTGCTGACGTTGAACGCGAATGTCACGAGCCAGACCGGCGAGCCGTTGCACGATGGAGTCGTGATCGCGCAGATCACCGCGCCCTCCGGCAAGACCGCGAGCGTGCGGCTGGCGGCGGCGGGCGAAGAGGCATGGGGGCTTTTCACCGGGGTCTTTACGCCGATGGAGCCGGGGGAGCATCATGTGCATCTCACCAGTGCCGAGGCGGGCACGCCGCTTGACACCACCATTTCCGTGCAGGGAACGAGCCGGGAAAAACTGGGGCAACCCGCGAAGTTCGACGTGCTGCGGGAGATTGCGCAACTCACGCGCGGAAAAGTGATGGAAAAAGCCGATCCCGCCGCCGTGGTCGCCGCAATCGCCGCGTTGCCGCAGGCGGAGTTACAGGAGCGCCGCGTGCAGCTCTGGGCGCATCCGCTTTGGGCTGGATTGTTGCTGGTGCTTTTGGGAGTGTTCTGGGCGGGGAGGAAGGCCTCGGGGGCGTTTTAAACAAAATCACGAGTCAACGGATTCATCTGTAACATGCATATATGCTCAAGCTATCTCTTCAAACGATAAACGATATTCTACAAAAATATCCACAAGCCAGCAGAACGGATGTAGAAGGCTTCTTAATGTTGAAATTAGGCGGATATTACAATTCTTTTACTGCAAGTGCATATTTGGAAATGGATGCAAAAATGCGGAAGTGGGATGAGCAAACGATAAGCGCCATTCAATGCGGAATTGGCATATCAGATAAAGAAACCCAAAGTCCAACATCCTCGACCTCGGAAGCACATATAAGACTACAGAATAATAACGTTTTAACAGAAGAGCAGGAGCAGATTCTTCATATAATCGAGATGTTTGAACAAATCACTCATTCAAACCCTGATGACTGCGAATCGCTCGCTGTTCTCAAAGAAGCTTACTTTAGATTTGGCAAACAAAAGGAAGTTCTGCTCACCGGCCGCAGATTGGCTGATGCATATATGGTGAAGGGGCAATATAATGCTGCCAAAATCGAGTACGAAGACATACTACAAAAGGAACCTAACTCGCCAGAGATTGCAAATTTATTGAGTGAAGCGCGTCTTAACATACATTGTGAGATTTAAAAGAAGCTAAAATGCTTTGCTGTAATAGATCGCCAAAATTGGTTCTCATCGTCATTTTAATAACGATGTACACTGTATCTGCAATAGCAGGCGATGGAACGCAACGGCTCACTCGTATTGAACTAGATACTACGAAGCCCATCAATTTCGCAGATTACGGTGGCCCTCATTTCGAGCTTTACGTGACGGGAGCTGATACAGGGTTGATCAATATAACAACGGTGGATTACACTCAAACAATTGCGGTTGCAAAAACCAGAATAGATTCCGTTCAGTATAATGCATACGTTAACACAACAACTGTCACAGGCGCGAACTGGATAGATACAAAATATCCCACGACGTCACGTCAAGTGGAGAAAAAAAATGGTGTTCCATTCTCCGGAAGCAATCACGATATGTATTTTTTGTATCTGGAGCCTTCAACAGGAATTAAAATATATTTTCTTGATGACGTTAGCAGAATGAATTGCAACGATGTTGTCATTGAGATGCCAAATTATGCAGTGTCGGCGACCCCCACCCCGTCAGTTGCCCGTCTAATAGAACCTCAAAGCAACCCAATTCCAAAAACATTAAATAATGATGCCCCTATATCTCCAGAACTTTACTCATGGTATGTAAAACTCGTAAAAGAGCGTGAAACACTCGACGTTTCAAATCACGAGGCGGTCGCTCAGTTCAATAAGCATGTGGCGGCCTATGTAAACGCTTTGACTACTGCAAGGCAAAACATGACGGCGCAATAAAAGGCCGTTTTTATATATGGCTGACTACATTATGTTCTTTACCGGATTACTGGGTGCTAGCTGGATAATCTGCGGGATTCTCAGCAGAGGACCACAGTCGCTCGGTATATTAGGAACTGTGCTTTTCATTGTCAGTTTTTTTTGGTGGGCGTTTATCGTTCCCAACAGACGAAAATAAATCCCGTTGGCGCATGGCCGGAGAGGAAAGCGAAGCTTTTGAGAAGGCAGTGAAATAAGAAAGGCTTCCGATTCGTTTTATTTTGATCGTCTAAATGGATTCTCACAACCACCAGACGCTGATCCAACTGCTCGCGGTTTTAAGCATCGGCAGTATTTCGCATGCGGTGATTGCGCTCTCGGCAATTATTCACACAGCCTCCCGCAGGAAAGCGAAGGGTGCTGGAAACAAGGCCGGATTGCCCAAGCTATGGTGGCTTAGAGTG
>JBAVPB010000076.1:0-17286 GCA_049692655.1 Chthoniobacteraceae bacterium | reverse complement strand
CGTCAATTTCTCTAAATATACTTATCAGGCTATAGGGTGGTTGGTTTCGCATCCCCAACCCATTTATACACGTTTTACGTAAGTACCAGAAGAAAATCTAATCTGAATTTAGATGCGTGAACCCTGTCATCAACCCCACCGGGCGGTTTAGCCTGCCACGCAATTCCCTGCCAAAAAAGTAAGCCACCCCCGAATACAAGCTGGCCACCTCCGGCGTGCAGATCTCCCACTTGCCACATGCGAAGCTGGACGAAGGCTCCAGCCCCGGCGATCCCGACACATGGAAATAGCGCATCTGCGGATCGTTTGCCTTGGCAGTATCCGCAGCCGCCTGGTCCGTCCTCGCAAAATTGAATGCCATGTTCGACTGCCCCGAACAGAACCAAACCTCGCCCACGAGCACATCGTCAAATTTCACCGTATTCTTCCCCGTCACCGTCATCGTCACAGGACTCGTTCCAGTCGGTAGCGGATCAAGCTTCACCAGCCATTTTCCATCAGCGTCCGCAGTTGCGTTCCCCTGCTTGCCCCCGACTGAAACCATTACTTTTTCGCCCGCATCGGCAGTACCCCAAACGGGCAGCGCAGCCTCCTGCTGGAGAACCATGTGATCGCCAAAAACCGAAGGCATTTTAACATCAGCCTGGAGAATCCCGACGACGCCCCAGGAAACAACCACAGCAAGACCGCGAAAAACTAAACGATGTTTTACAAGTGTCATAAATCTATTGTTACGAAAACCAAATCAACGCCCCCAACCTGAATCGCCGGGATATCCACATCGCGCACGGTTGCAAGGTAGCGCTAGGCGATGCCTGCCACGCGGAATTTCTGCACCGCCTTGCGCCCTTCGCAGGCCGTGCACCATTCCTCATCCTTGGTTGCGGCCTCGATTACCGGGAGACTCTCGGGCTGTCCGAGCTGCCCAAGCGCTTTGGTTGCCGCAGCGCGCACCGTATAATCGCACCCCTGATCCGTGGCGTAACAGTGCAGCAATTCCAACACCGCAGGTGTAGCCGTGCCTATGTCGCCCAATGCGAAGCAAATCGCCTGGACCAGACGCCCCCGGCGACGCCATGCTTCCTTCATGGGCTCCGTGGTTCCTGCGGGAAAGGTGACCTCAAAAGGAATGTTCGATCCTGCGGGCGCCGATCCTTCAAGCTTGGGTTGCGAAAAAATCGGAGCCTCGTTTTCACGGCGCAGGGTCTGCACCAGTGCATCCACCGCTCTCGCATCGCGGCGATCGCCCAGCGCGACAGCCGCAGCATAGCGCACCCGCCAGTTTTCATCCTCGAGCAATGCAAGTGTCTTCGTAAAAGCAGCCTCGTCCTTCACCGTAACATTCGCCGCGCAAAATTCCATTTTTTCAAAGACCGTGTTCATCGGGATTCCTCCATCAAGGTGTGATTGATGCTCCATTCCCTGCCGCCGGAGCGGACAGTGACCACATTGTCGCGGTAGGCCGCATTCTCAATGCCACCGGCAGGTTGTTCGACAAGAAGCGCGGGCTTTCCATGAAAACCGTTGCTCTGGTTGTTATCCGGCCCGTACTGGCTGTAGCCGGTGTCGCAACAAAGTGTAACAACGATCGTCTGCCCCGCCCACTTCGATGGCAGGGCGATTTCCGGTTCCAGCAGATTCATCCGCAGCCGGTGCGAGGTAATGTCGAGTTCCTCCCCGTGAATCCAGACGCGCAGGTTGAACATCTCCTTCGGCAGCCGCAGCCACGCGGCAGTCCCCTGCGGCACCGTGACCGCCCGCCGGAACCACCAGCGACGGACTATCGGCAGGTCACGCAGCAAATAAGGAGGCATCGTGAGAGGGATGTCGATCGCAGCTGCGGCAAACCGCCCTGCCGCCTGCTCAAAATTGAAATCACCTCCCGCGTCCGGCACGGTCTGCCAGTGCTCGCTCACATCTTCATGGATTTTCCGCGTCGCTTCCGGCCATGCGAGCCAGAGCCAGCGGCACTCCGCGCCACGCTGCGCGAAATCGACCTGTAACGATGCGCCGTCCAGACAATGGGGATAGCCCTGGATCGTCGCCACGGTTTTGTCGTCGGGCCCCAGCAGAGGCATGAGCGTGAGCCGCACCCCTTCCGCCGTCTCTATGGCCACTCCCCTCGCGCTCTCGATCCGGTGCGGCCGCAGGAAGAACCGGGCCGTGACGCGATGTTCGCGTTTGAACGCCGCGAGATCCTCGATGAGCCAGAATTGCTCGTGGCAAAGCCGCGTGCGCCGCCGCACACATCGCACATCGTCAAATTTTTCCCGGTAGATCGGGGTCACGTCCGTGGCCACTGATTTTTCCTCCGCGGAAAATGCAAGCTGCTCCGACTGCCGGTATTCCCTCGAGGCCCGCATCCCTTCCCAGCGGTCCACGAGGATGACCGAGTGCGATCCGCCGCAGCCGCTCCCGAAATTGAACTTCCGTTTCTCACCCACATCCATGAAGCCGACCTCGCGCCACGTATCTTCGAAATCAAACGCCGTGCAACCCTTGTCGGGAATGCCATCGACCGTCAGTGGACTGCCGTAAGCCGCGAGGATCAGAGCGTTTGGGTTCACATGGGCGCGAGTCGGGAAGACCGGCGTCGATTCATCCCACATCTGCATCGCGTAAAGTTGCGCATCATCGGAAACCAGCGCTGCGCCGACCTCGGGCTCGTTCCACGAGGCAAATGTTGCCCGATCCGGCGCCTTGCCATCCGGCCACCAGATCAGCGCCCACACGAGATCGTCGAAACCCCAGCCCATCCCCTGCGCCGAAGCCCAGTTTGCATGGTGCTCGAGCAACCCCGCGTAAAAAGGGTCCTTCATCCGCCGGGCCGCATAGGCCACGCAGGAATGGCTCGGGATCGTGTAGCCATAGTGGTCCCACGGCAGCAGCAAGCCGTTCGGCATCCACTCGCGGGCGATCATCCGGCACACGCTCTCCGCGCTGCCGCCATGCGGCTCGAGGGACTTGCCAAACCACTCCGTGCCACTCGTGCGCTCGAGCAATTCCACGAGGAGTGGGATGGATGGCCCTACCACCCCATCCATATACGTGCTCCCCTCGCCGGAGTAGCCGGAGGTGGGCAGACCGCCGATCATCGATGGCAGGCGCCGTATGCCATCCTCGCGCATCCGGCGGCCCATCGCAGTCCCGCTGAAAAGATGGCCGATGAGCGCATTACTGAAGCAGAGCGACATGCTCTGGTTATCCACACACTCCGGCTCCGGCTTGGTCCGCAT
Source organism: Chthoniobacteraceae bacterium (assembly GCA_049692655.1). Taxonomy (GTDB): domain Bacteria; phylum Verrucomicrobiota; class Verrucomicrobiia; order Chthoniobacterales; family Chthoniobacteraceae; genus DASZPK01. The sequence goes on along the minus strand of JBAVPB010000076.1, from coordinate 14,050 downwards.
GCCGGGGAAGAAATTGATGTATTGGAATATGAGGAATTGCTCCCGGAGCCGCTCTTCCTCCTCCGCATCCCATGCCCCGGTCGCCGCCAGCCATTGGAAAAAAAGCGCCCAGCGCGCGTGCGGGAAAGCAAGGCACCAGAAATGGAAATGCAGCCCCATGCCAAAGCTCTGCGAATCCAGCGTGCCGAGATATCCCCGCACCGCCTCCTTCGCATGCTCGATGTCATTCTTGTCCCCCGTGATCAGCGCCACAAACGGCGTGAACCACGGAAAATCCTTCGGCGCATTCCGGGCCCGCCGCCGCACCGAGCCCCAGACCTGGCCCATCAGGGTTTGTTCACGTTCGGCTCGCGTCAACTTCTCGCGCAAAGCGTCGAGGTCATCGATGTAGAATGGCGTTTGCATTGGGGTGGGGATCTGTTCGCTGCAACTTTTAAACAAAAGAATCGTCGCCCCCGAGTAAAATCCCAAACCCACCGGAATCAAGACCGTTGAGGCTGTATATAATGTGTGTGCTCCGGATCGGAGGACACAGAAATGCAAAAACTCCCTGACACTTACCAGCCGTGCGCGCCTTGGAACTTGTAGGGAATCTGGTCCGTGTCCACCGGCAGGCGGTATTTGTCCGGGTCTTCATGTTCGTACGGGCGCGTAGGGAAATTGACGACGATGGCATCCTTTGTGCCGATATTACGGTTGGCGTGCCAGATGCCGGCGGGAATATTGACAAGCCGCCGGTCGTATTCCGACAGGACGATACTCGAAACCATGCCGCAGGTAGGAGAATCGGGGCGGACATCGTACAAGACGATCTCCATTTCACCGAAGAGCGTGAAGTAGCGATCCTCGTGCAGCTTGTGAAGGCCCCAGCCTTTAACCATGCCCGGTTTGAGCGTGAACATATAAACAAAGACGAGCGGATCGGGATGCCATCCCCAGCGCGGATCGAACATTTCACACACACTGCCCCGCCCATCGACATGCGTGGTCGCTCTGCGGAAAGTGACGCCGTGGGGCAGCGGAGTGAGGACTTCACCCGCAGCATTGACGGTGGACGGATCTTTTACCGGGAAATTTTCCATGGCAGAATTTATATTTATATGGGCGCATGATGCAAGCCCCCGCGAACGGCATCACGAATGCCCGTCACGTACCTCGATCACAGAAGGATCGCCCGATGCAACGTGATCAAACCAGTTTACGTATTCCTGCACGATCGCAGGCTGGAGCCGGTAAAATCCCGGCGTGTCCGGCGCCTTGAACGTGGCTATGTAATGACGCTCGCAATCCGGCTCCAGCGGGGGGATGAGCGGGGTCCTCTCGCCATCGAACACTGCCACCGGACCGTCGGGATGCAGCCAGTGGTAGGAGAAATTAACGGGATTCGGGGCATGGCTGGTCAGCAAATGGCCGGAGTCATTCCGTAACCGCACTTCCAGTTGGAACCGTTCGTCGCACGCGACGGAGCCCGGAAGGGCCTCCGCAAAGTCCATGTGAAACGGGTGGGCGTTTCCATCGAGGTCAAGCGGCAGCATCGGCTCCGCGGGTTCCAGGCCGCGGACCTGCCGCAAGTAGTGGATAAAGCTTCCCGGCGCGGCACCGCGGCCTGTCTTGAATATTTCGAGCGGCACGAGCCCGTGGGCCATGGCCGAACGCGCCACATCAATGAGTTCCTTTTCGGCAAGCGCGGGATCGTCACGGATCAATTCAAAATACCGGGCCTGCTCGTCGCATCGCCGTTCGAGGTAGGAGCCGGGACGGCTGCTTGCATTGAATTTCCAGACGGTCAATTTCGGCACGCAGAAGAACCGCTTGCCTGCCTCGATGGCACGCATGAAAAAAAGATGGTCGGCCGGCAGCGAGGTGGTGCGGTGATCGGGCCAGTCGCCCAGCTCCGCGATGAAATCCCTGCGATGGATGGTGCTGGAATGGAGGAGGGTGTGACCCCTGCGAAATTCCCCCTCCGGGAAAACGCCGGAGATTAACCGCCTGGTGTCTCCGGGCGGCGGAACATACACGGCGACGCTGTAAGCCAGGTCCGCACCGCTTTGCTCGATCGCGCGCACAACGGTCTCAAGGTGGCAGGGATGCCACAAATCGTCGTGTGCGAGGTAGGCGATGTATTGTCCGCGCGCGATGCGGATACCGGCATTCTGCGGGATAGATTTGCTGCCCGAGTTCTCCGGCAGATTCAGCCATCGCACACGCGGATCGGCGAACGATCGCACGACCTGCTCGGAGTCATCCGTGCAGCAATCGCCGGCGACGATCAACTCAAAGTCACGAAATGTCTGCCACAGCACGGACTTGATCGCGTAGCGCAGGACCGTGCTGTAATTATAGGTAGCGATGATGACTGAAACCTTCGGCTCATTTGCAGTAGCGGACTCGCTGGTCACGCTGTTGTACTATCGTTTTCGTGTTGCAACAGCAATGGCGAATTGTGGCCCGGCAGCCATCCGTTGCCTTGTAAAATAAATGTCCTCAAGTCGCGTGCCCACCCGTAGTATCATGGGACAAGTAACAAACTTCGACTTAATAAAAGAGCGATCATGAACACACCAACCCCCGACGAAGAAATCATCCGCAACATCCTGGAACAGTGGGCGGAAAACACGCGCATGGGCAATACCGGCGCTATCCTGGCCAACCATGCCCCCAGCGTCCTCATTTTTGACGTGCTGCCCCCGATGAAATACGAAGGAACTGCCGCCTACAAAAAAAGCTGGGACGAGTGGCAGCCCGAAACCACAGGCCCCGGGATTTTCGATCTTCAGGAACTCCACATCACAGCCGGACAGGATGTCAGTTTCGCACACGCCTTGATCCATTGCGGCGACGAGCATCCCGACGGCACCACATTCGAGGATTGGGTGCGAGGAACCTTCTGTTTCCGCAAAATCGCCGGCAAATGGCAGATCACTCATCAACACATCTCCATGCCCGCAGCCACCGGTTCCTCGTGAGGAAAAACACAGGCCGGTTCACGGCAGTTGGACGCGACGCAAACAAACCCTCTCCGTTCCCTCAGTTTCCTCCTGTTAAATGCTTTTCCCTCTGTCGAAAATCGCCAGCTCTACATGGCCGGCAACGAATGATGTTCGTGCATGACTCGCCATTTCTCGTCGATTTTGCGCAGACCCATCGTCAACCGGAATTCCAGCGGTTCCCGATCGCCGTCCGCATCAATATTGACGCACCGTCCCACCGCCGTGGCAAACGCAACATCCCCGCTGCAAGTGACCTGCACATCATGAAACGCAAAGGAAACCGGCTTTTCGGACGACGAGAAAAACAACTCCCACGTCGCCATATAGGCATCCAAACCCCGCGATAAAAGCGGCAGCGGCACATCGAACATCAAAATGTCGGGATCATGGTCCGCACGGATGGCCGCCCGGTCTTCTTCGCGCACCGCTTTGGTCCATCGCTCGATAAGCGCGCGAATTTCCGCTTCGTCGTTCGAGACCGGGAGTTGCGGTTTGCTGTCACTCATGATTGCGAAATTTCTATTTTACCCCGCCGCGGACCACCTCAGTCCCCCCGCCCGGAAACGCCACCGCATACTCCCTGTTGATGAACCCCTCCACCGAATCCGGCTTCGGAAAATCGAGTTCCCCGTAGAAATCACGCAGCGTGCTGCCGGAGATCAGGTGGAAAAGCCGCCGCCCCCTCGCCTCCGGATATTTCTTTTTCAAGTAATCGTGAAACAAGAGCACTTTCTCATGAATCTCAAACTGGTCCCGACGGTACAAAGCCTGGAGTTTCACGCGCAACGCATTGTATAGCGCTACCTCGGCTGCATCTGGCTCGGGTTGGTTTGTCATGAAAATGGTGCAGGACTATAGCTGTCGGGGTCTTTCGACGCAAATGGTGCGTGTTAATTCACCGGCTTGCCCTTTCGCTGCAACATCGGCCGGATCAAGGCGTAAAGCACCGAGCCAAGGAATATCCCGTTCGTCATGGAATACCCCTGCGGATCCGCCAGCGGAATGCTCTGGTCGGCCAGCCCGCCGGAACACCAATAGATAAACCGCGCCGGTATCAAAATGACCGCGCCCACGGCATCGCAAGCCCGTGCCACGGGTACGGAATGAAACACCCGCGCGCCGATCCAGAAGCCATAAAACGCGACATAGCTCAGCGCCGATGCAAACGCAATGCACAGAAGCATCGGGATCAAATATTTAAAGAAACTGCGCATTCAACGGTTTTCCGTGCAAAAGCGGCATGGGGTAAACCGGAGCCGCACAGGAAATCAAATGTCACTCTTAATCTTGTCCCAGAAGCTCGGCTCCGGCTTGGCTGCCGGCGCGGCAGCCCTGGCCTTGGGAGTGGTGGAGGTGGTATTTTTAACCGCGCTTTTTGCGGGAATCACCAGCTTCTGCCCCACGCGCAGCTTCCGCTCGTCCGTGATACCATTGGCCGACTTCAAGCTCGCAACGCTCACATCGTAATGAACCGCAATCGACGACAGCGTGTCTCCCTTTGCGACGACGTAGCCGCCCCTGCCGGGCTTGGACTCCGCCACGGTATGCCTCACAGGAGCCACCGTCCTGGCCTTCACCGGCACGCTGGCCGCCGGCTTCTGCCCCTTCCGCTTATCCATGTAGGACTTCAACGAGGGATCGATCTCCAGGATCCTGTCGTCCAGCTTTTCATCGGCCCTCTGGTAAGCCTCCTGGACATGGACATCCTTCAGCGCGATCTTCCGCGCCTCGGCATATTCATGCGCCTGGTCCTTGGAACTCTCAGCCGCCGAGGACAATACCGGAAAGGCAAGCCCGGCGACGCACATGATCAGGGGGAGGCGAAAAATGCATTTCATGCCATGGTTTATACGAATCCCCACGACCCCCTGCAATAGATTTCACTTCTTTAATCTGTGTAATCTGTGGACAAAAATGACTTTTTAGACACCCTCTAAGTTTGCCTCCTTGCGCAGCCAAAACCACATGGTAAGGTAACGGGGCCGATCTGCTGACTCTCTTCAGATTTTGTTAGGGAACGCGGCTTTTTACAAGTCCGATTGAAACGCCCCGCATCTTTCCGGGAGCACTGAAAATTCCGCGCAGCGTTCGCACAACAGCGGCACGGAGCCGATTCAATTGTTGGATGTTCTCTCCTTAAAACTTAACCCTTAAAACTTTCCTCCCCCCTTCGCGTCCTTGGCGCCCTTTGCGGTTAAAATCCAGCTCAGTCATTTCCCCTTTCCGCTCTCCGCCCTCCGCGACGCTGTTGTTTAAATCTGGTAGTCAGTCCATTCGCATGCCGGAGGAACCGTGGGATAGCGCTCGCTGTTCTTTTTGATGAAGGTATTGAGAGGGGCCAGCAAGTCGCTCGCTTCTTCCATCGAAAAAGCAAAATGCTCCGGAGTGTCCGTCTCATGCACATCGCTCACCGCAAGGCGGTCCGCGTGCTGCGCGGCGACATGGTTGCCGCAGATGTCACCGGTTCCAAATGCGTCGATTCGTCCGCTAAAAAGGTCCTGGATGGCGTTCTCCTGCCGGTCAAAGTAAACGATTTGAGCCGTTTCCGGCTTCCGACGTTGGGCATCAAGATCAGCGGTCGAGCCACGCGTGACCGCGATGATCCGCCCGCCGAAATCCGCCATGGTCTGCAATTGTGCCGCGTCTTCTTTTCTGATCACAAGCGAGCGCTGGACCGTGTGGTAAGGCGAACTCCATGCAAGTCCGGAGGTCCGGCGTCGATGTGAAGGCGCAATACCGCCTGCCGCTATATCCACCTGCTTTCGCAGCGGACGCTCCCAAATCCGGTCAAATTCGAAGAACCGCACATCCACAGCCAGCCCCTTCTCCCGCGCAAAGGCCCGTAGGAAATGGATATCCTTTCCATGAGCGGTGCCATTTTCATCCCACACCACAGGCGCAAAGGATGTGTAAGCGCCGATCGTGAGAACGCCGGGGAAAAGGGTCCTCACAGCGCCCATGGCCCCCCTCTTGCCAGATTGTGGCCAAGTTGCAGCAGGCAGAAGTCGGGAAGGCAGATAGAGATTAAAAGGTTCATGAAAATAGCGGGACAAAATCGTTTAATCAATTTACTATATCAAATTAGTAGGAAATCAATCTCATATCGCACTTTCAGAAAATTTTCTTCGCCCACGATGAATGGCACGGCTTGCGGTGGGCGTCGCTGCGAAAGAAGTTTGTCGCCTCGAGGAAATGCGATATGATCGCATTTCGGCCCAGCGGAGACGAGACGCTATCGCACTGGGCCAGATTGGAGGCCCAATGAGAAAATTAATATTGAGGATATCAGTTTCGATCGATGGATTTATGGAATCATCCGATGGAAAGCTTGATTTTGGCAGGTCGAGGAGTCCTGAGGGGGCTGCTTGGATGGGGGAAAAAATGGGGCAGGCAGGGGCTCATCTCATGGGCCGGAAAGCATTCTGCGAGATGGCTTCTTATTGGCCAAATGCCAGAGGAGTCCTTGCGAAGCCCATGAACGAAATTCCTAAAATCGTCTTTTCAAAAAAAGGCTTTGATCCTGCCCAGGTCTCAAGCGCGAAGAGTTGGGCGGAAGCGAAGGTAATCACAGGCGACCTGGTCGAAGGGATCACAGCTCTAAAGAACCAAACAGGCAAAGACTTGATTGCCCATGGAGGCATTGAATTTGCTCAAAATTTGGTCCAAACAGGCCTCATCGATGAATTCTGGATTGCCATGCATCCTGTGGCGGCTGGCAGCGGTTTCAGTCTATTTGAAAAGCTATGCAAGCCCCTGTACCTCAAGCTCATCGACACGAAAGTTTTCAGCACCGGAGCCATGGTGCATGTTTACCAACCGGAAAACCCTTTATAATAGAGGGAATAAAATGAGAAACTAGGGGTCAGGCGTCATATCTTGACTGGAAGCCGTTTAAAAAACGCTCATTCCACCAGCCCTTCCCGCGGATTCTCATGAGCCCCAAAAACGCCCCGCCCACCGCCAGCAGCGCGCCCTCACCGGGTTCGGGGATCACGGACCAGGCAAGACCGTAATCCTGCGCGTTATAGTCGCCGCTGAAGTCGAAGAGATTTTGCGAGTAATCGACTTCGATCATGTATTCGCCCGTGTCGGGGATTTGGAAATAGAGCTCCTGGGTGGTGCTCACGGGGCTGATGCTCTGCGCCACGAGTTGCTCGTTGCCGTCGATGATTTCGAAAACCTTGAGGTCGAGCTCCGCCTGCGCGATATCGGTGAGATTGTCCGTCGTGGGATCGTAAGTCTGGCTTCGCAGCCACGCAGCAGTCACACCGATCTGTTCCCCGGCGATGAGGGAACTCGCGAAAGTGTAATCATTGCTCCCCCCGAGGATCACCGTGCCATAGGCCCAGCCGACATTGGCCACCTGCAGGTTGAACCCGCTGGTACTGATGCCCGAGGCCGTGGTGATATAAGCGCTCGTGGTATATTGAGTAAAGGCCGCGTTCAGGTCCATCGCTCCCGCGCCCAGCGTGTAATCGAGCGCCTGCGTGGTGGTGATCACGCCGTTCACCATCTGCTGCCCGTTGTTCCAGCCCGCGAGTTTATCGGCGGAATTCATGAGCACGGCCTTGATCACCACACTCTGCGTCGCGGCGGGGACAATGCTCGGATCAAACGCCGTCTTCGCCGTGCTATCCAGCAGCGCTGCCCCGGCGGCGACCAGCGGCGTGGCAAAGCTCGTGCCGGCCAGCGAGTAATAGCTGAAGGAAACGTTGCTCCCGCTAATGGTGAACGACACCGGCATGACAATATCGCTGCCTGGGGCCACGATATCGACCCCCGGCCGCGTGGCTGCGCCATTGCCGTAGGTGTAGGTGTTCGTGCCATCGGTCCACGCCGTCGGGAGCGGGCCTACGGAGGAGAAGGAGGCGATGGAGGTATAATCGGTGTCGCCATCGAGCGCGCCCACGGAAATTACATTGTATCCCGAAGCGGGCCCGCCCACGAGCCCCGTGGGCCCCGAGTTGCCCGCCGCCGCGACTATCGTGGTGTTGCGATACTGCGCGGCCACCGAGTCCACCACCCCGCTGATCTGCCCGATCCCCGCGTTGTCCGTGGAATCGCCGATGCTCGTGGAAACCACATCGCCGTTCGCAGCGGCGTAGGCGTATGCGGAAAGGCTCGACGCCGAGATATTGAAGCTGCCATCGCTGTTCGTGGAAGTGGCGATCGCTCCAGACCCGAGCGTGGTGCCCGGCGCGAGACCGGTATTCAGGTAATACCCCGGCGAGGCATAATTCCCCAGCAGCGCCGCGACCCAGGTGGCGTGCTCCCCGGGAGTGGTGATCGCATCCGTGGACGAATACGTGTAGGCGAGGTTGGTAAAAGTCTCGGCCGGATAAAGGCTGGTATCGACGAGCTGCGCATCCACCACCCACGACGTGGTGTTCTGCCCGAAGATACCATTGTTGTAAAAAGTGCTCGCCCCCGTCGCATCCGCGAGATTGATGAAGTTGCCGCCGGGATCGAGCCCGTAGTAAGCCGGCGAGGCAATGAGCGGGCTCGTGCCGCTCATCACCAAATCCTGCGCACGGAGCTCGATCGGCTCGCAGAGCAGCACGACCGCCGCGCAAAGGAGCGAAAGAAGCGCGCGCAGCCGAAGCAAACGGCCGGCGTCTCCAAAAACGAACCCGGGAAGGACGGAGATACTCGATTTCAAAATTCCATTCAATGCGGAAGCCGGTTCGGAGAATAACGGCAACCATGGGCACCGGGTCAAGCGCAAGCGTGGATCGGCACCACTCGTCTCGACCTACTTGCTCTTGATCTGATTGATAAGGCTCCGGACAGCGCCTTTCACAAATACATCGTCGAGGGGTTGCCGCGTGAACCAGCGCCGGTAGAAAAAGGGCGCAACGATTGAGGCTACAAACTCAGCCACGTTCGTGCCTGGGGCCAGCTCGCCCCTCTTCCTGGCTCGCTCGGCAACTGCAAAATACGGAACCATCTGACCGGCGTGCAACTGGGCGTGAAGCTGCGCCAACTCCGGATCCCGCTCTGCTGCGTCGATAATCGAAGGAAGAACAGCCGCCCAGCGCGCGGTTTTTAACTGTTGAGCCAAACCTGTCGCGAGAGCAGTAATATCCCCTTTGAGGGTGCCTGTGTCCGGGATCTCCGGCGCAGTTCCAATCTTTGAGCAAGCGTCCATCAACAACGCCGAGCGGGATGGCCAATGACGGTAAATTGTTGTCTTGGAAACGCCGGAGCGCCGCGAAACTTCATCGATGCTCACACCCGCAATGCCTTCTTCGGTAAGCAATTTGTAGGTCACCGCCAGGATGGCATTTTTCGAGCGTTGTACCCTCTTGTCCTCATGGGGCGAATCGGAATTTGTCATATTTTTGCTTGCAACTTTCATTTGATACGATACGGTGCCGTATCGTATCATTGATACTGCACCGTATCGTAGTGAAATACCATACCGCTGCAAATAACACAAACAATAACAATAGGAGAAACGAATATGTATTTAGTGATGCGAGTAACTGGAAAACGCAGCAAATAACACAAACAATAGGAGAAACGATTATGTATTTAGTAATGGGAATAACTGGAAAAGTTGGGGGCGCCACCGCCCGGCATCTGCTGGCGCAAGGCAAAGGTGTGCGGGCACTTGTGCGCAATCGCGGGAAAGCGGCTCAGTGGGAGGAACAAGGCGTGGAGCTGGTGGATGGAGACTGGAACGATGCGGCAGCCATAGCGGCGGCGCTCAAAGGTGTTGAAGGCGCCTTCGTCATGTTGCCTGCTATATGGGCACCCTCGCCTGATTACAAGGAAGCAAAGGGCGTGATTGCGAACTATGTCGAAGCGCTGTCCGGGGCAGTGCCGCCGCGGGTGGTGGCACTTTCGTCGATGGGCGCGAATAGAACAAGCGGGCTGGGGCTGGTCACGGCCCTGGCACTTTTGGAGCAAGGTTTTCGCAACCTGACATCTCCGGTCGCATTCGTGCGCGCAGGCGGATTCTTCGAAAACTTTCTCTTTGGCCTGCAGGTCGCCCAGAGCGGAACACTACCGGTGTTTTACAATCCTACAAACCGGAAATCGACAATGGTCGCAACAAAAGACATCGGCGCAGAGGTGGCAAAGCTTCTGACCGGGCCAGCGTGGTCGGGGCAGCGCGTTATTGAGCTGGGTTCGATGACAAGCGCGGATGAAGTAGCGGAACAATTGGGTGAAGTCCTCAAACTCGACGTGAAAGCTTTTGCAGTCCCTCGTGCAGGGTGGGCGGCAGCGTTCGAGCAGTTCGGCGTCCCGAAGGGCCAAACCGGGGCAGCCGAACAAATGTTTGAGAGCGTGAATGCGGGATGGATGGACATCGGAGTCGAGGGTACGGATCACGTGGCGGCCACGACAACCGCACGCGATGTATTCGCGGCTGCAAAGGAGGCCGCATGAAAATTCTGGTTTTGGGAGCGACAGGCGGAACCGGGCGGCTGATCGTCCGCGACGCCCTTACGAAAGGCCATTCCGTCGTGGCCCTGGTTCGCTCGAAGGCGCGCGCCGATCTGCAGGGAGCAGACTTGATCGAGGGCGATGCTCGCGATGAGAGCGCCCTCATGCGCGCCTTGGACGGCTGCGATGCAGTTATCAGCTCCTTGGGCACCGGCATGGGCTTCCGCAAGGTCGATCTGCTGTCCGTCGCCACAGGCGCCCTGGTCGCGGCGATGACGCGCAAGGGCGTGCGCCGCCTAGTCTGCATCAGCGCCCTGGGGGTCGGGGACAGCCATGGCCACGGCGGCTTCGTGTTCGACCGGCTGTTCCAGCCTTTGCTGCTCCGCCATGCTTACAAGGACAAGGAGGGTCAGGAAGCCGCGATCCGCGCGAGCTCACTCGATTGGGTCATCGTCCGGCCCGGGATGCTCACCGATGACCCGGCTCGTGGGAGCGTCAGGGCCGTCACCGACCTCACGGGCGTCAAAGGCGGCAAGATAGCACGCGCCGATGTCGCCCGGTTCGCGGTGGAGCAACTGACGACCGGCACTTGGTTGAGGCGAACACCAGTTACCTTGTGGTGAAAGGCGCAGAAAACCCTCGTTTAATGCACGACACGGAGGCCGTCCCACCATGCAGGCTTATTGCCGGACGATTAAACCATTTAAATACAAGGAAAGGACCACTTTAATATGAAATACGGGCACACAATAGATAAACCTGCGGCAGGTCGGGCAACTCAAATAGCAGCGATGGTAGTAACCGGGCTTCTCGCCCTCATCTGGGTGTATTTTGGAAGGTTATATCTGATTCACGACCCCGGAGAAAGCGGGATCGTCACTCAAAAGCTCGGATACCCGCGCTATATCATTCCGCTGATTGGGGTGACCCACATACTCGGTGGCGTGGGCCTTCTGATTCCTAATATGCCTCGATTGACTGAGTGGGTTTATGCCGGTCTCACGATCGATCTTTTACTCGCGTCCTATTCACAGATGAACGCCGGTGGCCGTCCTTGGGATATACTTGATCCGCTTATCGTCATGGCAGTCCTCTTTGCTTCGTATGTATTAAGACGCTGCATGCGTGCAAACAGGTGGTCGATATAGAACACGCACGGCGGCAGTTTACTTTCCCGCCGTGCGGCCATCTGCGGTGGCGAGGAAACCAACAACGGGTTGTGGACAATGGGGGTCAGGCTTGAATAGCGTTAAGATAAGGCGCTTTACAGAAAGCTTCTCTGGTCAACCCGGAGGGTTGCCGGAAATTAGCCCGGGGTCGAGCGCCAGCGACTACCCCGGGATTTCGCTCCAAAATGAATGCGTCCCGGAGGGCCGCCGGAATACGTCATCACGCCGGGGCGGCCATCCTAAATCTCTCTTATCTTAACGCCATTCGGATCAGGCGTCATATCTTGACACGCTGATGCATCTCCCGCGCAGCTCTCACCATTTCATCCTCTAGTTTCTCTTCGTCCCCCTCCGCGCCCTCCGCGTCTCTGCGTGAAATCTGCTCCACCAGACTTATCGTAATGCCATACCTGGCGAACCCCTCATTCGCGCTTTTTCCGTTGTATCGGGCATCCTTCAAATGTTATCAGCTTCCAGAAGCTTCCCATCAGGCCTATCGAGCGATTGTCTGCCTGGATCAAGACGGTCATGCGAAACACGAACCTGAATTTTTCTATTTTAGGCGCTGGAATTGGCGGCTTGGTCCTGGCCTTGGCACTGAAGCGCCGGGGGATCGTAGCGTGGACACAGGGTAGATCCGAGCGGGTTCTATTACCTCGGGGCGAGGTATTACGAGCCCAACAGCGGACGGTTTATGAGTCCGGATCCCTTGGGACATTCTGCAAGTATGTCGCTTTATGGTTATGCCGATGGGGATCCCGTCAATGGCTTCGATCCCGGATGGGAGGATAAGCACTGCCGTTGTAAACGAAGCATCGCTCGACTACTCAGCCGCGACAAGTTCCACCTTCTGGAGCGGTATGGGAAGCTCTGCTTCAAATCCTGCAAGTCGTCAGCAGGAGCAAATGAATTGGGTGAAAAGCCAGTTTGTGACGGGGTCAGCCCTTGACTATTGACATGTTCATAAAAGTTCATTCCGAAGCCCTCCTCCTCGCGCAACCAAAACCATCTGGCGGGCCGCGGCGTCAATCCGTTGACCCTTCAGATTTTGTAGGAAACACGGCTTTTTACAAGCGCGGTGGAAACGGTCACATCCTTCCTGGAATCACTGGCAACCTTTGCGGCATTCGCGGTTTCGAACACGCCGCGCCCGCAAAGTCCTTTTTAAATTGATCGCGTCACAGTCGGCGGATACCATGACCCGCATCCGTTACCCTCTTTGGCAGTCATCACATGGATCCAATACCTCCATCCGGACCTCCGGAACCTCCCATCAAGCTCTATTCGAGGAAAAAATTCGCACTCATGTTTTGCGCCATCCTTGCGGGCGCAGCCTATTACGTGATCCGTGAGTATTACGTTACCGGTAGCCTGTCGAAGATAACAATTGGCGCCGCGATCGCGGCGGTGGTGATGGGCACCACCATCATCTCAGTGGTCGTCTGGTACGCCAACAAACCGGAGAAATAAAAGAACATGCATCTTCAGCTTGAAGGCCTTATCCCCATCGGCGGCGGAATTTACTCCTCACTTCTGGCCCACCGGATCATTCCGGTTAACCCCAAGAATCCCGAGCGGGCGGAACTGTGGCACCGCAAATTCGGCAGGATGATGAAGATATTGGGGCCCTTCCTGGTCATTTTCGGCCTGGTGCAACTCAGCGGCGTTTTGGACTCCGGCAACACCCCGCCTAAAAAATACAATTCCCCCTTCTACCCGGAATTTTCCGCCGCTGCCGATCAATTGAGCAAAGGCCCGCCCGGCATGGAGCGCTATAGGAATTTCATCGGGAGCCTGAAAGTCCTCGCATCACACACGGATACCCCGCCGGATTTGAAGCAGGCCCTGAACGATTACATCTCCTCAGCGGAGGAAGGAGTGGCTGCCATGCAAGCCGGGCGCGACCTCAAACCTTACAACGAAAGGATGACCGACGCCAAAAAGCGCATCCTCACGCTCCTCGAAAAATAATCCGCGACATCCTTCGTTGATCTCCAATCCCGCTCTCTCCCATGATTCCCGAGCCAGACCCCGCCTCATCCAAAATCACCGGCCCCCGCACGATTGATCGTTGGCCTTATTTCCTGTGGGGATGCGCCCTCATGGCCTTCAAATATAATCTCGATCGCTTGATCGCGTGGCAGGGTTTCCAGCGCTCATGGTACTTTTGGAATTATGTAAAACCATACGGAGTAGCCTCGATCAACGCGCTCCCGCCCACCGACGCGAAGTTTTACTATATCATGCTGCTCACCTCGCTTCCTTTCCTCGCGGTGGGCCTCGTTCTTACCCTCCGCCGCCTCCGCTCGGCGGGGCAGCCCCTTGCGCTCTGCCTGCTTTTCTTCGTGCCGGTGGTCAACCTCGTTTTCTTCGCCATTCTTTCCGTTCTCCCTGCCGCGGACGCCCCGCTGCCATCGGGAAAGCCGGGCCGGCCCGCCTGTTTTCCAACCAGCGCCGCCGGCAGTGCCCTCGCCGCGATGCTGTTGGTGGGTTCGCTCG